>CAZWQX010000049.1:0-24006 GCA_964635965.1 uncultured Cryomorphaceae bacterium
TACTTTCGAATCAGATCAAAACTCTCTTCTGACCTTAGGGCATGGGTGAAATCCTCTTCTGTTGGAAAAGAAGTGCTGTAGTCTCGAATTTCTTCATCCGACAAACTTTCCAAATAAGTGTCAAACGACTCAATTGTCACAATAAATGTCGTTGAACAAGAGTCTTTTTCGCGCTTGACCTTGTACGTTTCATACATCAGATTTAAAGAAGCGTTTGCCGCAAATTTCTTTGAATCAGAGATCTTCTTGCAATCAACACTCTTTGGATTTACCCTGACTACAGTTTGTGACAATTCGTCACAATATTGGTCGCCATTTTCGGATCGATTGTATTCACAATAGTCATAGGAAGGATTAGTCAAGAAACGGAGAGTATCCAACGATGATTTGCCATCGACGAAGGTCACTGGAAAAACCGAATCGTTTGAAGTGAAGACTCCATTGTCGATATCCGTTCTTAACTGCCCTAGGGCAAAAACGGCCCCCGAAACGATCATAATCGTTAATAATGCGAAGGTTACAATGTGTCCAAAATCCTTTTTCACGACCTAAAGAAAGTTAATTCAAAACCAAACTTCCCGATTCATATCATAAAAGGTGCCAAAAATTGTTAATCGGTAGTTCTTCACTGATAAACGGTAAAAACTAGTTTTTAGTCCATTTTTCAATTGTGAAGGGATAATCGTGTCTTTCATCAATGCCATGCTCAGAAATAATCTCCTTCGTCCATTCGGACTTCTCGAACTCGGGATAAAACGTGTCTGCCTCAAATTCGGCATGAACTTGAGTGATCAACATGACGTCAACCAGTCCTTCTTTCAGAGCTTCGCGATACACCTGCCCCCCTCCAATTACGTAAACTGATTCATGATTGTGTTTTTCGCAATAATCAATTGCATCAGAAAGGGAATGGCAGATTACAGCTCCTTCGGCTTGATAATTTCTGTCCCTTGTCAGAATGATGTTTATTCTATTAGGTAAGGGGCGGAAATTATGAGGAATGGATTCATAATTTTTTCGGCCCGTGATGATGACTTGATTCAGTGTTGAGTCCTTGAAGAATTTCATATCATCCGGAAGCTTCCAAATCAAGTCGTTGTTCTTTCCGATAGCTTTGTTTTCTGCAACGGCGGCAATGCTGTATACGGTCATACTGCAACCTGAGCTTTGATATGTGGGTGCGGGTCGTAATCCAAAAGGGTAAAGTCTTCATACGCAAAACCGAAGATGTCTTTAACGTTTGGATTTATTTCCATTTTAGGAAGGTGTCGGGGTTCCCTCGATAATTGTTCTTCAACCTGTTCAAAATGATTGGAGTAAATATGCGCATCTCCAAATGTATGAACGAACTCACCGTACTCCAGATCACATACTTGCGCGATCATCATTGTCAACAAGGCATACGACGCTATGTTAAAGGGAACGCCCAAAAATGTATCGGCACTTCTTTGGTAGAGCTGACAACTTAATTTGCCTTCAGCTACATAAAACTGGAAAAGTGTATGGCAAGGAGGTAAGGCCATATCCTCGACGAAAGCGGGATTCCATGCGCTGACAATATGCCTGCGACTGTAAGGATTCTTTTTGATATTTTCGATGAGGTGAGATATCTGATCGATGCTGCCACCATTTGGATTCGGCCAGCTTCTCCATTGATAGCCATATACAGGTCCTAGATCACCATTTTCATCAGCCCATTCATCCCAGATTCTGACTCCATTTTCCTTCAAATAGGCAATATTGGTATCACCTTTTAGAAACCAGAGTAATTCGTGAATGATGCTTCTAAGGTGAAGCTTCTTAGTCGTGACAAGGGGAAATCCTTCTGACAGGTCAAACCTCATTTGGTATCCGAATACACTTCGAATACCCGTTCCTGTTCTGTCTGGTTTATCTACTCCGTTCTCCATAATGTGATGGAGAAGATCGTGGTATGCTTGCATATTGAATTTGATCTGAAGCTCAAATTTACTAAGCCTGGTATCAAATGAAGTATTTCTCAAAGGCTACTTTTCCAATGTTTTCAACGGATAAATTCGGGATTATGCATGCCTCTCTATAACCATAAATGGAAAACTAAAATTCACCTGTTAAAACGGAGCACCTAATAAGCCGATTGAAAGATTGGCGAAGTCAGGTTTTTTTACCTTTAGCCATCTTCGACTGGCGCCTTTGCGAACCGGAGTTATATTTAGAAGATCTGCAAGTACCTGATGATATTGTAGCGGTTCCAATAGTAATTGTCGCAATTAAAAGGCTTGCCTACCACTATGCTATTATGATGAATAGACGTTTGTTAACCATTCTGATTATTACTCTCACAGGATTTTTATTCCCTGAGCCCATATCCGCACAAATTACCGAATCAGCACAAACCGTTGAACCATTGCAAGGTTTCGGTGCGGGTTCTCTAATGCGTGGCTTGCTCGGTATGGTCGTTCTGGTGGGTATTGCTTGGGTATTTAGTACGAATCGTAAGGCGATTTCCTGGAGAGTGGTCGGGATTGGTTTGACTATTCAGGTAGCCTTGGCTATTGGAGTGCTTCAAGTACCAATTGTGCAGGCGTTTTTTGAGTTCGTTGGTGGTCTTTTCGTCAAGGTGCTTGATTTCACCAAGGCAGGTTCAACCTTTCTTCTCGGCGATTTGATGAACGTCGAGTCTTACGGTTACATTTTTGCGTTTCAGATTCTGCCCACCATCATGTTTTTCTCAGCACTCACAAGTGTTTTGTTCTACCTCGGAATTATTCAAAAAGTGGTTTATGGATTGGCTTGGTTTATGACTAAAACAATGCGCCTTTCCGGTGCGGAAAGTCTTTCGGTAGCAGGTAACATATTTCTGGGACAAACGGAATCCCCACTTTTGGTAAAAGCGTATTTGGAAAAGATGACTCGATCTGAAATTTTGTTGGTAATGATCGGTGGAATGGCAACTGTAGCCGGTGGAGTTTTGGCAGCATATATCGGATTTCTGGGTGGAGAAGATGAAGTGATGCGACGAGAGTTTGCTAAGCATCTTCTCGCTGCGTCCGTTATGGCAGCACCGGGAGCGGTGGTTATTTCGAAGATTCTGGTGCCTCAAACTGAAGAGATTGATACTGAGATAAATGTGTCACAAGATAAAATCGGAAGTAATTTTTTGGATGCCATGTCACGAGGAACAACTGAAGGCCTCAAGCTTGCAGCAAACGTTGGTGCCATGCTACTGGTATTCTTTGCATTCATAGCAATGTTCAATAGCTTTTTTGGCTGGATTGGAGATGCTACCGGACTTAACAATACCATTACCGAAGCCACATCGGGAAAATATGAGGGACTCTCATTAGAGTTCATTTTGGGATATACCTTCGCTCCCTTGATGTGGGTGATTGGGGTTGCATCAAGTGATATTACACTTACAGGTCAGCTTCTCGGTGAAAAGATAATTGCTTCAGAATTTGTTGGTTACACCAGTTTGGCAAAGTACAAAGCCTTGGGTCCCGAAGCGGGTGGATTTGCCTTTCAGAAATCCGTTTTGATGAGTACTTACATGCTCTGTGGATTCGCCAATTTTGCGAGTATTGGAATCCAAGTTGGAGGTATTGGTTCTCTTGCTCCTGGTAAACGCTCCTTATTGTCTAAATATGGTATGCGCGCTTTGCTCGGAGGGACCTTAGCTTCGCTGCTTTCTGCTGCAATTGCAGGAATGATTCTGGGTTAACTGATTTATTTGAGGATCAGCCCTGGAAGAGGGTTAATGCAGACTTTAAAGTTCGATCAAAACTACTTTTTTGACCTGCGGTTGATCTCGTCCCTTATTTTCGAAGCCTTTTCGTAATCTTCTTTTTCCAGGGCTTGCTTAAGTTTCTTTTTAAGATCGGCTATGCTTCCAACATTTTCAGGTTCTTCCGTTTCACCTGATTCTAAGCTGATTTCCTCGAGTGCCGTTTCTTCAGAATCTTCTTCCTCATCTTCGTCGATAATTATTCCCGCCGAACTCAAGATAAAATCATGGGTGTAGATAGGTACTTCACAACGGAGTGCTAACGCAACTGCATCACTCGATCTGGCATCTATTTCGACCTCTTTTCCTTCTTTCAGGCAAACTATTTTGGCAAAGAAAATCCCTTCTACCAAATTGTAAATTATTACCTGAGTGATGATTATTCCAAAACTGTCAAGAAAGCTCTTGAACAGATCGTGAGTCAATGGCCTGCTCGGAGTCATTTTTTCGAGAGGAATAGCAATAGCCTGTGCCTCTGCGCCCCCAATAATGATGGGTAGTCGTCTGTTACCTGCCTTTTCTTTCAGTATGAGGGCATATGCTCCCGTCTGAGTTTGACTGTAAGACAATCCTACGACTGACAGTTCAATTTTATCCATTCAATGAGGCCTTTTGGGCTTCGGGCAAAAGTAATTCGCTTAAGTAGTAAATCAAAGCGGCCCTGAGGCCGCTTTGAAACATGAATTTTAAAGATACGAATTTTACCGTCTTTAAAGAGCTAGTTCGCAGCTTTGAATTTCTTCACAGCTTCAGTTAATCGAGGTAACACTTCAAAGGCATCACCTACAATACCGTAATCGGCGGCCTTGAAAAAAGGCGCTTCGGGATCGGTGTTAATAACTACAATGGTTTTGCTCCCATTAACACCTGCCAAGTGCTGTATGGCACCCGAAATTCCAGCTGCGATATAGAGATTTGGACGAATGGCGATTCCCGTTTGTCCGACATGCTCGTGGTGAGGTCGCCAATCCATATCAGAAACCGGTCGCGAACAAGCCGTAGCCGCTCCAAGTTCGGTTGCTAATTCTTCAACGATCCCCCAGTTTTCGGGACCCTTTAGTCCACGACCTGCAGAAACAACCAACTCAGCTTCCGGAAGAGGTATGCCATCTCCTCCAACTGTTCGTGTTTCTTTCACCTTGAGTCTTCCTTCAGGTAGACTTGGTGAGAACTCAACCACTTCGGCAGCTCCTTCACTGTTATCGACTGGGATTGAATTGGGTAACAAACTCAAAATTTTGATTTCAGAAGTGATCTTGAAAGTCGCAATGGCTTTACCTGAAAAAACGTTTTTCTTCACCGTTAAGGCATCTCCATCTATTTCAGGAACAGAAATCGCTCCTGCTACCAGACCTGCACCGAGTTTTGCTGATAATCTTGGCGCTAATATTTTACCCAAAGCGTCAAATGAGAAAATGATCATCTTGGCACCCTCGGAATTGGCTGCTTCCTCTACTAACTTCGTAAGCGTTTCGTCATTTTCATTACTAACGCTGCGGTTGATCAAAACCTTAGAAGCACCAAAATTGCCCAAGGCCGAAAGATCAGTCTCTCCTACTTCTCCATAAGTTATAACAGTTACTGTTGAAGAGGATTTGGCTGCAATTTGTTTTCCATATGTAATGGCTTCAGCAGCAGCCTTGGAAATCTGTCCTCCTTTTGAATCTGCAAATACTAATACTGACATCTTTCTAAGATTTTATCAAATTACTTTTGCCTCACTGTGAAGCAGATTAATTAATTCATCCATGTTCTCAGGATCGATCATCTTGACTTCACCTTTCTCTGAGGGAAGAGCATATTCAACTACCTCAGTCAGTGCTTCGGCCGCAACCGGTTCTACCACATTCAATGGTTTTGTCCTCGCCGCCATAATTCCTCTCATATTTGGAATTCTTTGCTCGGCCATTCCCTTTGCACTGCTTATAACCATAGGGAGCTCTCCTTCCAATACTTCAATTCCTCCTTGCACATCTCGTTCAATCGTCGCGACATTTCCGGCGATCTCAAGTTTTGAGGCAATCGATACGAAAGGCATATCTAGCATTTCTGCTACCATACCGCCTATTTGACTTCCATTGTAATCAATGGTCTCTTTACCCAAAAGAATCAGATCAAACCCTTTATCCTTTGCGTATTCGGCAATTTGTCGTGCAACGAAATAAGCATCAGTTGGTTCGGTGTTTATTCTGACTGCGTCATCAGCTCCGATTGCAAGGGCTTTTCGAATGATCGGATCGTGATCAGCACTTCCTACTGTTATTGTAGTTACACTGCCACCGTCTCTTTCTTTCAATTCCAAGCCCCTTACCAGAGCATACCACTCGTCATAAGGATTGACAATGAACTGAACTTTGTCTTCGTTAAATTTCGTGTTTCCTTCAGTGAAGGAGATTTTGGTTGTGGTATCAGGCGCTTTGCTGATTCCGACTAAAATCTTCATATTCTGCAATTTTGCTTTTCAATAAATGGTGGTCAAAAGTACTCCATTTCGCAACGGAGACTGACATTGAATTTCTCACAAAGGTATGCATGCATAACAAATCTGGCAAATATATTGATGTACTTTCTAAAGAATTGTAACCAATAATGAACGGATTTTCAGAAACAATGGCCTCAAAGGCCTTTTATGGCGTTGACATCAATTTATTACTAATTTTGGCGCTCGAAAAATTAGAAATATGAGAGAGATTCAGTTCCGAGAAGCAGTTTGTGAAGCCATGAGTGAAGAAATGCGTCGTGATGAACGCGTGTTTCTGATGGGAGAGGAAGTTGCTGAGTATAACGGTGCTTACAAGGCAAGTAAGGGAATGTTGGATGAATTCGGTCCTCGCCGGGTCATTGATACACCCATCAGTGAATTGGGTTTTGCAGGAATAGCCGTTGGAGCCGCCATGAATGGACTCCGTCCAATTGTGGAGTTTATGACTTGGAATTTTGCGGTACTAGCTTCTGACCAGATCATTAACTGCGCTGCCAAGATGCTTCAGATGAGCGGAGGACAATTCGGTTCCCCTGTTGTTTTCAGAGGGCCTAATGGTCCCGCGGGTCAATTGGCCGCAACTCACTCACAGAGTTTTGAGAGTTTTTACGCCAATGTTCCAGGTCTTAAGGTTGTAACACCTTCTAATCCTTACGATGCTAAAGGGCTTTTAAAAGCTGCTATACGAGATGAGGATCCTGTTTTGGTGATGGAGTCTGAAAAAATGTATGGAGATAAAGGTGAAGTTCCAGAAGGGGAATACATCATTCCTATCGGTATTGCAGATGTGAAAAAACAAGGTACTGATGTGACTTTGGTTTCATTCGGTAAGATCATGAAAGTAGTGTTGGCTGCCGCTGAAGAGTTGGCGAAAGAGGGGATAAGTGCTGAAGTCATCGACTTAAGAACGATCAGACCATTGGATATCGAAACGATTGTTGAAAGTGTAAAAAAGACAAATCGCTTGGTAATTATTGAAGAAAGTCACCCGGTGGCATCCATATCATCCGAAATCTCGCATCAAGTGCAGTTGAAGGCATTTGATTACTTGGATGCGCCTGTTAAAAGGGTAACCTTAGCTGATACTCCTTTTGCTTTTGCCATCCCTCTAATCGATGAGTCAGTTCCAAATGTAGCGAGAACAGTGAAGGCCGTTAAAGAGGTTTCTTACGTTACGAAATAATCATATTTAGGCGACTGAGGAATCGTCATTGCAGGCAATACATTAAAAAGTCTATTTTTGCCCCCCGAAATCGAAAAGTAATACTTTTTAGAGATGAATAATATTTTGTTGGTAGCACCACTTCTTGCAGTTGTTGGTCTAATTGTAATGGCTATAAAGGCCAGATGGGTTAAGAGTCAAGACTCTGGAAGTGACAAAATGAAAGAGATTTCCAAAGCCATTAAAGAAGGTGCTTTGGCGTTTTTAGGAGCGGAGTATAGATTGCTGCTCATTTTTGTATTAATCGCATCTGCTGCACTTTTTGGAATTTCTCAATACGTCGATACGACAAGTTGGATGATCATTCCTGCGTTTATTATCGGTGCTGTGTTCTCGGCTTTGGCTGGAAACATTGGAATGCGCATTGCTACTGAGGCGAATGCACGCACCGCGGAGGCCGCCAAAACAAGCCTGCCTCAAGCGTTAAAAGTTTCTTTCGGTGGAGGAACGGTCATGGGCTTGGGAGTTGCCGGGTTGGCGGTTCTGGGTTTGAGCCTTCTATTTTGGTTTTTCTTGAGTCAGTTCATGTCTGAAGGAGGTGACTTCTACATGGATATGACCATTGTTTTGGAGACACTGGCAGGATTCTCTTTAGGAGCTGAATCGATTGCTTTGTTTGCACGCGTCGGCGGTGGTATTTATACGAAAGCTGCCGACGTAGGTGCCGACCTTGTAGGAAAGGTAGAAGCCGGTATACCCGAAGATGACCCGAGAAACCCAGCTACCATTGCTGACAATGTAGGAGACAATGTTGGAGATGTTGCCGGAATGGGTGCAGACCTTTTCGGATCTTATGTTGCTACAGTTTTGGCAGCCATGGTATTGGGAAACTATTTGATCAAGGATATGTCTTCATCGGCTCAGTTTACCGATGCATTCAATAATATGGGTCCAATCTTACTTCCGTTGGTTATTGCCGGAGTGGGAGTTTTCGCTTCTATCATTGGGACTTTTCTGGTTAGAATTAAGGATAATTCTGCGAAAGAAGCACAGGTTCAGAAAGCCTTGGATTTAGGTAACTGGGTCTCGATTCTTTTGACTTTGGTTGCCAGCTACTTCTTGATCGATTGGATGCTTCCCGAAACACTTAGTATGGCATTCTTCGGAGAAGTAGACGAAGCAGGAAATCAAATCATGAGAGATGTACCTTCAATTAATGTCTTCTTCTCTGCATGTATTGGTTTAGCGGTAGGAGCATTAATTTCCATGGTAACTGCGCACTACACGAGTTTAGGTAAGAAGCCCGTATTGGATATTGTACAAAACTCATCGACCGGTGCTGCTACAAATATCATCGCGGGATTGGCGGTTGGTATGAAATCGACCTTCTTTTCGGTAATCCTTTTTGCCGCCGCAATTTTTGGTTCATATGCGCTGGCAGGTTTCTACGGTGTAGCTCTTGCCGCTTCGGCTATGATGGCAACAACCGCAATGCAACTTGCTATAGATGCATTCGGCCCTATTGCAGATAATGCCGGTGGGGTTGCGGAAATGAGTGAATTGGAGAAACATGTTCGAGAAAGAACTGATATTCTCGACTCAGTTGGTAATACAACGGCAGCAGTTGGAAAAGGATTTGCCATTGCTTCAGCAGCATTGACTGCTTTAGCTCTTTTCGCGGCTTATGTGACCTTCACAGGAATAGATGGGATCAACATTTTTAAAGCAGATGTTTTGGCAATGCTCTTTGTCGGCGGGATGATTCCTGTCATTTTCTCCGCTTTGGCTATGCAATCTGTAGGTCGAGCTGCCATGGAAATGGTCCAGGAAGTGCGTCGCCAATTCAGGGAAATTCCTGGAATTATGGAAGGAAAGGGTACCCCTGAGTACGCCAAGTGTGTTGATATTTCAACGCGTGCGGCGCTTAAGGAAATGCTCCTGCCAGGTTTAATTACCATTATCACACCAATTTTAATCGGACTTATTTTCGGCGCTGAGCCACTGGGTGGCTACATGGCTGGTGTTTGTGTTTCAGGTGTGATGTGGGCCATATTCCAGAACAATGCCGGTGGGGCATGGGATAATGCAAAGAAATCTTTTGAAGCAGGTGTTGAGATCAACGGAGAGATGACCTATAAGGGCTCAGATGCACATAAAGCTGCCGTTACAGGAGACACTGTAGGTGATCCATTTAAGGATACCTCTGGTCCTTCGATGAATATCCTTATTAAGTTAACTTGTCTGGTGGGATTGGTAATTGCTCCAATCTTGGGTGAAATGGGCGGACATGGACATTCTGAAGATGCCCAAGAATCTGTTGTAGCTCCTGCCGAATCTGAAGATACTGCGGAGTCAGGTCTGAATGGCACCTATGAGGTTACTGCTTCTAATGCCGATTTTGGTTGGCTGGGAAAAAAGGTTACGGGCCAGCACAATGGATCGTTTGTAGGCAAGGGAGAATTAAATTTTGATCAAGGAAATTTAACAGGTGGATTCTTCGAAGTTGATATGCATTCTATCAACGTTCTGGATATAAAAGATGAAAAATCCAATGCTGATTTAGTAGGCCATTTGAAAAGCCCTGATTTTTTTGATGTTGAGAATTATCCGACGTCCTCTCTTAAATTGACAAATACAAAAGCAACGGAAGACCCCAACTTTTACACTTTTGAAGGCGTTCTTCTATTGAAGAATAAAGAGAGTAATGTTAGGGGAGAGTTTAAGGTTGCCCAAAGAGACGGAGCAAATTATCTCATTGGTGGTTATAGTTTTAATAGAGCCAACCATGATGTGAAATTCAGATCTGCTTCCTTCTTTGAAGATCTAGGAGACAAGTTGATCTATGATGAGGTGCAAGTTACCTTCGAAATAAGAGTTTGATAGAAATACAGAATATAAAAAAGGCACTCCAAAGAGTGCCTTTTTTTATATCTGATTATTAGTTTTCGCTAGGTACCGATCAAAATAGCCCGTGAATTTCCGCGTCAATTCCATTAATAATTTCTCCTAAATCTTCTGCACTCTCATGGAAGGCATTATCATCAACATCAACGATGAGTAATTTACCTTTGTCGTAGGTTGATATCCATGCTTCGTATCTTTCGTTAAGACGCTTCAAATAATCCAAACGGATAGCTTCTTCATATTCTCTTCCTCTCTTCTGGATATTGTTTACGAGAGCAGGAACCGTAGCTCTTAGATAAATGAGCAAATCAGGAGGTTGGATGAACTTCTCCATCGAATTGAACAAGGAAAAGTAGTTTTCAAAATCACGGGTGGTCATTAAGCCCATCGAGTGCAGGTTAGGAGCGAAGATGTAAGCATCTTCATAAATAGTCCTATCCTGGATCACATTTATGTTTTGTGTACGGATATCGGCAATCTGATTAAATCTACTGTTGAGGAAGTATATCTGGAGATTGAAAGACCACCGTTGCATGTCTTTGTAAAAATCCATTAAGTATGGATTTTCATCGACATCCTCAAAATGAGTTTCCCACTTGTAGTGTTTAGCTAACAACTCTGTTAAGGTGGTTTTTCCAGATCCGATATTTCCTGCGACGGCTACGTGCATAAGCTTGAATGAATGAGGGCAAAAATACAAATATTGCCTTTCCTTAAGTTTTCAGGGATCCACAATTTGCCAAGCGGTGAATCCCTTATTATGCAGGCCAATGACGATATTTTCCATCATTTTTGCATCCCTGCATTTTATTGGCAAAGACAGATTTTCTTCTTGGAATGTCTTGGTTTGGTAAATGTGAATCGTGTTGTCTTTGAAATAGGTTATGATATCTCCAAAGACCTGAAAATTATTTAAGCCTTTCAATGGAATAGTCTTAATGTAGGTTCCGAAAATATCGAATACCAATATTCCCGTTGCCGGATTATTCATATAAACACGGTTATTAAACTCTACCATAAAAACAGGATTCAGTTCAACTCTTAGTATTTGCGATAAGTTTCCGGTTTTAGCAACGTCCTTGAAGTTTTCATTCATTCGAATCAACGAAAAGTTCATCGCATCATAAATCCAAAAATGATTCTGTACAGATGAACACCCCACACTTCCAAGCCCGATTCCTCTATCGAGAAGATTTATGCGACCCCTATTATTGCTCAAAGTATTATCGAGTAAAATGAGGTAGTTCAAATCAGGATACAGCACAAAAGGTCTTAAGGGGTAAGTCACGTCAAAAAGTCCGACATCCCCTAATTGATTATCGCTAAATCGAAACGAAAAGCCACCATCTGAGCGATACTTTTTAATCTCTGCATTTTTGATTGTGTAAACGTTCAGGAGGTTGTCCAGCTCCAGACGATCGAATTCGCCCTCTACAGAATACTGCTCAACGAACTGGCCGGAACAGAGAACCGGAAGACAGAAGAAGAGTACAATTAAAAAGTGTAAATATCTCATACACTCTGCTCAACAAGCATTTTGCCAATTTCGTCCAGAAACTTTCTGGAATTTGATAATCGAGGAACTTTATGCTGCCCTCCGAGCTTTCCTTGCTTTTTCAGCCACTTGTAGAAAGTACCCCTGGGAACGACCTTTACCAGAGGCATACCTAGTGATAGATTACCTGTGCGTTTAGCCTCATAATCGCTGTTTATTGATTTCAAGTTGGAATCAAGTAATTGGGTAAATATTTCTAAATCTTTTGGTTCTTTTTCAAACTCAATTAGCCATTCGTGTTTTCCGCTTGTATTTTCGCTCATATATACAGGGCCAGCCGTATAGTCCGTTATACTGCAACTGCAAGTTTCACATGTTTTCGCAAGTGCCTTTTCAGCGTTGTCGATGATGAGCTCTTCGCCAAAAGCATTGATGAAATGCTTTGTTCTCCCCGTAACTTGTATTCGAAAAGGAAACTTCGTGGTAAAAGTTATAGTATCACCAATTCTGTAACGCCAAAGTCCACCGTTGGTGGATATGACCATTTCATAATTCTCACCTATCTGAACTTCGCTAAGACCAATAGTAGGTGGTTGTTCCAAATGGGCCAAATACGAAGGGATAAACTCATAGTATATACCATAGTCTAACATAAGAAGCATGTCATTGGCATCAGTTCTGTCTTGAATACCGAAATAGCCTTCACTAGCATTGTAACTCTCGTAGTAATGCATTCCTTTTTTTCCAATCAGGCGATCAAATTGTTCCCGATACGGAGCAAAACTTACCCCACCGTGGATGTACAATTCCAGGTTTGGCCACAATTCTCCGATGGTGTCCATTCCTTTTAATTCCAAGACGCGCTTTAGGAGAACCAAGGTCCAAGATGGAACACCGGCCATATTGGTTACATTTTCATCCTTCACACTTTGAGCCATTCGCTCAATTTTCTCTTCCCATTCATCCATTAGAGCAATGGAGCGATCGGGAATTCTCTTCATTTCAACCCAAAACGGAAGGTTGTTGATAATGATTGCCGACAAATCTCCGTAATACGAGTCTTTTCTGAAGTGATTTACTTGACTGCTACCACCTAATACGAGAGATTTTCCATTGTATAGCTCGTTCTCAGGATGGTTGTGATTGTATAGAGCCAATAAGTCTTTGCCTCCTTTGTAGTGGCAATCTTCCAACGCTTCGCGACTGACTGGAATGAACTTGCTTTTGTCACTGGTGGTTCCCGAAGACTTTGCAAACCACTGAATATCCGAAGGCCAGAGTAAATTTTGTTCCCCTTGCTTGAGCCTTACGACATAGTGTTTCAGATCTTCGTAGGTTTGCAAGGGAACTCTTTCTCTGAAGGTGCGTTGAGAGCGTATCCCTGAATAGTCATATTTCTTACCCCAAGCTGTCGACGAGGCTGTGTTTAGGAGTCGTTCGAACAACTCATTTTGAACCTCCATAGGGTACTTCATGAAGAGTTCGATTTGATGAAACCGCTTCTTCATAAACCAAGAGAAGACTGAGTTAAACGCCATACCCGATTGAAAGGAAACCAAGGTAACTAAAATCCAAAATAAAAAGGCCCCTGTATGCAAGCACTAGGTGTTGTTCGAAAGATGAGTATTGAACCTGATGATGGTTTGAAGTACTTTCTGAATTTGAATAGGGAGAAAGGACCGCTTTTAAATGAATGCTTTGGCAGACAACTCAGAATTCATTGGACGGGTTCAATTTTTTGCATAAAGTGTGGTAAAAGGATCAAGAAGTCTTTCGGACAGGGGTTTTGTTATGATCATTTCAGGTCGGCACCTGAGGCTGCTCCTTGTATTGTGAAACCCGAATTATGCGAAGCTCATTTGGGAAAAGGCAGAGATGTAGAGTGGGAAGAGGCTCATCACAATAAACCCCACTTTGTTTATTTGGCACAAACGTCATCCATTAAAGTGGGAGTTACCCGAGACACCCAAATCCCAACCAGATGGTTGGATCAAGGAGCGCAAAGAGCAGTGAATATTGCTAAGGTGCCATATAGAAGACTTGCCGGCGAACTTGAGGTAGAATTGAAACAGTACTTTTCAGATAAGACTGATTGGCGCTTAATGCTCACCAACGTGCAAGATTCAGAGGATCTGAATGAATGGAGAGAAGCCGCCATCTCGTTTTTTTCATCTCGTTTTCAGGAGTTTTCTCTTCCCGATGAACCAATCCACGAATTCTCTTATCCGGTTGAGGAATATCCTGGAAAGGTCAATACCATTAATTTAGAGAAAGACCCTTCGTTCGAAGGTAAACTAACTGGTATTCGAGGCCAGTATTTGTATTTTAATAAGGACAGAGTAATAAACCTTCGAAAATATACGGGATACGAAGTGGGGTTTAGCTGCTAAAAAAAGCGCAGTCCATACGAACTGCGCCTCAAATGTGTTTGGAAGTTGTTAATTATTCGACTGTAAATTCATAAGGTAGCCGAGCTTGAATACCTTGAAGCCCCTTTATCTCTTGAATCTTCTTATACTGTTTAATCAACTCTGCGTCTTCTGCGTTAAAGCCAATTGCGTTCCTAACCATTGCCATATTTAAATCCTTGAGTAGTTTCTCAAATGGATCCTCTCTTTTTGGTAAGTTTCTGAGGGTATAATCCTCTATTTCGGCCAGTCTTGCTGCTTCTTCGATGGCATCTTGCAATCCTCCCAGCTCATCAACCAAACCAATTTCTAAAGCATCCGTACCTGTCCAAACTCGACCTTGGCCAATTGAATCAACTAGTTCTACTGAAAGATCTCTTCCCGCTGAAACTTTGCCAAGAAAGTCCGCATATGTTCGGTCCACGGATTTTTGCAGAATTCTCATCTCTCCATCAGTTAGCGGCCGTGTCACTCCACCGAAGTCGGCAAAGTCGTTGGTCTCAACATTATCGAATGTCATTCCAATCTTGTCGTTGAAAAACCCTTTCATATTTGGCACGATTCCGAATACTCCGATCGACCCGGTTATTGTATTTGGTGATGCAAATATTTTATCCGCAGGTGCACTGATGTAATATCCCGCAGAGGCAGCTACATCACCCATTGAAACCACTACTGGTTTAGCCTCACTTGCTAAATCCACCTCTCGCCAAATCATATCTCCTGCCAATGCCACTCCACCCGGGGAATTCACGCGAAGCACAATTGCCTTTACAGTAGAGTCTTCTCTAGCTGATTTTATTGCTTTAACGTATGTATCGCTTCCGATAGCGTCATCTTGTCCTTCACCCAAACCTATTGCCCCCGATGCATACACAACTGCGATTTTATCTTTTTTGTAGCTGAAAGTAAATTCTCCATCGTTGTCTTTCGTTGAAGCAGGAGCCTTAAAGTATTTTGGAAGAGTGACGAAATTTAATTTTTCGTCATCTTCCATTCCAACTTTCTCTTTCAGTATTTCAAATACCTCATCTTCGTATTTTTCTCCATTGGCAAATCCCGCATCGACGGCGTCTTCAGCATATCGCAATGTGAAGTTTTCGGCCAATTGATCTAATGTGTCATCAGGGATCTCCATGCTTTCTTCCATTTCGGTCAAAATACTTCCCCACATAGAATTTAGCCAAGTCTCCGTTTGCAATCTGCTAGCCTGACTCATTTCATCCATGATAAAAGGCTCCACTGCACTTTTGAACTTATTATTTGACCCTCTGATGATTTGGGGCTCAATTTCAAGTTTGTCCAACATCTGCTTGAAGAAAGTAACTTCAGCGTTCAACCCTCTGAAGTCCATTGCCCCTTCAGGATAGACATAAACTTCGTCTGCAACAGAGGCCAAATAAGTGGCTTTTTGGGAGAAGATTTCTGAATAGCTCACTATCCATTTGCCACTTTCCTTAAAGTCAATCAAAGCGTCTCGAATTTCCTTAGTTGTAGCCATTCCTGCAGGAATAAAATCTACTTCCAGATAAATCCCTTTAATCTTATCATCCTCTTTTGCCTTTTCGAGATTCTCTATGATTTGATCCAATCCCAATGCGGTTTGGGAACGAAAGCTGCCGAAATTAAAATTGACTTGCTCTTCAGGACCGCGATCAACAATGGGTTGATCAAATCGTATATGAAGGATTGAGTCATCCTCAACCTTGGTTACTTTTTGAGATTGATCTAAATCGCTGAATGCCGAAGAGAATATTCCCAAGATTATTACTATCCCAACAAAGAGGATAATAAAAAGCGAAATGAGTGTTCCCAGCAAACTGGCGAACATGTATTTGAAAAATTGCTTCATTCTTTTATTTCCTTTGTGCAAAAATACGTTGAGGCAATACCGAACCACACGCTTTTTACACGACTGGTCGTAGCCTTATGTTAACGGAAAACACCCTGTTATTTTGAATCAACAGTCTCATCTGGTCTATCTGGGTTTAGGCACCAATTTAGGTGACCGAGCGACTCAGTTGCGAAATGCGATAAAAGAACTAGGAGAGATTGGCTCTGTTCAAGAAGTATCGAGGGTATATGAAACCCCTTCATGGGGATATGACGATAATCGGAAGTATCTCAATGCCGTTTGCATGATGAAAACTTCTCTTTCCATTGTAGACCTACATGAAATCACACTCTCTATTGAGAGCAACTTGGGCAGGATTAAGGCAAAGAGGAAAGAAGGGGATCCATACACTGCAAGAGAGATTGATATCGACATCTTGTTTTACGATGATCAGATAATTGAAACGGAAGAATTGGTGGTTCCACACCCCAGGCTTCACTTACGGAACTTTGTCTTAAAGCCACTCTTGGACTTATCGGTTACTCCCATTCATCCAAAATTGAACAAATCTATTACGCAGTTGCTTTCCGAACTTGGGGAAGCATCGGAAATAGCGGTTCTCGAGAAATGGAACATAGTTACGTAGCCATAGAAGGAACCATAGGAGCAGGTAAAACGACCTTAGCTAAAAAGTTGGCTGAACGTTTCCATGCGGATTTGGTCTTGGAAGAATTTGAAGACAACGAATTCTTACCGAAGTTTTATGATGATCCCCGCCGTTATGCGTTCACATTAGAAATGTCGTTCTTGGCCGAAAGGTATCATCAGCTTTCAAATGTTGGCCTTGGAGGAAACCTCTTTTCATCGTTAACCGTGTCGGATTATTTATTGAGTAAGTCCCTGATATTTGCCGCCTCCAATCTCAATCAAGACGAATTAAAGCTCTTCAGAAGGGTATTCGATATTATGTTTAAGACTGTTCCTGCTCCTGATTTGTTGGTTTATCTATATGCTGATACCAATAAGTTACTAGATAACATCCATAATAGGGGTCGGTCCTATGAACAAGGCATTAGCAAGGATTATTTGGAAACGGTTCAAGGCAAGTATTTGGACTTTTTGAGGAAACAATCAGACAATCTAAGCATTGTGGTTCTTGACGTTTCCAATGTTGATTTTGTCGAAGATGATTCCATTTTTGAAAAGATTGTTTCACATATCAAAAAGAGATGGTCCAAAGGACTTCATCATCAGTTGATTTGACGCTGTTTATCATTGATCTAAATCGCCTGTTATCCCTTCGTTGTGTAAAAAACAATACGTATACTTGCACCCAATAAAGAGGAAAATAAAGACCTATTCAAAATTTAAACGAATGAAGCATTCGAATTTCAGATTCTTGGCTTTGATGATTGTTGCAGGATTGGCATTAGCTGCCTGCGGTGGTTTAGGAAAAATGGCGAAATATGCCGAAACCATTGAGTACGATCTTAACCCCAATCCACTGATTGTTCAAGGAGACAGCGTTGAAATAAACATTAACGGGAAATTCCCCGGAAAGTATTTCAGCAAGAAAGCGATGGTTGATCTGACTCCAACCCTTACTTATGAAGGCGGTTCTACTCCGTTCGAGAGCTCTTCATATCAAGGCGAGGATGCTGCAGGTAATGCTACGGTTATTCCTTACGAAACAGGAAAGAACTTCAGTTACTCTGATAGAGTAGCGTACACACCTGAAATGGAAACATCAGAATTGATGCTTAACATCTTGGGTAAGCAAGGCAATAAGGAGCAGGAGTTTGAGCCATATAAACTGGCTGATGGTGTGATTACTACTCCATATCTCGTTATGAGTGATGATATGCCAATTATCGCTCCTGACCGTTTTGAGAGAATTACCTCTCACCAGGCATACGCGGTTATAAACTACTTGGTGAACTCTTCATATGTTCGTCCTTCTGAATTAAGAGATGAGGATATTGCTGCGGTTAAGGATTTCTTGAATGAGTTCGGTACAAATGAAGATTACCAATTCAAGTCAGCCGAAATTCTCTCTTATGCATCACCTGAAGGAGAGATTAGTTTGAATGAGGATTTGGCTAGCGAAAGAGCGGAGTCTGCCCAGAAGGCAGTTAACTCATTGATGAAAAAAGCCAAAATGGAATACGACGGCGAGACTTTCTTTGAATTGATGCCTAAAGGTGAGGACTGGATTGGTTTCAAGCAAAAAATGGAAGCTTCAGACATTCCTGACAAAGAATTGATTCTTCGAATTTTAGAGATGTATTCTGACGTTACCAAGAGAGAAGAGGAAATCAGAAACTTGGCAGCAACTTACACTGAGATCGCTGAAACAATTCTTCCTGAGCTCCGTCGTTCTCAAATTACTGTGAATTATGACATAGTAGGTAAAAGCGATGAAGAGATCATTGCTCTTGCTCGTTCGGCGAATCCTGACACCTTAACGATGGAAGAGATGCTATACGCAGCAACGTTGACGGAAGACATGAATGAACAATTTGCCATCTATGAGACAACGTCGAGAACGTACCCTGACGACTTCAGAGCTTACAACAACATGGGGGTAATTCACCTTCAGAAGAATGAACTCTCAAACGCTTCTGAGAAATTTCAAATGGCAATGGGCAAAGAAGATAGCCCAATCGTAAAGAATAATATGGCAATTGTCGAGCGTCTTAATGGAGATCGCAACAAGGCAATGGAGATGCTTGAGGCGGCTGCGGGAGCTGGAGATGAAGTGAATTACAATATGGGTATCATCGATATTCAGAATGGCGATTACAACTCAGCTATCCAGAATATGAAAGGATACACTACTTTCAACAAAGCTCTTGCACAGGTGCTTGCAGGCCAGACTGAATCTGCATTGAAAACTCTTGACGGTTCTGCGGATGCATCAACGGCAATGGGCCACTACTTGAAAGCCATCATCGGTGCAAGAATGAATGATGAAAACATGGTAACAACGAATCTTGACAAGGCGAAAGGAATGGATGCCTCGTTAAGTGAAAAAGCTGATAAAGATCTGGAGTTCCGCAACTTCAAGTAATCAGAAAACCACTCAAAAGCTTAAGGCCGTCCTATTGGACGGCCTTTTTTGATTCTATGCCCTTGAATAATCAGAATTACGATCATTTTCAGATTTATGGAGAACGGTCAATTATTCTATTTCTTTCGGGATAATTAACCAGATATTCTATTTCAACTCCCTGGCCGGAATATGGAATTGGATCATTGCGGAACACGTAAGTAGAATCGTCATAATTGGATCCGTTCGCTTGATATTGATAAAAGATCTTTATCGGACCGCCGCTTTTATCAATGACATGATAGAATTTGAGGTCTGTGATTTTACCTCTGGTAATGGCCGTTTCCGCAGAAATAAACGGATTGTTTATAAAGATGGATGCTCCCAGTAGAATGGCGATCAATAATAATCCGACAAACAGGAGTTTCTTGTGCATTTCAGCCATTACCCTATTGTTCGTGACAGAGAGTACCCGTTATTTACGTTGAGCTAAAATTGAAAGGAAAAATTGAGATTCAAAAGAAACCTATTAGAAAACTACTCGACGTCGTTTACGTTTAGTAACGCGTCCCCTACCTCTTCTAAACCTCTTTTGAGGGATCTTGTAATAAGCATTGAAAACGGCAAAGAAATATGCATCGTTGTCTTCGGGATCACCTCTCTGAAAGCCCGTTTCAGTTGAGTTTAGGGGCACACGGTCTCCGTTTGTATCAACGAAATAGCCGAGACTGGGATCTGCGAAAAATGCGGCTAGCTCACCTTGGGTTTCATTGATGATGTCATTGTCGTAATATACCGTGCTCACATCGTCCATGTAATCCGTAAATGTAAGGCGATGAACTACTTCAAAACCGACGGTCCATTCTTCAGTCAAGACTAGTCGAACTCCCATCCCGAATGGTATTACAGGTGTGAAAAGTGAATACTCTGAAGGGCCGTCATCTTGCATTTGTCCTTCGGTGCCGAGCTCCTTTAAATCGTACCAGTCTCCTTCAAAATTGCCCTGAGGATTAAACCTGGTAACTCCCACACCCGCACTGAGGTAAAAATCGATTGAAAGCAAAGATTTTCTTCTGGCGCCTCGATTGTTTTTTGATGGGTTTATGCTGAAAACATCGTATTCACCCATTATCGATAACTCAAAAACACTTGACCTAAAGTGTAAGTTTCGATTTCGTCTAAATATCTCTTCAGTCAAGGCATCATTTCCAGCAATATAGGTGAAGGCGAACTGGGCCTTGGCAAAAAACCTGCTCCCCATTTGGTAGCGGTAGTTTACTTGCAGGGCAGGCCTGGTTTTTGACCAT
Source organism: uncultured Cryomorphaceae bacterium (assembly GCA_964635965.1). Classification (GTDB taxonomy): domain Bacteria; phylum Bacteroidota; class Bacteroidia; order Flavobacteriales_D; family Cryomorphaceae; genus JAKVAV01. Next base: position 20,405 of record CAZWQX010000049.1, read on the forward strand.
TCCAAATCGTAGACGAAATCGCTTCCTATTTGATCTCTTCCTCCTAGTTCTCCCAGGAAAAATGAAGCTCCCAAGCCGAAGCCAACACTGTGCCGTTTGTTCTTCCAATAAGTTGCCTGTCCCCCATAGTACTGAGAGAAACAAGTCGTTGAAAGACTCATCGCTAAAAGGGTCAGTAAAACGAGATATTTCCTTTTCACAACCTATAGGTTATACAGCGAAGATAAAAAAATCAAACATCGGGAATTCATCTCTTTAGCACTTGAAAGAATTCCCAAAGCACAATACCAGTGCATACGGAAATGTTTAGGGAATGTTTGGTCCCATATTGAGTGATCTCCAACGACCCATCACAGAGATCAATGACGTTTTGCTCAACTCCATGCACTTCGTTACCAAGAACAACTGCATATTTCTTGTCAGGAGCAATCCGGTAAACCCCCAGTTTTTCCGAAAGGGAGGTTTGTTCAACAGCAAGGCAAATCCACCCATCGTTTCTTAAACTACTGATACATTCCTCCGAAGATTGGGCATAATGCCACTTGACTGATTCAGTTGCTCCCAATGCAGTCTTATTAATCTCTCGAGAAGGCGGCGTAGCCGTTATGCCGCAGAGGTAGATAGCTTCGATTTTAAATGCATCACTTGTTCTGAATACGGAACCAACATTTTGTGCGCTTCGAACATTGTCGAGAACGACGATTAGAGGTGTTTTCTCGGCTGATTTGAATTCCTCAGGGCTTAATCGGTTGAGTTCTTCATTGGGTGTTTTCTTGTTCATAAGATTTGAAAACTAGGGAATTCAATGGTTTCAATGCCCGAAAGGTATTGGTATTTTCGTGAGAATCGCAGAAAATCAGCCCTTGGCAACCGCTCAAAAGAAAAAATCCGCCACCCCAAAAAAGGTAAAAGAAACTCCGTTGATGAAACAATATCTCGGAGTGAAAGCCAAGTATCCTGACGCCCTGTTGCTGTTTAGGGTTGGCGATTTTTATGAGACCTTCGGAAAGGATGCGATTTCGGTATCCAAAGTTTTGGGAATAGTTCTTACAAAAAGAAAAAATGGAGCTGCGGCTGAAGTTGAATTGGCTGGCTTCCCTCATCATGCTTTAGATACCTACTTACCCAAGTTAGTTCGAGCGGGTTTTCGAGTTGCTATTTGTGACCAATTGGAAGATCCAAAGATGACCAAGACCATCGTTAAGCGAGGAGTAACAGAGCTTGTCACTCCGGGTGTCGCATACAATGATCAGGTACTCGATCATAGGTCGAATAATTTTTTGGCGGCAGTCCACTTCGAAAAGGAAAGGGCAGGAGTGAGCTTCTTGGACATTTCGACTGGTGAATTCCTTACGACGGAAGGCACTTATTCATATGTCGATAAACTGCTTCAGAGCTTCAATCCGAGTGAAGTATTGTTCCAACGAAATTGCGAGAAGCACTTTTTAAATTCTTTCGGAGGAAAGTTTCACACGTTTCGTTTGGATGATTGGGTATTCACCGATGAGTTTGCCGAAGAGAAACTTCTTAACCATTTCAAAACAACCTCATTAAAGGGTTACGGAATAGAAGAGATGCAGTTGGCTGTGATTGCTTCAGGTGCCGCGCTGCATTATTTGAGCGAAACCCATCATCACAAATTGGGGCATCTTCGAAACTTAAAACGCATAGACGGCGATGATTTCGTTTGGCTAGATCGTTTTACTATTCGGAATTTGGAGCTGATACGTCCAATGAATGAAGGAGGAAGGTCACTTCTGACCGTTCTTGATCGTACAATATCTCCCATGGGTAGCCGATTGATCAAGCGCTGGCTGATGCTCCCATTGAAATCTGTGACAGCGATACAGAATCGTTTGGATGCAACTGAGTATTTCATCCAAAATTCGCTCATTGCCGACTCAGTTAGGAGGGAGATCAAAGAAGTTGGAGACGTTGAAAGATTAATTGGGAAGCTAAGTACAGGCAGAATCAATCCAAGAGAAATTTTGCAATTAGGTCGCTCCCTCAAAGCCACGGCACCCATTAAGAAGCTTTTAAGTGGCACAGGTAATGACTCATTGGTCCGAATAGCTGATCAATTGAACCCTTGTGCCAATCTCATCGAACGTATTGTGTCTTCGATTAATCAAGAAGCTCCTATACAGCTCAATAAGGGAGATGTGATCGCGTCAGGAGTGCATGAAGAGTTAGACGAGTTACGAAATGTAAAAACGAACGGTAAAGATTATCTCCTCACCATTCAGCAGCGCGAAACAGAAAGAACCGGTATTCCAAGTCTGAAAATTGCCTTCAACAATGTATTTGGCTATTACCTCGAAGTTCGCAATACACATCGCGATAAGGTTCCCGAGGAATGGGTTCGAAAGCAAACCTTAGTTAATGCCGAAAGGTACATTACCGAAGAGCTTAAGATTTACGAGCAAAAAATTCTGGGGGCCGAGGAGAAAATTTTATCACTGGAAACTAAGTTATATAACGAACTTGTTGAGGAACTTGGATCGTTTGTTGACCCAATCCAAGTGAACGCAGTCAGGCTTGCCGAGATTGACTGTTATCTCTCTTTTGCCGAAACAGCTTCTGATTTTGGCTACGCTAAACCAGTGGTAAATGATGGTCGAAATCTGATTATCAAAGATGGGCGACACCCCGTTATTGAACGAGAACTTCCCATTGGCGAAGACTATATAGCGAATGATGTGCAACTCAACAATGAGGAGACTCAGATAATGATGATAACGGGGCCAAATATGTCAGGTAAATCGGCCCTTTTGCGTCAAACGGCTCTGATCACGCTTATGGCCCAGATGGGTTCTTACGTCCCTGCTTCTGAAGCGACCATCGGAATTGTAGATAAAATCTTCACTAGAGTCGGAGCAAGTGATAATATTTCTTCGGGAGAATCAACCTTCATGGTTGAAATGAATGAAACGGCCAGCATCCTGAATAATCTGTCAGATAGAAGCCTTGTATTACTTGATGAGATTGGAAGGGGCACAAGCACTTATGACGGGGTTTCGATAGCATGGGCTATTGCCGAATACCTCCACGAGCATAAGGAGAGTCGAGCAAAAACTCTCTTTGCTACCCACTACCACGAGCTCAATGAGATGGAGGCGATTTTTTCTCGGATCAAGAACTTCAATGTGAGCGTAAAAGAATATCAGGACAAAATTATTTTCCTTCGCAAACTGAAAAGAGGCGGAAGCGCACATAGTTTTGGAATTCATGTTGCCCAAATGGCAGGGATGCCTCAATCTCTTCTCAATAGGGCTAAAACCATCCTTTCGGGATTGGAAAAATCGCATTCTGCGGACGCTCTTCAACCCAAGAAGTCGATTGATTCAAGTACGAAAGACAAAATGCAGCTAAGCATTTTTCAGCTTGATGATCCTGTTTTACAGCAGGTTCGCGATGAAATCGTTTCAATCGATATAAATTCTTTGACACCTGTTGAGGCCCTCATGAAATTGAATGAGATCAAAAAAATCACGGGTAATTAAAAATCTTTTGCCGAAAGGAATTTATCCTTAATTTTGCGTCCCTCTGCGAGAGTAGCTCAGCTGGTAGAGCACGACCTTGCCAAGGTCGGGGTCGCGGGT
>CAZWQX010000050.1:0-23669 GCA_964635965.1 uncultured Cryomorphaceae bacterium
CCGGTGCAGAATCAACTGCTGCCAAAGCTGAAACACTGCTGAGCCTAAATGTGAATACACCGAGATTACAGTTAGTCGAGAGGTTGTTTTGCGACCATACCCCTGGCTGAGTGGGAAAATCATCCAAACCACCGCAACCGGCGCAAACAGCTTGATAGACCGTTCCATCTTTATCAAAACGACTGGTTCCTCCATCGACGTGTTCGGTGCTAGTTGAACCTCCAAAGTAGGTGGCGTAAACAATGTCTTGAGCATCCTCTTCCAATACCAGCAAATAGAAGTCACTCCCATCCGTAGTACTTTGAAAGGCATCATCAGTTATCGGAAGTCCAAAAGTGTTTCCACCGGCCTCGCCAAATTCATTTACCGTACCGCCCCATCCCGAAACGTAAATGTCGTTGCATTGAGTAACCAAGAATGCCGATGGAGAGAAATTAATCAGACCATTATTGCTTCCGATTCTAGTTCCCCATTGCAATGTACTTAAGTCGGCATTGAACTTCTGTATGAATTGCCTTCCGCCCGCATTGAAGTATACACCATCACTGACTTCAATATCTCCCAGGGATTGTCCGATCACATACACCTCCCCATTACTGTCAATTTGAACAAAGTAAGTCTGGTCAAATTCAGTTGTCCCTATATATGTGCTCGCCAAAATAGTTGCTCCATCTCCGGAAATGTGCATCAAGTATCCATCAACGTTTCCTGAATAATCTGAATTTGCTCCATTTTCGGAGCCTGCAAGCCCTGAAGAAGTTGTTCCTCCCGTTACATATACGGACCCATCCGGAGCCATTTGCAGACCATATGCTGCTTCGGGCAAATTTCCACCTGTAGAGGCAGACCAAATCATATCTGTTAAAGAGGCATTTAATCTTATTATGACCCCGTTGGAAGATCCGTTCATCGAGCTGGAGAAACCGTTTATCAGCGGAAAATCCAATGATTCACTAACAGATGCCAGCATGACATCACCGTTGTCAGAAACGATAATTTCGCCTCTGAAAATATCTCCATAATTAAAGTCCAAATCATCTTGAACTCCGATACCATCGTTTTCATTTCCTCCGATAAATGTTGAAGCCAACAGCTCATTTCCTTCAGAGTTGAGCTTGGCCACAAAAATGTCACATCCTTCGGTGTAGCTAAAACCCAAACCGGCAATGGGGTTTCCACCCGCAAAATTTGGTTGAAAAGCATCTATGGTAGTAGGAAAGTCAATAGATCCCGTGGTTCCAAGGATATATAATTCGCCTTCATTATTCACCACGAGAGAATGGGGAGCCTCACTTGATAATCCTCCTAAGAAAGTGCTATAGATGAGGTCAGTTCCATCAGGCGAGAATTTCGTGATTCCGCAATCTATGGTTCCGCCATCGAAGTTCACCTGATAGGCGCCGTCGGTCGTTGGGTATATCTGTCCAAAGACTATTGCACCTCCATAAAGGTTTCCATCATTGTCATAACTGGCGGTAAACCCAAAGTTATCAGATGAGGCTCCTATATAAGTGGAAAAAGCAATCTCAGGATCGATAATCAAGTCTTTTTCATTGTCATATCCATCTTCGAAATAGTATGTAACACGATTGCCGGAGAGGACATACTTACAGGCCACTTTTTCGATTCGATGGTTAGGTCCAATTTGATAGGCAAAGGGCTCATGTTCGATTAATTCTCCTACCGAATTCTTAATGATAAGATTGCCATCTCGAAGAAACACAGATTCAGCGTGATTGATATCAATTTGGATGTCATTCGGATCGCCTCCCTTCTTCACGATGAACTCGTATTTCAAATTTCCGTTTTGATGATTATAACGAAGATCGATGGAAGTGTAAACAGACTTGAAATTGACCTCATCAAAGGATCGAACCCCCACAATATGCTGTTCTCGGTTCGTTCCAAGGAAGTAATTCTCTAACCCTTTTTGCTGATACTTTCCTTCGTATCGACTGAGATCCGCTCCTTGAAAAGAGAATCTTACAACATGTGAGGATGCCGAGGTGACATCTTTCTTGCCCCGATAATACTCGTGTAATTTGTCTAGAAACCCTTCTTCCATTTGATGGATTGTGAGTCCTCGTTCATCCAGATAGGCAAAACCACCGCTTAGACCTATTTTAAAGTGTACGGCCTCATTCCACTGACCAAGATTTTCGGTAAAACGTCCCTGCCCCATCGCTTGAATCAAGGATGGAATACCAATAAAAAAAGCCGCTATAAGGGATTTTAATTGGCCTGCAGACATGGTGTTAAAGTATACAATATTGACGTTTGTTTACCTAAATGGTTGACGACCATTCTTATGTTCTGTCGGATATTGGCAAAACCTATTTAATGATAACTGATGACACTTTAATCACAAGAAGGTTTACGCTAAATTTGCACTTTCAAATTTGTCATGAGCGATCCCATCAAACACGAGTGCGGAATTGCACTTCTCAGGCTCAAGAATCCTCTGTCTTTTTACCGTGAAAAATACGGCACTTCCTTTTACGGTCTTAATAAGCTGTACCTTCTCATGGAGAAGCAGCACAATCGCGGCCAAGACGGAGCAGGAGTAGCCAATATTAAGCTAGATATGCCCCCGGGCACTCGTTTTATAAGTCGAGTTCGATCCAACGGACAGCGACCCATTCAAGAGTGTTTTGATCACATCAATAAAAGATTTCAGGATTTAGATGAACGAGACCCTGAGAAGCTTTCTGATGTGGACTGGCTTAAGATGAATGAAGGTTTTACGGGGGAGTTATTTCTTGGTCATGTGCGCTACGGGACCTTCGGAAAGAATAGTATCGAAAGCTGTCATCCGTTTTTGCGTCAGAATAATTGGAAGACTAGAAACCTCGTAGTTGCTGGAAATTTCAACTTGACCAACGTTGACGAACTATTTAATCTTCTTGTAGAAATAGGTCAACACCCCAAGGAGAAGTCTGATACCGTAACGGTGATGGAAAAAATTGGTCATTACCTCGATGTAGCGAATGATCAGATTGTTGAACATTGGAAATCACTGGGGTACACGAAAAAGGATATTACCGAGAAGATCATCGAAAACCTTGATTTGGCGGAGATATTGACAAAATCAGCTGAGGATTGGGATGGGGGTTACGCAATGGCGGGATTGTTGGGCCACGGCGATGCGTTCGTGTTGAGAGATCCCAATGGAATCAGGCCGGCATTTTACCATGAAGACGACGAAATAGTAGTGGTCGCTTCCGAGCGTCCTGTGATCCAAACCGCCTTCAACCTCAAAGTTGGCGATGTAAAAGAACTACCTCCGGGCCATGCAATAATTATTAAGCAAGATGGAGATACCAGCATAGCCCAAGTAAGAGAGCCAGGTGAGAGAAAGGCTTGTTCTTTTGAACGAATTTATTTTTCAAGAGGAAGTGATCAAGATATTTATCAGGAACGATTGGCTTTGGGGAAATCGCTGGTGCCAAGAGTTGTCGAGAGCGTCGATCGCGACTTGGAAAATACGGTTTTCAGTTTCATTCCGAATACGGCTGAAGTGGCTTTTTATGGAATGATGAAGGGTTTGGAGGACAATCTAAACACAAGAAAGAAAGAGCTTATTCTCGAGAAGGGTACAGGAATTACTCCTGAAGAATTGGAGCGTATTCTAACCATGAAACCGAGAATGGAGAAAATCGCCGTGAAGGACGCGAAACTGAGGACGTTTATTACCCAAGATGAGTCACGCGATGATATGGTAGCTCATGTTTATGATGTGACTTATGGGGCTGTCCGCGCTGGAGTGGACAATTTGGTAGTAATAGATGACAGCATTGTGCGAGGCACAACATTACGACAAAGCATCATTCGCATCTTGAATCGATTAGAGCCGAAGAAGATAGTAGTTGTCTCTAGTGCGCCTCAAATTAGATACCCTGATTGTTATGGAATTGACATGGCGAAATTGGGGGACTTCATCGCTTTTCAAGCGGCAATTAGTCTTTTGAAAAAAACGGGTCAGGAAAAAATCATTGATGAGGTTTACGAGAAATGCAAAAATCAAGCTAACCTACACAAGTCTGAAGTTCAGAATTACGTTCAGGAGATATACGCCCCATTCACATATGACGAAGTTTCGGCTGAGATATCAAGGCTCTTAACTCCACCTGAAGTTGAATGTGAGGTTGAAATTCTCTTTCAGGAACTTTCGGGTTTGCATGAGGCTTGTCCAAATAACTTAGGGGATTGGTATTTCTCAGGAGATTATCCAACAGATGGAGGAAACCGAGTAGTAAATCGTGCTTTCATCAACTACTACGAGGGTAAAAACGAAAGGGCATACTAGTCTAACGAGATTCTTTTAAGCGGCTTTAAGTAGACCTTCATTCGAATAAGTTGATCATTCGCTGAATCTATAGTATTCTTTGGGTAGCGCCCGTCTTTTTTAGCCTACCAAAACTGACAAAAGTCATTCCATAATTCCTTGGTTCTCCGTTAATTTTGTATCGGAATTTTAGGATTGAACCTTAAAATTATTTCACCATGGAAGTAATGGAATTAATCGACGTGCCGCGCATCAAGGGTGTTGATGTAAGGGAGTTCGTTCTGAAGAATGTCACTCCCTATTATGGAACCGAAGATTTTCTGGTTGGACCTTCAAAAAGGACCGAAGCTCTTTGGGAGATATGCAAATCGGCGATGGCCGAAGAACGAGCAAAAAATGGCGTTCGAAGTATCGATGTTGATACGGTTTCAACAATTGATGCATTTGAACCCGGATACATAAGCAAGAAGGATGAGTTAATTGTCGGACTCCAAACAGATGAGCTATTGAAGCGAACCATGAAGCCTTATGGAGGATTTAAGGTTGTTCAACAAGCTTTAGCAGAACATGGCCTGGAGGCTAATCCGAAACTGGCTGAATTGTTTTCCAAGTATGTGAAAACTCACAATGATGGTGTTTTTGATGCCTACACCGATGAGATCAAAAAATACCGTTCGTTGGGAATTCTCACCGGGTTACCTGATAATTATGCGCGGGGGCGAATAATCGGAGATTATCGACGAATTGCGCTTTATGGTCTGGATTACTTAATTGACCAAAAGCGACGAGATCTAGAGACTATCGAAGGACCAATGAGTGATGAGGTCATTCGCTTGCGCGAAGAGGTTTCTGAGCAGATCAAAGCAATGAAGGCGATGAAAGTTCTTGGTGAGAAATACAATTTGGACTTGTCAAGACCCGCCAAGAATGCCAGAGAGGCAATTCAATGGACTTATATGGCCTACTTGGCGGCCGTTAAGGAACAAGACGGTGCCGCAATGTCTCTGGGTAATGTGTCTACTTTCCTCGATATTTTCATAGAGCAAGACTTACAAGAAGGAGTCATTACAGAAACAGAGGCACAAGAGTACATTGATCAGTTCGTTATGAAACTTAGAGTTGTGCGCCACTTGCGAATGGCTGCATATGACGAAATCTTTGCGGGCGACCCTACTTGGGTGACGGAAGCAATTGGCGGGATGTTCTCTGATGGTCGAACCAAAGTAACGAAGACGTCGTTCCGCTTTTTGAATACTCTATACAATCTGGGACCTTCTCCTGAACCCAACATGACGGTTCTATGGTCGGATAACCTGCCCGATAATTTTAAGAAGTACTGCTCCAGAGTGGCCATTGAAACTTCTTCACTTCAATTTGAGAATGATTCCTTAATGCGAAGAAGTCGAGGTTCGGATGACTATGGAATTGCCTGCTGTGTTTCTCATCAGGACTTGGGTAAGTCCATTCAGTTCTTTGGAGCCAGAACCAACCTGGCGAAGACGCTGCTTCTGGCTTTAAACGGCGGGCGTTGCGAACTGACAGGCACCAAGGTCATAGATGGAATTCCCGAATATGAAGGAGAGTTTCTCGATTACGATTTGGTCATGAGGTACTTTAAAGTGGCTATGAGGGAAATTGCTCGCGTGTATAGTGATACCATGAACATCATTCACTACATGCACGACAAGTACTACTACGAAAAAGCCCAGATGGCGCTGATTGATACCAATCCAAGAATAAATATCGCTTATGGTATTGCGGGTCTTTCAATTGTCGCCGATAGCTTATCAGCAATTAAGTACGCGCGGGTTAAACCGATCAGAAATAGCGATGGCCTTACGGTTGATTTTGAGATTGAAGGGCACTTTCCGAAATATGGCAATGATGATGACAGGGTAGACGCTTTAGCTACAAAAGCTGTGGCAGACTTCAATAATGAACTCAAGCGATTTACCGCTTATAAGAATGCCGAGCCGACGCTATCGGTTCTAACCATTACCTCAAACGTGGTTTATGGAAAGAAAACAGGTGCTACTCCTGATGGTCGACCTTTGGGCGTTCCCTTTGCCCCCGGAGCCAACCCAATGCACGGTCGCGACGAGAATGGAGCCTTGGCATCTTTGAATTCTGTTGCTAAGATCAACTACGAAGATGCCCAAGATGGAATATCCAATACCTTCTCGATCATTCCAAAATCCCTAGGACCTGACTTAGAATCAAGAGTGGAAAATTTGGTGTCGATACTAGATGGTTATTTTCACAATGACGCCCATCATATCAATGTGAATGTGCTTGATAAGGAAACACTCTTAGACGCAATGGAACGTCCTGAAGAGTATCCTCAGCTAACAATTCGAGTGTCGGGCTACGCAGTCAATTTCGTACGATTAACTAAAGAGCAACAATTGGAGGTAATTTCAAGATCCTTCCATGATTCCATGTAATCCTAAATTCAAGAGCACCCGGAGACTCCTTCGGGTGCTTTTTTTACCCTTCCAGAATGGAAGAATCTTCAGCGATTAACGTTCATTCAATTGAAACATTCGGCACCCACGATGGTCCGGGTGTAAGGTGTGTTGTTTTTTTACAGGGGTGTAAATTGAAGTGCATTTACTGCCATAACCCGGATACCATCTCTATGGAAGGCGGCAAGCCCTATTCGGTAGATGAACTATTCGAAGTTATAGTAAAAGCCAGGCCTTATTTCGGTGGAAAGGGAGGTGTAACATTTTCAGGGGGTGAGCCTCTTTTGCAATCCAAAAGACTGATTCCTTTATTCAAGAAGCTGAAATCAGAAGGAATAAACATCGCACTTGATACCAACGGGAGGATACTGAATCATTTCGCCGAGGTGTTGGTAGATGAATTTACTGACTTGGTCATGCTTGACATAAAACACATGACCGAGGAGGGGTATGAATTCATCACAGGCATGAAAAACCATCAGACTACTTTCAACTTTGCTAAATACCGTGAGGAATCAGGAAAGCCCATGTGGTTGAGGTATGTACTAATTCCAGGCGTCACCGATTCAATAGAATTGTTGAATTCAATGGGGGAGTATTTCAAGGATTACAAGACTATTGAGAAACTAGAGATACAGCCCTACCACAAACTAGGAGTTCATAAATGGGAAGCGTTGGGATGGGAATATAAACTGGGCGATGCCCGTCCTAATACGGAAGAAGAACTGGAGAAAGCAAAAGAAATTTTGGGTGCCTATTTCAATGAAGTGAGCATAAACTGACCGGACTTATCTTCCTCTTTGATCAGTCTACTTTTTTCTTGGCCTCTTGTACACCGGAACAGTACTACAGGGCTCACCGAACATCAATGATGAAACCATAGGGGCAAGTCGATTTGCAATATGCCCATATGCTCGATAGCTCAGATTTCCTTCACCACATCCTTTAACAATCACTTTGGCATCTTCAAAAGCAGAAAGATCAAATGAGTCTATTGCCGATTTTACTCGGATTTCTTCTGCTTCTTCAGGGTTAGCAAAGTATACTTCATCGGTGTGGGCTTTCAGATTAGTTGCCACTAGCATGTATGCCCAATGTGGTATTATGGCGTCAGCTGAGCAAAATACGGCCACTGCGGAGTCTGAGTATCGGCTCCAATCGTGCTCTTTAACGAATGTCCTAAAATCCTTTTCTCGAAGAGCCAAACCTTGCCAGAGTTGATCCTTCAAATCGATTGTGATCAAGCCTTTTTCAGGAACGAATTGATCCATTTCTATGACTTGCAATCCGCTCTTCGCAACTTTGTTTTCTATAGGTAGATCGGCATTTCAGACATCACAGAAAACCTAATTCAAGTTGTGCTTCTTCACTCATCATGTCCTTGTCCCACGGGGGATCAAAGGTGATTTCAACTTTTGCTTTTTCGACTCCCTCAATACCCCTTACTTTTTCTTCAACCTCAGCAGGTAAAGATTCTGCAACGGGACAAGAAGGGGAGGTCAAAGTCATGGAAATGTCTACCTCAAAGTCATCGTTGATATCAATACCATAGATCAAACCCAATTCATAAATATCCACAGGAATCTCCGGATCGTAGATCGTCTTGAGAACGGTGATGATTATGTCTTCGAGGTTTCGTTTTTCCATTTCCTTAGCCTTTTGCCTGATGAGCAAGAGCGTAAAACTTCATTTGTTTGACCATGGATACCAACCCGTTGGAACGAGTGGGAGAGAGGTGTTCTTTTAAGCCAATTTGGTCGATAAAACCCAAATCTGCTGCTACGATATCCTTTGGGGGTTGATTATCCAATACCCGAATCATCAGAGCAATAATACCTTTTGTGATCAAAGCGTCGCTGTCTGCCGTGTAGTGAACGCGATCGTTATCCATATCGGCATGAAGCCATACCCTTGATTGGCAACCTTTAATCAAGTTTTCATCCTTTCGGTGCTCTTCTGCGATTACCGGTAAGGTCTTCCCAAGCTCAATTAAATGCTCGTACTTCTCCATCCAATCGGGAAACATGGAGAATTCATCGATGATTTCTTCTTCTCTTTCTTGAATGCTTTCGGTCATCATCTCAGCATATTTACTGCACGCTTAACCCCTGCGGTTAAGGCATCAATCTCTTCTTTGGTATTATAGGCTGCGAAAGATGCACGGCATGTGCCTGGAAGACCGAATTTATCCATCAAGGGTTGAGTGCAATGGTGACCCGTTCTCACAGCAATTCCCATTTTATCAATAATGGCTCCAATATCTGATGGGTGCGTTCCTTCTACAATGAACGAAACGACCGAAGCTTTTTCGGGTGCGGTACCAATGATGCGCAACCCTTCAATTTCAGTCAGGCGCTCATGTGCATAGTTGAGCAAGCTATTCTCTATTTCGGCAATTCGGTCAATTCCAAATGCCTCCATGAAGTCTGCTGCCGCAGCTAAACCTATGGCGCTCGCCATATCAGGAGTCCCCGCTTCATACTTAAACGGGAGTTCGTTGTATGTCGTTTTCTCAAAAGTAACGGTGCTGATCATCTCACCTCCACCTTGATAGGGCGGTAAATCCTCCATAACCTCTTGTTTGCCAAAAAGGATTCCCGAACCTGTCGGGCCGTACATTTTATGACCTGAAAAAACGTAAAAGTCACAACCTATTTCTTGAACATCGATTTTCACGTGAGGTGCGGCCTGAGCGCCGTCTATCAGACAATATGCTCCGTATTTCTTTGCTGCCTCTACTAACGTGTTTACTGGGTTGATAGTCCCCAATGCGTTCGATATCTGGACGATTGAGACAATTTTGGTTTTAGGGGAAAGCTTCGACTTGAAATCTTCAACATTTAAAGATCCGTCTTCATTGACCTTAGCAACCACGAGCTTCGCGCCTTTGTCATCGCAAGCCATTTGCCAAGGCACGATGTTCGAGTGGTGCTCCATTTCAGTTATCAAAACCTCGTCTCCGGGCTGCAAGTGTTTCTTGGAAAAAGCAGAAGCCACTAAGTTTATACCATCTGTGCACCCTTTGGTGAAGATGATTTCCTTCTCTGATTTCGCATTCACGAATTCCTTCATTCTTCTCCGTGCCGCCTCGTATCGATCCGTGGCCAGTTGACTCAGGTAATGAACTCCTCGGTGCACATTGCTGTGCTCATTGAAATAGTAATGTTCAATCGCCTTTAAAACGTGAATTGGTTTCTGAGATGATGCTGCATTATCAAGATATACTAATGGCTTACCATTGACCTCCCTTTTTAAAATGGGAAACTCATTGATAAAATCCTTCTGACTCATTCCAACAACTTCTTTCACTGAAACCCCCGACATTCTAGTCTAATTTTTGGTGAATAGTATCTTCGATAATACCTCTTAGATGCTCATTGTTTAATTCTGCTAACACATCTTCGGCAAATGCTCCGATCAACATCTTTCTTGCGCTATCCCGAGAAAGACCTCTTGCCATTAAGTAAAACATGGCACTTTCGTCGAGCTGGCCCGTTGTACTTCCGTGACTACATTTTACGTCGTCGGCGTATATCTCCAATTCAGGCTTGGAATTCATCGTTGCCGTATCGTGAACGATTATGTTGCCGTTGCTTTGAAATGCATTGGTTTTTTGCGCGTCTTGACGAACGAATACTTTACCGTTGAAAACACCGGTAGATTTATCTAAAAGCACTCCTCTGTATAACTCATTCGATTCGCAATGGGCCACTTCATGATCAATTATGGTATGATTGTCAACATGTTCTTTCCCATTGGGAATATAGAACCCGTTCACATGGCTCTCACCATTTTCTCCTTTGAGATACACCCAGGAATTATTCCGTGTCCAGTTTCCCCTAAGTGTAAATGTGTTCTGGGCGTAGGTGCTGTTTCCAAATTGGTTGCAGAATATTTCGTGGAAGTGAAAACCTGCTTCAGACCCGTTTTGGATGATATCCAATTTCAAATGGCCTCCATCAGCAACATTAAAATGATTGCTCACATTAGCAAAAACTCTACTCTCAGTCTCGTGAAAATGAAATTCCTCAATAGTTACCTGTCCGTTATTCTCAACATCAATTACAGATCTTGGTTGCGCAAATGTTAAGTCACCTGAATAGAGGAAAACCACTTGAAGGGCATCTTCTAATACTTTGTTTTTGCCAATATGAATGGAGTATCCTTCTTGAGGGAAGGACTGATTGAGTGCCGAAAAAATATCCTCGGCGTCAATTTGCTTAAGAACTTCCGAAGGGGTCAAAACTTTTATGGTAATGCCATCTCCCTGAGGAAGCAAGGATCTTTCCTCATCGAAAAAACCATTGTTAAAAACCATTCGGTATTTCGCATCTGGCAGACCACTAGGAAATGGAATCTGTTCGTCAGATCCGAACCGCCACTCCTTATTTGAGATTTGTCCTGTTCTCGTGTACTTGTAAAATTCCGTTTTGCTTGTCGGAAATTTCAAGTCCGAAAATCGATTCAACACCTCATCGGGCAAGGCAGACGAAACAATATTCTTGTATGAATCGCAGATGGAGTCAAGGAATTTCTCCTCTTTGGTTGGTGTATGAGTAACTTCCATACTTAAACGGTTACAGCTCCTTGTTCTTTCTTAATCCAGTCATAGCCTTTCTCCTCAAGCTCTAGGGCCAATTCTTTCGTTCCCGTTTTCACGATTTTCCCATCGAAAAGGACATGTACAAAATCGGGTACGATGTAATCAAGAAGTCTCTGGTAATGGGTTACGACCACAAATGATCTGTTTTCATTTCTCAACTTGTTTACGCCGTTAGCCACAATCCTGAGGGCATCGATGTCCAATCCGCTGTCGGTTTCATCGAGGATAGCCAATTTTGGTTCGAGCATGGCCATTTGGAAAATCTCATTTCTCTTCTTTTCGCCTCCGGAAAAACCTTCATTCACAGATCGGTTTGTCAGTTTATTATCCAATTCTACCAAAGCAGATTTTTCTTTCACCATTTTGAGGAATTCCTTTGCCGAAATAGGCTCTTCACCCAAGGCCTCTCTTCGTTCGTTAAGGGCGGCGCGGAGGAAATTGATATTACTGACACCAGGAATTTCCACGGGATATTGGAAAGCGAGAAAGAGACCCGCATGAGAGCGCTCATCGGCTTCCATTTCCAACAGGTCTTGTCCTAGAAAGTCCACTTCACCATCGGTCACCTCGAATGCATCATTTCCAGCTAGTACAGAAGCTAAGGTGCTTTTGCCCGATCCGTTAGGACCCATAATGGCATGAACTTCACCTGGCTTTACTTCAAGTGAGAGTCCTTTGAGTATGCCTTTGTCTTCAACTGAGGCATGTAGATTATTTATCTTGAGCATTATCTTCTATTTGATTCTGAGTTTATTATTAGCCCACGCTTCCTTCGAGAGAAATGGCAAGCAATTTTTGAGCTTCCACGGCAAATTCCATTGGAAGTTTATTCAAGACATCTTTGGCATATCCATTGACAATAAGACTGATCGCTTTTTCCTCACTGATACCTCTTTGTAAACAGTAGAAAATTTGATCTTCTCCAATTTTTGAAGTAGTCGCTTCATGTTCAACTTTCGCCGTGCTGTTTGAAGTTTCGATATAAGGAAACGTGTGTGCACCGCATCGATCTCCCATTAAAAGAGAGTCGCATTGAGAGAAGTTTCTCGCGTTTTCTGCTGACTTATTGATCTTCACCAAACCGCGGTAAGAATTATTTGATTTTCCTGCGGATATACCCTTAGAAATGATGGTACTTTTCGTGTTCTTACCAATGTGGATCATCTTGGTTCCCGTATCGGCTTGTTGGAAGTTGTTCGTAACCGCCACCGAATAGAATTCACCAACTGAATTATCTCCTTTCAAAACACAAGAAGGATACTTCCAAGTAACCGCCGAGCCGGTTTCAACTTGGGTCCACGAAATCTTAGAATTTGTCTCGCAAAGTCCTCTCTTGGTTACGAAGTTGTAAATACCGCCTTTTCCTTCTTCATCACCCGGATACCAGTTTTGGACAGTGGAGTACTTAATCTCCGCATCATCGAGTGCTATTAATTCAACAACCGCGGCATGTAACTGATTCTCGTCACGCATTGGAGCTGTGCATCCTTCAAGATAACTCACATAACTCCCTTTATCTGCAACGACCAAAGTTCGTTCGAACTGACCTGTATTGGCCTCATTGATCCTAAAGTAAGTCGATAATTCCATAGGACATCTAACTCCTGGAGGAATGTAGGCAAAGGATCCATCGGTGAACACGGCGCTATTTAGAGCGGCATAAAAATTATCCGATTTAGGAACCACGGAACCCATGTACTTTCGAACTAAATCAGGGTGGTTTTGCACCGCCTCACTGAACGAACAGAAAATGATTCCTAATTCAGCCAATTTTTCTTTAAAGGTTGTCGCCACAGATACGCTATCCATTACAACATCCACGGCCACGCCCGTTAACCTTTTCTGCTCATCAATAGAAATACCCAGCTTGTTGAATGTGTCCAAAAGCTCGGGATCAACCTCGTCCAGGCTGTCTAATTTCTTTTTTGGCTGTGGGGCAGCATAATAGTGAATGCTTTGAAAATCAGGTTTAGGGTATTGCACGTGCGCCCACTCAGGCTCGGTCATTTGTTCCCATTTGCGGAAAGCCTCTAACCGAAACTCCAATAGCCATTCAGGTTCATTCTTTTTAGCAGATATAAACCTGATAATATCTTCATTTATCCCTTTAGGGGCTTTGTCTGACTCAATGTTGGTCGTAAAACCATACTTGTAGGGGGTTTTTGTAACCTCTTCGAGTATTTGATTTTCGTCTGCTGCCATATTTGTCTCATTAGATGGAGAAACTCTCTCCGCATCCACAGGTTCTGTTTGCATTTGGATTGATAAATGAGAACCCTTTTCCATTCAATCCTCCTGCATAATCCAATTCTGTCCCGATCAGGTACAAGTAACTTTTCTTGTCAACGACAATCTTTATCCCATTGTCTTCGAACACCTTATCTCCTTCTTTCATTTCGTTGTCAAAGTCCAGATTGTACATCAGACCACTACAACCTCCGCCTTCAACTCCAACACGGATAAAAGAACCCTCTCCTTTTTCTGATTCTTCAATCAATCGAATAACCTCGTTTCTAGCGCTATCTCTAACTTTTATCATAGATTCAAGTTCAATTCAGTAACAGTGTTTTAGGCCAAATGTTGACCTTTTTTCAGCTTATTTAGATTTAATTTAAATAAACCATTTGAGACTGCAAAAATACCTAAGAAGAGCCTTGAAAACAAACGATCTAAATCCCCTTTGTCGATTGGCTCATTGATAATTCCTTATAACCTAATAGAGGAGCTATCTTTGCACCTCCGAAAATGCACATTTATGAAGCGCACTGAACTCGAGGAACTCGGCGAATTTGGTCTTATCGATAGGATTGAAAATGCAGCTAAACCAAAGCTGGATTCAACAATCAAGGGCATTGGTGACGACGCTGCGGTCATTCAAGCAGGGGACAAGGTTAAGTTGGTTTCCTCAGACATGTTAATGGAAGGAGTACACTTTGATTTGAGCTATTCTCCGCTTAAGCACCTTGGCTATAAAGCCGCAATTGTCAACTTTTCCGATATCTATGCAATGAATGGAAACGTTGAACAAATTACGGTCAACCTGGGATTGAGTAATCGGTTTTCCCTAGAGGCAGTAGATGAGCTTTATGCGGGTATTCTGCTTGCATGTGAGAATTATGGAGTTGATTTAATAGGAGGAGATACGGTAAGTTCCAACTCCGGATTGGTCATCAGTATTACTGTAATCGGCACAACTGCTGCGAATAAGGTTTCATACAGGAGTGGAGCTAAAGACAAAGAAATAATTGTAGTGACCGGAGATTTGGGAGCGGCCTATATGGGGCTTCAAGTATTAGAAAGAGAAAAAGCAGTATTTGAGTCAAATCCGAACATCCAACCTGATTTGGAAGGGAACGATTATATCTTGGAACGACAATTGAAACCTGAAGCCAGAAAGGATGTGATTGAGTTGCTCGATCAGTTGGGAGTTGTTCCAACCTCGATGATTGACATCTCTGATGGCCTAGCTTCGGAATTGCTTCACATTTGTAAAGCATCAGGATTGGGATGCTCAATTTATGGCGAAAAAATACCGATTGATCCCACGGTGATGACTGCTGCTGAAGATTTTCACTTGGATGCAACCACCTGCGCATTAAATGGGGGTGAGGACTACGAACTTTTATTCACCATTAAGCAATCTGACTTTGACAAGGTCAAAGGGAATCCAAATTTCACTTTCATCGGGCATATGAATGACGATGGATCGCCAATGCTTGTCACCCGAGATGGATCAGCGATAGAACTAACAGCCCAAGGCTGGGATGCATTTCGTCATGATCGGTCAGAATAGTTTTACACTTTCTAGTTGATTTGATAAAATCTCCTCCAGGGGTTTTGCCTTGATATGGCTTTCCGCCCAGGCTGAGAAATCAAAATAATCGAAAACGATTTTTTCGTAATCCTTCTCCCTTAATAAGTCAATCTTGGCTTTAAAGGTTTCAAATACCAGACTGTAGTTTATTTTCTCAGAAGTGGATAGTCTTTTCATCAGCTCTATGAAGTGCTGTTCAAACTTGTACTTCCGATCTCTTGTCTCCAGATAACGTTCCAGGCTTTTCAAAATATTCGGCAAAAGCTCATAGTGCTCTAGTTCGAAATGCAGAACTGCATGAAAGATCTGACCAAAACAATAGCTATCTTCTGCCTTTCTGATACTTGTGGTGTTGAGCAACTCATTATTCCACCTCAGCGCTTCTTTCGAATCACCTAAGGTGAATGCCAATACGGACAATCCATGGTAGAAAGACGCTCGTTTTGCCTCCCCCATCATCATGCTCCACTCAAGAATTTTCTCAGGTAAGATTTCCAGCAGTATTTTCCCGCGTTCTCGATTTCCTGTATGGTTGCAAATGGCTAACTCTAATCCATAACTATCCGTGAAGATGCGGTATTCAATGTACTCGGTAGACTTGATCTTAAGTTTTGAAGGCAAGTTTCTACTCTCTTCCAGAAAGCGACGAGAATTGGCAAAATCCTTCACTTTCGATGATACGAAAATCAGATTCGTTAAAAGAGAATGATATAGAATAGGCCTTCCCCTTACTATTTCAAGATGCTCTCCGACTAATTCATAGTTCAAAATGAGAGCAGCTAGGCAGCTTTCATAATCACCGGTATGATAGTGTATCGCACTTTCTGTATGATTTATCAGGTAGTTTGATTCAAAATCATTTGCCTCGTTTCTAAATTTCAAAAGTTCTTCCAGCAGCTCAAGACTCTCTTTTGCAGACTCTTCACTCCTGGCTTGCCCTGTTCGGAAAAGGAGTGCGAAGAATTGACTCTTCAAGTCCCAGATTTTACTTTGCCTGGAAAGTATTTGTATGATCTTGTCCGGGTCGTAGCTCAGTGTTGGAGACTCTTCGTGACTCCTAACTTCAATCAACTTCTTTTCCCAATCGAGAATTTGAATAAGGATGGGAAACTTCTCATGCTTAATAGCGATTTTTGAGGCGCTGGAGAGGACACGTGAACACTGCCGGTAAAGGGTTTTTTGAAACAAGATTTCGACGTAATGCAGGTAACGGTTGAGTTCGGCATCCACTGAGCTTTCTGAATGGTACGCATCCAGACTTTTTAGAATTTGGTGGTAGAGTCTGTTCTTGGCGATGGAAAAGTGTTTGATGAACGATTCGTTGGAGAACTCTTCAAGGATTGTGGATTCCTCATAGTCTTCTTGTCTCCCGATGGCTTGAAACAGACGGAGGTAACCGTTTTTATCATCAGCGGAATGTCTTTCGGCGTAGAGTTTGAAGTATCTTTTTTCAGCAGGACTTAAGGACCTGATGAGCTCGTGAACTTGGTTGGAGGCTTTGTTTGACATAACACGTTTTCTAGCTCATTGAAAATAAAAAAGGCCTACACTAAATGCAGACCTCAATTCATTAACGGTTATGTTCAGTCAAGGACTATTTTCCTTGGGTAGTTTCTCCGGGTCCTGATTCGTCGTCCCCGTCATCATTGATTTCCAAAGGAGTAACGACATCGTTCTCAGGCAATCGCTCATCAGGATATACATCCTGAATGGAATTGAATGGTTCGTCTGTAACAGATTGTGGAACCGCATCCTGAGGACCTTCATTGGCAGGTTTGGTGCAGCTCGCAGCAATTGCCAGTAGAAAAATCAACGATATGAAATAAGTACTTTTCACTTTGTGACTTACTAAATTAGGTCATTAGCAGCAATTTTCCAAGACTCAAGCCCTTTCAGTTCATTAACGGTAGTCTTCATCGGTATACGGATTATCACTTTTGTGCCTGATACCGAACCGTTTTTATTGCTTGTTTCTGAAGGCCCCTCTATTTGATAATTCAATCCTGTCATGTTGCGCTGGAGCTTGATTCTATTCAGCGTTATTTCCATTCCTTTAGAATCATGGTTGCCATTATCAGAGGCTTTTGCACTCAAGCTTGTGTTAATTCCGACACCGTTATCTTGAATCTCAATAGTACAATCTTCATCTTCCTTTGCAATGTGAATAAGGATTTCTCCATGCCTATCACTGGGAAGAATTCCATGCCAAATACTGTTTTCGAGAAACGGTTGAAGGATCATTGCGGGAATCGAAACCGAATCGGTATTGATTGAGGGGTCAATTTCAATCCTATAATCGAACCTTCCTTGAAACCGCATTTGTTCCAGGGAAAGGTATAATTCCAGTCTTTCCAATTCATCTTGTAAACTCGTATCTACTTCCTGACTGCTGTCTAAGTTTTTCCGAATCAGTTTGGCGAAGCTCGTTAGATATTTGTTTGCAGATTTTCTGTCCTGCATGTTTATGTAATACTGAATGGAGTTTAGTGCATTAAAAATAAAATGCCTGTTCATGCTCGAATTGAGCGACTGCGATTCCAGCTCGGTTAAGCGGTTTTGCAATTTGATTTGAACCGCCGCTTGCTTTTCTCTTTCTTGTTTCAATCGGATGAAGTAGATCAAATAAACCAACCCCGCAACGAAGATAATTGTGAGGGCAAAAAACCAAGGCGTGAGATAGAAAGGAGGGTCTATTGAAAAAGCAAATGCTGCTTCAGAAACTTTAGTAGGATTATCGACTTGATAGCTTCTGACTTTAAATGTGAAATCACCATGAGGAAGGTAAGCATAGGTGGCCGTCCTGCTCTCTGTTGGTCCGAGCCAATCTTCGTCAAGACCTTCCAAGAGATACTCGTATCTCACCTTTTCAGGATTCGAAAAGTAAACCCCACCGTAATTAAATGACAAGTAATTTTGATTGTATTTCAGCTTTGGTTGTAAAGGCAGGCCCGTTTTTGAATTAACCGAATCAGTGAGTTGTTCCCAATCTACCTCTTGCAAGAATAAATCTACCCCTGATAGATGAACCGATGGTCCCGAATTAGAACCGGTGTCTGATATAGGATCGAATCTGACTATTCCTTCGGTAGTGCCAAACCATAAAACGCCGTCTCGTTCAAAAACAGCATTTTGATTCGTTTCCATTGCAACCAAACCCTCATATTCCGTGTAGTGTTTAATAAACGTTGAATGATTCAAACGAAAAGAGGATAAATCAAAGCTGTAAAGACCCCTATTCGTTCCAATCATAAGAAGGTTCTCTGTTTCAGTGAGAAAATTGATGTTGTCGGACCCATACTCGGAAGTAAACTTCACACGCTCTAATTTGCTTGACAGCGAGCTTAGATAATACAACCCGTTGGAGGTACCTACCCAGATTCCGTTTTCTGAGTCTTCTTTTAAGCAGTAAACTGAGGTCTTGCTTGGCAAGGACTCAATTAGTCTTGGCTCACCTGTTGAATTCAAGGCGATTAATCCGAGATCTGACCCTACGAGGATTGTCCTTTCTGCTTCGATTATTGAACGAACTCCCGTAATCTTTTCGCCATTGATTTCATTGATAATTCGGAAGTTATCATAACTCGAATTAACAATACCAATTCCGCTTTCGGTTCCTAAGTAGATTACCGAATCAAGAGGACAGATGGCCATAACTCTCTTCCCGGGTAGTCCATTCTCCTTATCGAAGATTAAAACGGAATTACCCCTTTCTATGACTAATCCGCTCGATGTCCCGACCAATAAATTGCCTCGGTGGTCATCGATGCTCCAAACCGTTTTAGATGGAATAACCTCGTTCAAACGAGAGGGAACAATGGAATCCTTTTCTAATACGAATAACCCTTCATCGTATGTTCCAATGAGAAGATCGCCGTTTTTGCTTGACGAAAATGACATGACCAGCTCAGAACCCAGTCCTTCTTTTTTTGTGTAGGATATGAATAGATTTCCCGTTCTCCGTATTAAACCCTGCCCGTCGCTTCCGATCCACAAATTGTTCTCAGAGTCCACTCCCAGCGATTTAATATTCGAGTAGGCCAGTCCATTTTCACCATCGAACCTCTTTATTATGCCATTGGATAACCTTGCCAAGCCCAGCTTAGACCCAAACCATAAATCTCCGTCCATGGTGCTGGCAAAACACCGAATATAGTCTCCGGGCAGTCCGTCATCAGATAGGTAGTTCATACATTCACTACCATCACATATGAAGATTCCATTGCCGAAGGTGGTTACCACCATTCGATCATCTTTTAATCTTCCTATATCACTCACGCTAATTCCAGAGAATAGATCTGAAGGCGGATGAACAACCTCTCCTTTTTCCGAATATATTCTCAAACCCGATCTGCTCCCTATCCAGAGGTTCCCCTTTTGATCGAGATTAATGGAGCGGATATACTGGTCGGGTAAATCATCGTTCTTTTTAAATGGAATAGTGTTCTTTCCGTCGAAAACCAAAACCCCTTGACCGGCCGTTGCAATGAAGACTGTTCCATTTTTGTCTTCAATGAGATCCAGAATTCTCGAGTCAACGAATTTCTCACCAAGAGGAATTGAGCGAAAGGCATTTCGTTCAACATAAGAAAGGGCTCCAGTAGTGCCTACCCATAATTTTGAACCTTGAAGGATGCAATTAATCTGATTTCCAGGCAGTCCATTGGAGCGATTGAAGTTTTCAAATTCTGATCCGTCAAACCGACTCAACCCTGAGTTGGTTCCGAGCCACAGGTATCCCGACTTATCTTGTGTTATCGCACGAACCTGAGACTGGGCCAAGCCTTCATCCGGGCCGTAAGTAATATATGATTCTTGCTGACCAAGACCCTTAAGCCCTGCGATCAGGAGGATAAGTGAAATGAGATATTTATTCATTCTTCAGAAGTTCCAACGATCTCTTCTAAAAATGACTGAAGTTTTCGGCGAGAAATAGGCACATGTTTTCCATCACTCATTACCGCGCTGTTTCCGTCAATTCTGTTGAAACTCTTTAGATGATATTTTACATTAATGATATGAGATTTATGGGTGCGGAAGAAAACGTCATCACTGAGTTTAGTTTCGTAAACCTTGATGTTTTTACTACTCACTATTCGTCTTCTATCACTGAGGTAAATAAGCGTATAGCTTTCACTAGCTTCCAAGTGAATAATATCTTTAACGGCAATTAGTTCGAACCCTTCGCGCATCGGAATCGCAATACGATCGTCGCGTTCCTTTTTTGAGAGCTCTTCTGAAATCAGTTGCACTATTTCCTCCTTATCGGATTTAGACTCAGATCGAGCCGCTGCTTTTTCCACAGCTTGCTGAAGGTCGTCAATGTTTATCGGTTTCTCTAAATAGTCCAAAGCTTCTGCTTTGATCGCTTTCAGCGCAAATTCGTCATGTGCCGTAGTGAAAATCACGGATTTTGGTTTTTGATCGAGCGTTTGCAAGAGATCAAACCCATCTTCTTTGGGCATTTTGATATCGAGGAAGAGAATATCAGGAAACCAATTAGACAAGGTTGATCTTGCCTCTTCTCCACCCGAAGCCATTTCGATTTCTTTAACCTCAGGACAGTAGTCCTTCAGCAGGACTTTTAAGTTCTCACGACAAAATTTTTCGTCATCAACGATTAAGGCTTTCATAGGCAACATGTTTACCTAAAGCTACCTATTTGAAAATGAGAAAGTCTTGAAATCTCTTGAGAGGGCACTCTCATTGAGTGGATGAGGCCTCTCATTGACTCAATCACTGCAAAGCCCTTATTGCATTGACTAATTCTTTTTTACGATCCCTTGATATAGACACTGCTTTTCCTGTTTTTAGCTTAGCCGATTGGTCATTGCCATATAGAATCTCAACCACTTCTTTTAGATTAACAATAAATGAACGGTGTACTCTGAAAAAATGCTTTGGTAACAAAGCTTCGTAAACTTTTAGCGTGCGGGTATCCAAAAACTCAGTGCCATCCTTGAAATGTAGAACCGTGCAATTTCCACTGCTCTCCAAATATTCCAAGGCTTTTATTTCTATTATCCTTATTCCTTTCGAGTGGTTGACGGTAAGCCTTTCGGGTTCCTCAGCGGAATTTACATCGCCCTTGAGGTTTTCAAGCTTGGCAGAATAGGTTTGATCGTCTTCAGACTGATTTTTCACCCGAATGAGAGTCTCTTTCAAGTCTTCTTCATCAACAGGCTTCAATATGTAGTGCAAGGCTCTTCTCTCAAACGCTCTTATTGCATAGTCCTTGAATGCAGTTACAAATACCACTTTGAAGTTTTCTCCCTCCAGCTTTTCTAAAAGGTCAAACCCTTCGGTTCCTGAAGGCATTCTGATATCCAAGAAAATGAGGTCAGGACTTGTCCTTTTGAAGAGATCAAAAGCAGAATTAACTCCTTCGGCAGTTCCTGCAATTTCAATTTCAGGAATTGATTCCTCTATAAGAAAACGGAGGTTTTCACGGGCATGTAGCTCATCATCAACGATAATGGCTTTAATGGATTCTTTTGTTTTGATGGTTTCCATCTAGGCTAATTCCTTTAATGGACTGATTTGACCCGTTCCTCTTTTTGCATTCTCAACTGACAATATAACGAGGTAAATTTCAATTAGTAAAACTTAGTCTATGAAAAAACATTTACAACTTATTCAAATTGAAAGGAACACAGAATCTTCTAATTCATCCAGATGGATTTTTGCTGATCGCTAGATCGACTAATCGGGTAAAAACACGCATTGATCGACCAAAAGTGTCAGAAGGAAGATTGGGAACCCGCTGATTGAAACCGCTTTAGCAATTTCGCGTAAAAGTATGGAAAGCAATTCCCCATGCTTGAAATACTCAACAAAATATCGGTCAAAACCGACGCGAAGAACTCAAAATTGACAATCAATTTTGAAGGACATACGGAATTATCTATTTATGATGTTTGCGATCTCAATGGTCGCATCCTCAAAACAGGTCGCATTCCCAGTGATATTACTGATATAGATATATCCGATCTGGATTCAGGGACTTACCTTCTCCTGATCTTGGATGGAGATCGCATGTTTAGCCAGAGGTTTAAATTGGCTTAACTATTCATCAAATCCTCGATTTCTTCAGTCTCTAGTGGAATATCCTTCATCAGGTCGATGAAACCGTCTTCCGTGATGATGATGTCATTCTCGAGACGAATACCCATGTTTTCCTCCCGAATGTAAATTCCCGGTTCAACAGTAAATGCCATCCCGGCTTGAATAGGCTCATGCCACAATCCTACGTCGTGTACGTCTAATCCAATAAAGTGAGAGGTGCCATGCATAAAGTACTTCTTGTAAGCAGGCCATTCGGGATTTTGATTCTTTACATCATCGCTTGTAATAAGCCCGAGTTTTAAAAGCCGTTCTTCCATAAGCTCTCCGACTTTGAAATGATAATCCTTCATCATTACTCCCGGTTTTAGGAGTTTTTTGGCCTCTTTCATCACGTGTAAAACAGCATTATACACATCTTTTTGACGTTGGGTAAATCGACCGTTTACGGGAATGGTACGGGTCATATCACTGGCATAATTACCATACTCACATCCAACATCCATCAATAACAGATCGCCATCATTACATACCTGATTGTTGTCTATGTAATGCAAAACACAAGCATTAAAACCCGAAGCGATTATTGGTTCGTAAGCAAACCCACGAGATCCGCTATTGAGGAATTCATGCATATACTCAGCCTGAATTTCATACTCCTTTACACCTGGTTTTACGAATTTGAGGACGCGCCTGAAACTACTTTCAGTGATCTTACAGGCCTTCTGCATCTGATCAATTTCCTCTTTGCTTTTAAGCGACCGTAATCGCTGAATATGAGGAGATAGTCTATCATAGCTATGCAATGGATACTCATTTCTAATCCACTTTGAGAATCTCATCTCTCGTGTCTCTACCGGATTCGATCTGCGTGTGTGTTCATTCGAAGGGAGAAAAACCGATTCTGCTTCGGCCATCAAAGTCTTTAAGACAGTCTCGAATTGATCATTCCAGTAAATTGTGCTCACGCCTGTCAGTTTCTGAGCTCTTTCTTTCGTTAGTTTTTCCCCTTCCCATATGGCTATTTCTTCACTCGTTTCCTTGAGGAATAGCATCTCACGGTGTGCAGGATTAGAGCTATGAGGAAACATGATCAAAATGGATTCTTCTTGATCGACTCCAGTCAGATAAAGCAGGTCGCTATTTTGCCTGAAGGGCATAGTACCGTCTGCATTGGTTGGCATGATATCATTGGAATTCACAATCACCATGGCACCTTTTGGCAATAAGCCTTCGAGAGATTTTCGATGATTTTTGTATGTTTCGGAAGAAAGAGGTGTATATCTCATTTTGTCGTTGTGGCTTTTTTCAAAAGTAAACTTTAAGAACGAACGAGTGTTTCAATTGAGTAGAAGGATTCCGCGTAGAATGATTTTAGATAGTGATCAATGGTGTATGCAAGCCCTGCGTACATTAACTTTGCCCTCAAATTTACCGAACAAC
>CAZWQX010000051.1:0-23492 GCA_964635965.1 uncultured Cryomorphaceae bacterium
AGTGTTACGAGACCAGCTCCAGATCTCAATGCCCCTTTTACCGCCAACTCCGCAGCACCACGCTTCCCATCGCTCCCCGCAATCAACAGGGCATGACCAAATGTTCCTTTATGATCAAAACGGTTGCGTTTCTTCTTCATTAAGCCGGCATTCAGGTCGTCCAGCAAGTGATAATCGACTTCAATATTGTCTAAGTAATCTCTGTCTAAGCCTATATCGAGAATTTCAATTTCTCCCAGAAAGGGAGATGCATCAGTCAAAAAGAAACACAATTTTGGAGCTTGAAAGGTGAGAAGGAAATCAGCCTTTACAATTCCTTTAGGATTGTTTTCTGAATTATCCTCACAGAACATGCCGCTAGGCAAATCGATACTCACGACCGTAGATTGAGATTCATTAATTTTTTGAATCACGTCTAGGGCGACCCCTTCGGCAGGACGATTCAAACCTGTTCCAAAAATTGCATCAATGATTACGGCATTGTCAGGAAAATCTGGAATTTCTTCTCCAGGGTATAGATTGTTTACTGCGTTCTTAAGCTTGCCCAATCGTTTAAAATTGGCTTCAAAATCCTCAGACTCTTTTTCGGTAAATCGAACGACGGAGATCTCCACGGCATAACCATTCTTTTGCAGAAGTCGTGCTATGACCAACCCATCTCCCCCATTATTCCCAGGCCCAACCACGATATGAAACAGCCAGTCACGTTCCTCAGTAATCGATTTTGGGAAGAGAGAAGGAGCTTTGTGATATATCCAGTTTGCACATTTTGAAGCAGCCCTTTCCATCAAGTCAATGGATTTTATGGGCTCGTTATCAATTGTGTATGAATCAGCCTCTCGAAGTTGCTGTGAAGAGAGAATTTTCAAAGGTCCATAAATTGTCGAAAGACCTAAAGGTCAGAAATAAAAGAACATGAAAAGTGTACCTCCGGAGTTATCAGTGTCAATTTCGAGTGAAGAATCACCACCTTCATTAGTAACAGTTGTAACAAATTGTTCTGAAGTACCACCTACAGGAACGGTCCATTGTTCTTCAACAATCTCAGAATTTCCGGTATAGGTAAAACCAAGGGCAAGGCCATATTCAAAACCTACAGACCACTTGGGAAAGAGAAAAACTTCAGCACCTACGAAGGCCCTACCTCCAATGGTAAAGCGAGTCCCCTTTGTGAACTCTGTTAGAAATGCACCGGTTTCGCTAATATTTGTAATCTCGCGAGGATCATTCTGAAAAAGTACTTGAAACTCACTTCGATCGGGGCTTGTGTTTTCCTGGGTAATATCGTTGCCGTATTCGAATGTGTGATTTTCAGTCCCGAACCCCAAGAATGCCTCAGCTCCATAAAAACCTTGGACACGTGTTTTTCCTTTCCGCTTCTCAATTCCAGCCGAAAAATAAAAATTGGTAAAAGTCCGACTGTACTTATCCTCTACTGTCGTATTGGTGGGATCAACACTGAATTCAGGGCTGAAAGCTCGGTAAGAATCCGTGAGGATATTAAACCTGACTGAAGCACGATACGCGAAATCATCGCGCACAAAACGCTTCCCTGTAATTGCCATTTGGCTATTGGTAAAATCAGCAAAAGGTGCTTGATTTTCTGCTTCGGAAAAAAAGTTTCCAAAGTATTCAAGAAATGGAGCAGCATCGATTCCAACAGCCCAATCTCCTTCTCTCGGCAAGAAACTTTCACCTTTTTTTGAAACGGGTTGAGCAAAAGTCACCAAGGCTATGCCCAATAGTGCAATTGTAAAGCAGTATTTTTTCATCAGTTACCGATTGATCTAACAAATAAACAAGTTATGTGTGGATTTAGTATAGAAGGCATCATATTCCCGCTTTATCATGCAGCATGGGAACAAATCTAAAAACCCCATGTTCGGTTATTTCAAGCTCGCCACCTGGAATTTTTCTGATTTTTTGCATTCGTTGACTGTCCCCTGCGCCTAAGGGAATGACCATTATTCCTCCTGGTTTCAGCTGGTCAATCAAATTTTTAGGGATTTCCGGAGCCCCACACGTTATCAATACTCTGTCGAACGGAGCAAAGGCAGGTAAACCTTTGTAACCATCTCCATAAAAGACCTTCACCGTTGAGTTCAAACTTGACAAGTTCTTTTTTGCCTTTTTAAACAGTAGTTTCTGTCGTTCAATAGAGAATACTTTGCAACCGAGAGCATCCAAAACGGATGCCTGATATCCACTGCCGGTTCCAATCTCCAATACCTTCATATTTCGCTTTACCTCCAAAAGTTCTGTTTGAAATGCAACGGTATAAGGCTGCGATATAGTCTGATCCGCACCGATAGGAAATGCCGTATCCTCATAGGCGAAATTTAAAAATGCCGAATCCATAAAAATATGCCTTGGGATCGACTCTATTGCCCTGAGTACACCCTCATCAACTATACCTTTGGAACGAATGGTCTTGACCAAGTTTCTTCGCAAACCTTGGTGTTTATGGGTATCAAATGCTTTCATTCAGGCCCCAAAGTTAGCACGTCGAAATAGTTAATCTAAACTGTTGATAATTTCGATGGAGTAATTCGGAGATGGTCTTCACAGCGCGTAATTTTGACAAAACATCTACAGAAAATGCTGAAAATAGGAGTTCTTGGAGCAGGTCATTTGGGTAAAATTCACATCAAATGCATCAAGGAGCTCAGTCAATACTCATTGGTTGGATTTTATGATCCGGATGAGCGAACGGCGACTGAGGCTGCTCAAAAACTAAACGTGAAGAAATTCTCCGACATGGGTGAATTAATTGATGCCGTAGATGTTGTAGATATTGTAACACCTACACTCAGTCATTACGCATGTGCCAGTCAATCGATTCGTCGTTCGAAACACGTATTCATTGAAAAACCGATCACAAATACTATTGAAGAGGCAAAATCACTAATGTCGCTTTCGCGAGAAGCGGATGTAAAGGTTCAAGTTGGTCACGTGGAAAGGTTTAACCCTGCTTTCACAGCAGCAAAAGAGAGCCTGGAAAACCCTATGTTTATTGAAACTCATCGACTTGCTCAATTCAATCCCCGAGGAACGGATGTCTCTGTTGTCTTAGATTTAATGATTCATGATTTGGATATCGTTCTAAGCGTAGTTGGGTCAAATATCAAGCGAATCAGCGCCAGTGGTGTTGCAATTGTTAGTGAGGAACCCGATATAGCAAATGCTCGTCTGGAATTTGATAATGGATGTGTCGCCAACTTGACGGCGAGTAGATTCTCCTTAAAGAATATGAGAAAGTCGCGTTTCTTTCAGCGCAATGCTTACATCTCTGTAGACTTTCTCGACAAATCAACAGAAGTTGTTAAAATGAGAGATATTGAAGGCGAGCTTGACCCCTTTAGTATGAGCATAGATCTTGGAGAAGGAAAAGGAAAGAAGGAAATTTTCTTCGAGAAGCCTACCATCCATCCAAACAATGCAATTAAGGATGAACTCGAATCTTTTGCGAACGCCATTATTAATGACACTACCCCTCCGGTAACCGTTGAGGACGGTTACAAAGCACTGGATGTCGCCTACAAAATTGCCGACAAATTGAAACTCTCTACACCTTCCAACGGGTAATACTTTCTCATCAATAATTTTTTTGCTTTTTAAGCGTTAAAGAAGCGTTTACGGTTTTTTTGGTCCGACTTCGAGGCTTTGCTATTTTTGCGCCCTCCTTAGTCGAGGCATTGCCATGAAGA
The DNA here is from genome assembly GCA_964635965.1 of uncultured Cryomorphaceae bacterium. Classification (GTDB taxonomy): domain Bacteria; phylum Bacteroidota; class Bacteroidia; order Flavobacteriales_D; family Cryomorphaceae; genus JAKVAV01. The sequence continues at coordinate 3,708 of CAZWQX010000051.1, forward strand.
AAAATTTTTGGATTCTCTTATTTCTGCTTGCATCTTGCGATATATTCGACAAGGAAGAGCCTGCGCCATCCTACATATATATTGGAGTTCCTTCTTTACAAGTCGCTGCCAATGGTAGTGAAGGAGCCAACACCCACGGAATTATTGATGCCCATGTTTTTGCAAACGATTTCTTCGTCGGTACTATTGAGCTTCCCGGAACCGTCCCGGTTCTGCAGGAAGGGTCTACTAAAATCACAATTGGTGCAGGGATCAAGAACAACGGTATAACTTCTAATCGCATTATCTATCCTTTCTACGAACTGACGGAATATCAGCTGGATCTTATTCCAAATTCGATAAACCCTATTTCATCAGATAGTTCTGTCGTTTTTCAGTATTTCCCAAGTAACAACCCCAGTCAGATTGGCCTGTTTTTAGAAGAGTTTGAAGGAGTTGGCAATATTTGGGAACCAGCCACCATTGATGGAGCAGGAGTAATTAACACATCAAATCCAGATGAGGTTTTATCGGGCTCTGGAAGTGGGAAAATCGTATTGGATGATGATTTCCCTAGTGTAGAAGTGTATGCCGATCAAGTTTCCTGGGATATGAGTCAAATAGTTCCGGGGTCTGCAGTGTATTTGGAGTTGGATTATAAGGGTAATAATCCCCTTGAGATCGGGATTCGTACTTCTTCACCTCAAATTTCAAAGGTGTTTGCCTTAGGTCTTAACCCTAGCGATGAATGGGTGAAGGTTTACGTAGAATTGAGCAATGAAATAGGTCAAGCGCAGACAAATTCTTTCCAAGTCTACTTGGAAGCAGAGAAGGTAACAGCCGATCCCCTAGGAACAATCCTCCTGGATAATATGAAGTTGGTTTATCCCGATATATGAACCGAAATTTACAAGTAGTAAAATATGTGACTTTCGACGTTCTGAGCGCTGCAGCTGCTTGGTTCATATTCTTTTCCTTTCGCAAAAAAGTGATCGAACCCGCGAAGTTCGGGTATCCCGTACCGATGGAATACGATGAACGCTTTTTTGCAGGATTGGTGCTCATTCCAGTATTTTGGGTATCGCTCTACGCCCTACTGGGAATGTATCGAAACATTTTTCGAAGGCACCGTCTTAAAGAACTGGGACAGGTAATGTTCTCCACCCTCATTGGTGTTATCGTTTTATTTTTTGCCGTCTTGATCGATGATCAAATAGCCAATTACCAGAACTATTATAGATCGATTCTAGTCCTCCTTGGAGTTCATTTCTTTCTAACATTTACTTTCCGAATAATCCTTACCACCAGAACGGTAAAGATGATTCACAAAAGGAAATTCGGTTTTAATACCGTTATCGTCGGTGGGAATGAAGAAGCCCTTAAGGTCTATAGGGAAATGGAATCAATGATTCCTGGTCCAGGCTTCAATTTTGTTGGTTATGTGAGCGTAAATGGAAAGGATCACTTATTGGAAGATCAATTACCATGGCTTGGGAAATTTGAGTCCATTGCCGATAACATTGAACGACAGGAGATAGAAGAAGTCATCATCGCGATCGAATCCTCCGAACACAAGAATTTGGGCCAAATGATTAGCCAATTGGAGAGCTGTAAAGTTCGGATCAAAATCATTCCCGACATCTATGATATTCTTTCCGGATCTGTGAAAATGACCAGCATCTTCGGAGCACCTCTGATAGAAATCAATACTCGGATTATGCCTGAGTGGCAGATTTTCTTGAAACGAGCGTTTGACTTAATCGCCGCTATGTTTGCTCTTATCATTTTGTCACCGCTGTATCTACTTCTTTCAATCCTGGTTAAGTTCTCATCGCCTGGACCTATTATCTTCAAGCAAGAGAGAATAGGGCAGTACAATAAGCCTTTTAATATCTATAAGTTTCGTTCGATGTGCGAAGATGCCGAAGCTTCCGGACCAAAACTTTCCAGAGAGGGAGATCCGAGAATCACTCCAATTGGCCGTTTCATGAGAAAAACAAGGTTAGATGAGCTACCCCAGTTTTTCAATGTCTTGAAGGGCGATATGAGTCTGGTGGGACCAAGACCTGAGCGTCAATTTTACATCGACAAAATTTTGGAAGTAGCTCCTCATTATCGTCATCTGCAAAAAGTAAAACCAGGAATAACGAGTTGGGGACAAGTGAAATATGGTTACGCTGAAAATGTGGAGCAAATGGTCCAAAGACTGAAATACGATGTTCTTTACATAGAGAATATGTCTCTGGCAATCGACTTCAAAATAATGGCCTATACCCTTTTGACTATCGTTAAAGGAGATGGGAAATAATACCTGCAAACCACCTGAAAATGAAAAATATCACAGTAATTGGAGCGGGGACAATGGGAAACGGAATTGCCCACGTCTTTGCACAAAATGGATACAGTGTTCAACTCGTTGACATCTCTGAGGCTGCCCTTGAAAAGGCTCTGAAAACAATCGGCAAAAACATGGATAGGATGATTGCCAAGGAAAAATTGACAGAGACAGACAAAGCAGAATCATTGGCTCGACTTAAAACCTCAACCGATTTAAAAGCGGGCGTGAGTGAAGCAGATTTGGTAGTCGAAGCTGCAACCGAGAACGTCGAACTTAAGAAGAAGATTTTTAGAGATATAGATGCGAACGCTCCCGAGAACTGCATCTTGGCAACGAATACCTCATCTATTTCGATCACGCAGATTGCTGCCGAAACGAGCCGCCCTGACAAGGTAATTGGAATGCACTTCATGAATCCCGTTCCAATAATGAAGCTGGTAGAAGTAATTCGTGGATATGCCACCTCTGATCAAGTTACCGAGACAGTTATGTCGGCTTCCAAGAACTTGGGAAAAATCCCTACTGAAGTAAACGACTATCCCGGATTTGTAGCCAACCGGATTTTAATGCCAATGATTAACGAAGCAATTATTAGTCTTCATGAAGGTGTTGCGGGTGTTGAAGAAATCGACACAGTGATGAAACTTGGAATGGCACATCCTATGGGGCCTTTGCAACTAGCTGATTTTATTGGACTCGATGTATGTCTGAGCATTCTGCGCGTAATGCACGAAGGCTTCGGAAATCCAAAATATGCTCCATGCCCACTGTTAGTTAATATGGTAACTGCGGGAAAACTAGGAGCGAAATCAGGAGAAGGGTTTTACTCCTACACGCCCGGTAGTAAGGATTTAGTTGTGTCAGAAAATTTCAGAAAGTAAACCCTTATTTACTTCTTTTCGCTTGTTTTTTCTTCTCGCGTTCGATTTTCCTTCTGAGTCGTTTGCTTTTATTGGCTAAAACCTCCTCTGCGGCCTTGGTCTGAACTTCACGCGTTTTGACCTTGATGTTTCCAATTTCTATTTGGGTGACAATCTCCTCGATCATCGCATCTGTTTCATCTTCGATGGGGTCGTAATTCGATTTGAGGTTTGTTCCGAAAAGCTTGGCTACTCCTTGCCACATGAATGCGGTAAAACCACTTTTGAGTTCTTTAATGAGGTCGTAACTAGTCTTACCCGTTTCTCGATCAATCAATTTGATAAGAACCCTACCTTGGCTTGTGGTCATTTTTCGAAGATCACCTTCGAATTCGGCTTTTAGATCCTCTTCACATTGATCGAGATAAGCTTCCTGCTCCGCTTCAGTCTCGAGCTTAGACAAATTGCGGTTGTATTCATTTATTAACTCTCCAGCTACTTTCGCATAGGGATACACCTTAACTACATTACGGTGCATTTTGTCCCATTTCCTGCGGTAACGCTTACTCCGTGATTTGCGATACGCTGAAACCATTTGCGGACGAAGTGTAACGACAGGAATAGTATCGCCGTCAATGACATGCGTTTCGAGAAGATATACCCCATCTATCTCCTCAACATCCGTAGGAGCTTGAGCCCTGATGGAACCAAAGAGGGCCAGAAGAAATATGATCAATATGAAACGCATACGCCGATATTAACGCTACATGTATCGTACCGGTATACGCAAAGTACAAGGAAAAGTGCAGATTGCTTAAGCTAAAACCTCCTTAACCTTGTCTGCTGCTTCCTGTAAAAGTACGGCTGAGTGAACCTTAAGGCCTGAATCATCAATGAGTTTTTTGGCCTCTTCAGCATTGGTCCCTTGGAGTCTCACAATAATCGGAACATTTATATCCTCAATATTCTTGTAAGCATCAACAATCCCTTGTGCAACTCTATCACAACGAACAATTCCACCGAAAATGTTGACCAATATGGCTTTCACCTTAGGATCTTTCAGAATAATTCTGAACGCTGTTTCTACGCGTTTAGCATCTGCGGTTCCTCCGACATCGAGGAAATTTGCCGGATCGCCACCAGATAGTTTGATGATATCCATTGTCGCCATGGCCAATCCTGCTCCATTCACCATGCAACCCACGTTTCCATCTAGTTGTACGTAGTTCAAGCCAGCTTCTCCTGCTTCAACTTCAGTAGGATCCTCCTCTGTTTTATCACGCATTTCAGCGTAATCTTTATGACGGAAGAGGGCATTATTATCCAGCGTTACTTTTGAATCAACGGCTATAATTCGATCATCTGAAGTTTTTAAAACAGGATTGATCTCAAAGAGAGAAGCATCGCAACCTACGTAAGCTTCATAAAGCGACTTCACGAATTTGGTCATCTCTTTAAATGCTTTACCCGATAGTCCGAGATTGAAAGCAATTTTGCGACACTGGAATCCTTGAATTCCGAGTCCCGGATCAATTTCTTCTTTAAAAATCTTCTCAGGAGTCTTTTCAGCAACAGCTTCAATGTCCATTCCTCCTTCGGGAGAGTACATGATTGTTACTTTTCCTTTCGAACGATCGAGCAACACAGACATGTATATCTCTGAAGTTTCGCTTTCACCAGGATAGTAAACGTCTTCAGCAATCAAGACTTTATTCACTCTTTTTCCTTCAGGTGGAGTTTGAGGAGTAACCAAGTCCATACCAAGGATTTGATCAGACAGTGTTCTAACATCATCAATGCTCTTTGCTATTTTAACTCCCCCGCCTTTTCCGCGTCCTCCGGCGTGAATTTGAGCTTTAACCACGAACCACTCAGACCCGGTAGTTTCATTGATTTTTTTGGCAGCCTCAACTGCTTCTTCAGGTGTATCTGCTACCATTCCGCGTTGAATCGCTACGCCAAAAGATTCTAGAATGGATTTTCCTTGGTATTCGTGGATATTCATGGTTTCTGTTTTGTAGCCGCAAATGTAATATGGCGGAAGGGTTATGCAAAGAACTCAGACCTTGATTCTATCTTCGCATGGCGATGATCAACTACAGTCAAACATTCATCGAACACCAGGGAGATTATAAATCCTGTATGCATCGGTTCAAACCCAAATCGGAAAATGGGTTTCCCGTATTGCTGATCCATGGAAGCATCGAGGATTCGCGGATATTCTACAGTAAAAACGGAAAAGGATTTGCTCCATTCCTTGCGCAAAATGGATTTGATGTTTTTGTTCCTGATCTACCCGGCAAAGGACAAAGTATTCCCAAAGTGACTAAAAACTTCATCCATAGTCAACAGTTCTTTATCGATTCGGATTTCAGCGATTACCTCTCCTTCATAAAGAAGTTTTATCCCTCAGAAAAAATCAGAATAGCTACCCACTCATGGGGAGGAGTTCTCACCTTGGCTTGGTACGCCAAGTATGGAATTGAAGGGGATTTTGGTCCGATGATTTTCTTTGGATCAAAAAGAAGAATAGCAGTGAAAAGTCCACGACGCTTCTTCATGATTGACTTAATGTGGACCACTGTTGGAAGTCTCAGTACTGCCATTTCGGGGTACTTGCCCGCAAAAAAAATGCGCATGGGCAGTGACAACGAACCGGCTGATTTCTATAAACAAACCAACAAGTGGGTTTACTCCAAAAAATGGATTGATCAGGATACAGGGGAAAACATTTCTGATTTATTAAAAAACAAAATACTACCTCCTATCCTATTCTTTGCGGCCATTAATGACAAAGTTCTGGGGCACCCACTTGATGTGGAGAGACTCATGAAAGAGGCAGGTGGAGAGAATTCTTCGTTCGTACTTTTATCTAAGTCAGGAGGTAATCTTAAAGACTACAATCACATTGACATGTTGACCGCACCTGAAGGGCCTGAGGATCATTTCAAAACTGCACTGGCCTGGTTAAATGAGGGAAATCTGTCATAAGACAAAATCAATTCTATTGATTTCGTTTGGCAAAACGTTTTAGTCGCCGATTAAAACGATCGACGGCTTCATCAAAATTCCAAGTGATAAAGGGGTAAATTGGAAAAACAAACAAAGACTGCTCAGGAGCTTGACGAATACTTCTCTCGTAACACCTAACAAAATAGGGAAACGGACGGGCTAACTGAACGAAAGAAGAATCCTTTACTACCAGGGCATAAAAAGTTGCACCTGATGAAGAGTTCCCATATAGATTGGTTCTTTTGATGCCTCCTTCAGGATGCGGGGTAAGGATAGTCCCTGAATAATATTTTACAGTATCAGGTGACAAGTTGGTGAATTCAGCAATAAACACCTTCTTACCACCAATTACCTCTGGCCGGATAGGCTCCGAACTAGCATCAGTAACCATGGAATAATCACCTTTCTTTACTTGAGACGAATAGGTGCTCTCAAAGAAATAAACGGGCACGAAGTCGAATTTTGAATTAAAAGCCTGAATGATGCTCTTATTCCTAGCAGCAATGGTTTCTTTCGATTTGATCATTTCGGCTTCCTTACCGCTACTCGAGAGTCTATCTATCAATGGCTTAGACGTTGAAAGCCTTACCAAAAGAACTCCATCTTGGAATTCTTTAATATGATTTTTCGCGTTTGATCTGTAATGAAAACGGCGGCGCACCGAAGATTTACCAATTGGAAATCTAAATGTAAGTCCGGGGCTATTGTAACCTCCTGTTAACGAATATCCAAAGCTGAAATGGAGCGTGGCTTCATTCTGAAATTCAAAGCCTATTTCAAAAGGTACCACCACTTGACTCAGCTCTTCATAATTGTCAATGTCTTCGGAGAAAAAATCATCTACATTCGTCTTATTAACCAGTCGCCCTCCCAATGCATGGTAATATCCTATTCCCGATCCCAAAGAAAATACCTCTAAAAACTTGATTCTCCCCAAAACATGGGCGTCGATAAACGACGTTTCAATTCGCAAGGTTCCTCCATCTAAACGCTCGCCACGCAAGGAATATGTACTGTTAATTTCGAATGAAAAATCATCATTCTCTAGCTGAAAAAAGGCACCCACAAAAGGCCTCGCAGTGGCTGAAAAATCGGGAGAATCAGGGAATATTCGAGTAAAATTAAATCCCGCAACGGGGCCAAAACTTCGCTCAAATTGTCCAAAAACGGACTGGGTAAAGAACAGAAAGAAGCAGAATATTTGAATGAATTTCTTCACGGTCTCAAGTGTCAAAAATATGGCTCATAGTTCAATGAATAATGTTGTCGTCGCGATTTTATTATTGATTCCATCCCATCTCGTGCAGTAATCTATTTGTATACCATGGTTTTCTTTGGCAAAAAATGATGAAAAAGGAATAAGCTTGTTAACTTTTGCTCAAGCTATTCGTCACGATGAAGGTGAAGCACATTATTCAGAATCTCGCATTAATATTTTTACTTGTTATTGTCTCGGACGCTCATTCTCAAGGGGTACAAGGTCGCGTGCTAGACTCAGACGGAAATCCTCTTCCATTCACGACCATATTTATTCCCGAAACAGGATCGGGTACCATCAGTAATTCAAATGGTTCTTATGAGACCAAACTTCCTCCAGGAGAATATCGGCTGAGCTTTCAGTACCTCGGTTATGCCAATGTGGTAAAAAAGGTTACTGTTGGTGAAGGGTGGACTGCACTTGATGTTATCCTCCAGAAACAGGCATACTTGCTGGATGCGGCTGAGATTGACGGAGGAAAAGAAGATCCGTCTTACAAAATAATGAGAAAGGCCATCGCTAAAAGTGCTTTTCACAGAAGGCAAGTGGATCGATATACCTGTCGCGTTTATTTGAAAGGAGGAGGCAGACTGCTGGACTATCCGTGGTTCATGAAAAAAGTGATTGAAGAAGAAGGTATTGATACATCCGCCACTTTTGTTCAGGAATCCGTTACGGAAATCACTTATGTACGACCCGGAAAGTACACCGAAAACGTAATTAGTATCAGGACCAGCGGTGACGATCGAGATTCGAGTCCGATGAATTACATAAACGGAAGTTTCTATTCAGAAGAAGTTGCCGGGATTAAATCGCCACTCTCGAAAAAGGCCTTTAGCTATTACAAATTTCGATACATCAATACGTTTCGTGACGGCGATTACAACATCAATAAAATTGAAGTTATTCCGAGAGTTACTGATGAAGAGTTTGTGACAGGTACGATTTACATCGTCGAAGACCTTTGGAGTATTCACAGTGTTGACTTTGAAATAGTTCCTCAGGGAATCACGATAGAAATAGATCAAATATTTGCACCGATTAAACCTGATGTTTGGTTACCCATTTCTCATCAATACAATGGAAAAGGCAAACTATTCGGATTTGAATTCTCCTTTCAATACTTGGCAACGGTAAGCAATTATGACGTTGAAATAAATCCCGATTTAGCACTCGATTTTACAGTACTTGACAGTAAAACGGAAAAAGAAGAAATCGAAAAAATCGAAAACAAGGAAATGGAACCTTCGGAAACGGAGAAAAAACTCATGAGTGGCGAGGAAGTTTCTACCAAAGAGCTAAGGAAACTGATGCGCGATTACGCTAAAGAAGAGCGTAAAAAGCAAGACGAGCCTGATATTGTATTTGAGCGAACGATGAAAATCGACTCAATGGCCTACAAGCAAGATAGTCTTTACTGGAAGGAAATAAGACCCATACCACTTACCAAGAGCGAGGTTAAAGGGTATGCTTTGCAAGACAGTTTGGCTGAAGAATCGATTAAAGCTGAAGAAGGAGATACGCTGGGTGGTCAAAAGGGATTTAAAGTATCGGATCTTCTGCTGGGCGCTTATTACGACATAGGTGAAGATCAAACTCTCAGGATTCACGGACCCTTAGGATCAATCAGATTCAATACGGTTGATGGTTGGAATGGAGAATACCAGATTACTTATTATAGGCGATTTGAAAACAAAAATCGGTTTGAAATCAGCCCTCTTTTCAGGTATGCCGAGTCGCGTGATAAGGGGTTCTGGAAGATACATTCGGCATACACATATGGAAGAGGAATTAATAGAGGGAGAATTTCGATTGAAGGGGGTTCATACTACGCTCAGCTTAACCGAAATGAACCCATTTCCAGTTTGACCAATACCGTTTCGAGTCTTTTTGCTCAGAACAATTTCATGAAAGTCTATGACCGCAGGTACAGCGAAATAAATTGGCGGCAAAACGTATCCACCCAGTGGATATTTGAAGGAAGAGCAGACTATTCACAGCGTCGTGAAACGATGAATACCACAAACTTTGCCTGGTTCAATGCAGAGGATCGCTCGTATAGACCAAATAATCCCGAGAATATTGAACTGGAAAATACATCGTTTGGGATCAGTGATGCCTTTAAAGTTCGCTTGTCTACTACCTGGATGCCAAAAGCCTATTCTTACAAAAGCCGCGACAACTATTACCGAGTAAAGAGGTATCCTCACCTTACATTCAATTACGAGAAAGCAATACCCGGAATAGGTGATGCTACGATAGATTATGATCTGGTATCCCTAGAAATAAGACATGCCTTCGAACTAGGGGTTTTGGGGAAGCTTGATTGGCGTGCTGAAGGAGGTGCATTCTTAAACAACAGTCAGCAAGATTTCGTTGATTATGGTCATTTCATGGGTAACCAGACAATATTCACTCGTTTCGGACAAATGGAAGGATACAGCATTATGTCATACTATGAATACTCAACCAATGAAGAATACCTAAGTACATACTTGAACTTCGAAATGAGGAGATTCCTCTTTAGTCGTATCCCAAAACTTCGTCTGGCCGGACTGACCGAAAACATCAATGTAAATCACCTCATTACTCCGTCGGTACAGAATTACACTGAGGTGGGTTACAGTCTTACCAATATCTTCAGGCTTTTTAGGATTGATGTGACCGGGGCCTTCCTGGATGGTAAATACGAAGATTTTCGAGTCCAGATTGGTATAACTTCCAATCTAATTTCAGTTGATTAGAATTGTCGACAAACTATTTATCTAATCTTAATCTGAGTTCAAATGCTTGCGCCACAAATAGTACTTTTGGTTCATGGTTAAAGGCAAGGGAATCGAAAAATCATATGGAGATCTGAATGTCCTTAGCGGGGTAGATTTGTTGGTTGAAAAAGGAGAAGTTGTCTCCATAGTTGGCGATTCAGGTGCCGGAAAAACAACCCTTTTACAAATTCTCGGAACTCTGGATAAACCCGATAAAGGAGAAGTATGGATAGCCGATACCAAGGTTTCAGATTTATCAGGAAAGAAGCTCGCGGCCTTCAGAAATAAGCATATAGGATTTGTTTTTCAATTTCATCATCTCTTACCCGAATTCACTGCCTTGGAAAATATTTGCATTGCAGGATTCATTTCGGGGATGAGTAAAAAAGAGGCCGAACAAAGAGGCATACAACTACTTGAAAAACTAGGACTTCCGGCCCGGGCTGATCATAAACCCGCTGAATTATCGGGTGGAGAGCAGCAACGAGTTGCGGTTGCACGAGCATTAATGAATAAGCCCTCAGTCATATTTGCCGATGAACCATCAGGAAATCTAGATTCTAAAAATGCAGCCTCACTTCACCAACTATTTTTTGAGTTACGTAAAGAGTTAGAACAGACCTTCGTAATAGTCACTCACAATATAGAATTAGCGGCTATGGCTGATCGAACATTGACGATGGTTGACGGGAAGATTTCAAAAATCACCACTACTTCGGTTTGAACATCGAAAGATTGAAAGCTCTGCTCGATGAGAAAACCGAGCGTTATAACCGTCCTGAGTTCATTGAAACTGATCCGATTTTAATTCCCAAGGATTATTCTAAAAAGGAGGATGTAGAGATTAGCGGATTTATCACGGCTGCTTTCTCTTGGGGGCAAAGGGTCACCATCATAAACAATGCAAAGCGGCTGATGAGAATGATGGATAATGATCCATATTCTTTTATCCTAAATCACAAAGAGAAAGATTTGAAACCCCTGACTAAGTTCGTCCATCGGACCTTTAACGGAGACGATTGTTTGGGATTCATTTCAGGTCTGAAACGAATCTATTTGGAAGAAGGTGGTCTGGAATCAGCTATTGTCAATTCATTCAGTAAGGATCGCAAAAACCCAGGACTTGGATGGAAGACTTTCAAAGATCTCTTTTTCGAATCACCTCATTTACCGAGAACCAGAAAACACTTACCCGATCCCACAAAAGGTTCTGCCGCCAAGCGAATGAACATGTTTCTCCGGTGGATGGTGCGAAAAGATGAAAACGGTGTTGATTTTGGATTGTGGAATGACTTCGATCAAAAAGACCTGTATCTGCCACTTGACGTCCACACGGGAAGAGTCGCACGAGAACTAGGACTTTTAACCCGAAAACAAAACGATTGGAAATCCGTCTTGGAATTAACGAATGAATTGAGAAAATTTGACAGAAAGGATCCAGTGAAATACGATTTTGCCCTCTTCGGAATGGGTATTTTCGAAAACAAGCCCACCAAATGAAAAAAACGTTTCCAATCATTATCATCGCTTTGGCAGTAACTTATTTTGTCGGGCCTAGTCCGAAAACACCCGATTACAGCGAGAATCTCCCCAATGTTCCTGGGCCTGGAAACTTAGTTGAATTCGTTTCAAAAAAAGAATCAGGTTTGAACATCAAGCCAGGTAACGAAGCACAAATAGTATGGGCAGATTCAAGTGAAGGTGTAAAAACGAAATATGCCATAGTTTATTTACACGGTTTTACTGCAAGTCACGAAGAGGGAGCAAGTATACATCGAGATTTCGCTAAAAGATACGGGTGTAATCTTTACTTGGCCAGATTGTCCGAACATGGAATTGACACTGACGAAGCTCTTCTTAATTACACTGCTGAAGGGGTTTGGAACAGCGCCCTCGAAGCATTGGCAATTGGAAAATCACTTGGTGAAAAAATCATAGTCATGAGCACCAGTACGGGTGGTACCCTGGCTCTTAAACTAGCGGCAATCGACAAAGATGTTGTTGGATTGATTAATTACTCTCCAAACATTGAAATCAATGATCCCGCCGCATTTCTCCTAAATGATCCATGGGGATTGCAAATTGCTCGATTGGTTTTTGGAGGTGACTACAGAACTGTTGAATCTGATGATGAGTATAGAAAATACTGGTACGATAAGTACCGGCTAGAATCCATAGTTCAGCTGCAGGAATTAGTGGAAACCATGGCCGTAAGTGAGACTTTCGAAAGAGTAAAATGTGCAACATTCAACGGAGTCTACTACAAGGATGATGAAAACCAAGATGAAGTCGTCCGGGTCAGTGCTATTCGCAAAATGCACGACGAGTTGAGCACTCCAGATCAGGAAAAATGGTTTAAAGAATTTCCGGAAGCAAAAGCTCATGTGATCGCAAACAAAGCGCGTTCTAAGTCTTTTCCCGAAGTGAAAGCAGCAACTTTCGAATTCGCTGAATCCATTTTGAAATTGAATCCGATTGATTTGGACTAAAGTGCTGATTCAAGCCATATTCGGGGCAACTTCCAGAAAAAATATTGCAACTTTGTGAGGAGCTTATTCTACCTCTGATAGCTATGTGGAAAGATTATAAACTAGTCGCTTTAGGATTAAGCAGGTCTTCTTTCGAGTCAATTCGGGAAGCTCTTTCTGTCCTAACAAATGCTGATTTGAGACAAGTAGATTCTTCGGGCCAACTTCCACCTGCCGATAAATCTATTCTGTTTTATGGTCCATCTGATAAGATTGGCAAAGACATTACACGCGCCTATAATGGAATCGCGGTAGTTGAATCAGATGAAGCAGGCTTGAAGGAGATGGAACACGGCGCTTGTGACTATGTGAACTACAAAGGTCGTTCAGCAGAATTGATGCGTTCCTTACATTCTGCAAAAAATGCCAAAGAGGTTCATCACCTCGAGGCATTAAAATACAAAACCCTAATTGACTCAACCTCCGATGGCATTTGGCATCATGACCCCGAAACTGATCACGTTCACTGGAGTGATAGTTTATACCATATTCTGGGTTATGAATATGGCACTAAAATCAATCTCGAGACGATTCCCGACTTGGCACATCCCGACGAAAGAGAGACAATCAAGAGCGGAATTCTGGAACGAGTCATCAAGGGAAAACCCTATTCTGCTGAGTTCCGAATCAAAAAGGATGATGGCGAGTACATTTGGATCAAGGCCCAAGGAAGTGCCGTTATTGATGGTGATGGCAAGGTTGTTCTTTACCTGGGTATTGTCAAAAACATTGATCAGCGAAAGAGAGCTGAGCTTGACCTGGAAGAGAGAAATCGTCAACTCGAAAATATTGCAAACGGAATTAGTGGCGTTTTAGCAAGGCATCGCGAGTCTCCTGCAGGAGAAATTGAAAACGTATACATTGGAGGCGGAGTCGAGAAACTCTGGGATCTGAAACCGGAGGAAGTGATGGCTGATCCGTCGAGTATATGGACACAGCTCAAGAAATCAGAAATTGACAAACTGGGGGCTGCCTTTTACAATGCCGTAGAGAAAAACGAGGTATTGGATCACACTTATTCTCGAGAAAAGAAAAACGGCGAAATTCAATGGTTACATGTAGTGGCCTTGCCGAAAAAGTTAGAAGATGGAACCATCGAGTGGGATTCTATCACTATGGACGTTACTGCTTTGAAAAACGCAGAAAGAGCGGCGAAAGAACAACAGGAACTTCTCAACGGAATATTCGAAAATATAAATGGTGTAATTCAACGCTACGTGGTCTATCCCGACGGTACGGATAGAACCATTTTTCTTAGTAGCGGATTTGAACGCATCACAGGTATTCCCGTGAATGAAGCCCTCGAAAATCAAGAAGAGTTGTGGTCTCAAGTATATCCTGAAGATCGAGAGGAGCTAACCAAATCAATCGAGGAGTCAGTGAAATCACTTCACCCCTGGCAACAGAAATGGAGAATTGTCAGTAGGTCAGGAGAAACCAAGTGGGTACACGGTTCAGGTACTCCCAAACGAGAAGAAGATGGTAGTGTGGTTTTTGATGGTGTCATTACCGATATCACGGAATTACAGAGATACAGCGAAAAGCTTGAATCAGCACAGGAAAGGTTCAGACTTGCTGCGGGAGCTGCGCAAATGGGGCTTTGGGAATTCGATGTCGAAAAGAACCATTTGGTTTGGGACGAACAGATGTTCAAAATTTTCGGTGTTGGTCCCGAAGATTTCACCTCCTCAGTGGAGGATTGGGAGAACCGTTTGCATCCCGAGGATGCCGAGAAAGCAAAAAAAGGACTGGCAGATTCTATCGAACATAAGTTGGATTTGGAATTTCAGTTTAGAATTATTCGCAAAAATGACGGCGAGATCAGGCATATTAGGGCTTCTGCTAAATCCATTTTCGACGATCAGGGAAATGTGATCAAAATGTTCGGGGTAAATTGGGATGTAACCTTTATGGTGCGTTCTCAAGAAAAACTTACCGAGAGCAATCGACGCTATGAACTTGCCTCCAAAGCCACTAGAGATGCCATTTGGGACTGGGATTTGAAAACGCACACAATGAAATGGAATAAGGCATTCCTCGATGTCTTTGGCCATGAAATTGACGATGAGACCAAGAACTTTGAGAATTGGCAAAACCTGGTTCACAAAGAAGATTTTGACAGGGTGGTAAATGGACTAAAGTGCTTTATTGAATCGAAGAATAGTCAGTGGGAAGAGAGTTATCGATTTAAAAAAGGGGATGGTACCTATGCCTATGTCGAAGACAGGGGATTCATAGTCCGTGATTATAATGGTGAAGCAATACGAATGGTGGGATCGATGCACGACGTTACCCAGGTTACAGCCTACTTGAAAGCCCTGGAAAGCCAGAACGAGAAGCTTAAGAGCATTGCCTGGACTCAATCGCATGAACTCAGAGGCCCTCTGACCAGAATAATGGGATTGGTTGATCTGATCGATCAAGAGGGATTCACCGAAATCGATCAGAGCTCATTCCTAAACCATATCAATACATCGGCAATAGAATTGGATGGGGTCATCAAGAGAATTGTGAAAACTTCGGAAAAAGTAGATTTTTACGATCCAAATGAAGCCAGCAATGGATCAAGTTGAAGCTTACATAGAAAAGAAAAACAACTGGAAAGTCGAGCTAAAATCTATCATATCGATTTTAAGGACTTTTGAGGAATTGGAGGAAACCATCAAGTGGGGAGCGCCAACCTACATGGTAAATGGAAAAAATATTATTGGAGTGGCCGCCTTTAAGAATTATGTGGGCCTTTGGTTTCACCAAGGAGTATTCCTTAAAGATGAAAGCGGGGTGTTGATCAACGCTCAAGAGGACAAAACGAAAGGACTTCGTCAGTGGCGTTTTGCTTCTTCCAATGATATCGATGCATCGAAGGTAAAAAAGTATGTGGCTGAGGCTATCAAAAACGCCAATGAAGGCAAGGAAATCAAACCATCAAAAAAAGAACTGGTCATTCCGGATGAGCTCTTAAGAGCTTTCAAAGAAACTGATGGGCTTAAAGTCTCTTTTTATTCTCTTTCAAGAGGAAAACAAATTGAATACGCCGATTATATCGGGCAAGCCAAGAGGGCTGAAACCAGAGCATCTCGACTGCAAAAGTGTATCCCCATGATCGAAGACGGGGTTGGTCTCAATGACCGCTATAAGTGAGAAAAATCACGTTTTTCGCACTCCTTGATTCCTTAGATTTGTTTAGGCCATTTGGTTAATACAACGTGAATAAGTTCAATTGTCAGGCTGAGTGTTTAGGCCTATTTTCGTCTCTTAATGAACAACATTCCTGTGGAAGTTACCTCGCGGTACGGACCTATCATTGAAATAATTGAGGAGGAATATGAAATTCCACAACTAGGCAGAAAGCGCAGAATTTCAGCCCTGTTACCCCATAATTATTATGAAACCGATTACCACTACCGTGTACTCTATCTGAACGATGGTCAGAACCTCTTTGATGAGAACGCTCCTTTTGGAAACTGGGCCATCGATCAGTCGTTGGCAATGCTCGCCGAGCGCGATATGGACGATGTGATTGTGATTGCGATTGACCATGGCGGGGAAGACCGGATAACAGAATACCTGCCCTATTTCGATCCACAAGTTGGGAAGGGACAAGGTGAACTCTACATCCGTTTTCTGGAAGAAACACTGATTCCTTATGTAAACAAAAAGTATCGAACTCTTACAGGACGAGACCATACGGGGATTGGCGGCAGTTCAATGGGAGGTTTGATTAGCCTTTATGCAGGGTTGAACCACCAAGATACCTTTGCCAAACTCATGGTTTTTTCGCCAAGCCTTTGGATCGCGCCAAAAATTTTCAAGCAAGCTGCCAATTTTCATCCCGAATTGCCAACTGACATCTACATATACGCGGGAGGAGAAGAGAGCAAAAATCACCTTCCGAATGTAACCCGATTTAAAAAGAGGCTTTTGGATGGAAAGCACCAGTTCGATCACCTCAGGATGCACCTCTCGCTAAACCCGGTGGGCACACACAGCGAGTACTTCTGGAGATCCGAATTTCCGATGGCATTAGAATGGCTTTACTTTAGTGAAAAGTGGAAATAATGAATTTCAGACTTGTAGACTCCGACCCTGACCTGATTTCTTCCAGGATTCTTCCTTCGACTGAACCAATCGAAAATCTCAAAAGCGGAGAGTCCTATTGGGATTACTCCTCGGAAGTCCCAACCTTGAACTTCTACTTGAAAAAGGATAGCACGGAATCTGAAGTTGTAAAAAACTTCAGGCTCTTGGCTCATCGAAATAAGCATAGATGGGGTGAAGTTCCCGTAGTAGATTTCTCCGGGTTCGATTGCGATCCCGCTGCAGCGATAAAAGGTTTGGCCCTCAGCAATTATGAAATAGGGATCTTCAAAACCGAGAAGTCCGAAAAACAAAAAACCCGATCCCTCTACATACTTTCAAATTGTGTTGAAGCTGATTCATTAAATAGGGCCGAGATAGAAGCAGAGGTTCAGATGAGAATCATGGAATTGGTTGATTTACCACCAAATAAGTTAACCCCTGAAGATCTGGGCCATTGGGCGAGACATTCAGCAAAGTGTTATGGATATGAATGTGAGGTTTGGAACGATGATCACGTAATAGCTGCTCATCTTCATGCTGTTCATGCCGTCGGAAGAGGAAGCCCTCATGATCCCGTATTTATCGTGTCAAAATATTTCGGTCGTGAATCAAAAGAAATTGATTTAGCACTTGTTGGAAAAGGGGTGACATTCGATACCGGAGGAATTTCTATTAAGGGCGCCCAGAATATGCATTTTATGAAATGCGATATGGCGGGTGCAGCCGCCGTTTTAGGTGCAATCGAATGGGCAGCTCGACTTGAGATTCCTTTAAATATCGCGGTAGCTGTGCCTGCCGTTGAAAACGGTGTGGATGGAAATAGCCTTATACCAGGCGAAGTAATTCAAACTCATTCGGGCAAAACCGTGGAAGTAATTGACACAGATGCCGAAGGGCGACTGATTTTGGCGGATGCTCTTAGCTGGACCGTAAAAAACCTTAAGCCCGATACCCTAATTGATTTTGCAACCCTGACTGGAAGTTCGGTAAGAGCTTTGGGTTATGAAGCGGCTGCCCTTTACTCATCTAACGAAGAATTGGGTCAATCACTAATGGATGCAGGAATCAGTTCAGGAGATAAATGCTGGGCGATGCCGCTTTGGGATGATTACAATCATTATGTCGATAGTGATATTGCAGATTTAGCAAATCTCCCGGCTAAGCCAGTTGCCGGATCTATTGCTGCCGCAAAATTCCTCCAAGCATTTACCAATAATCACCCAAAATGGGCACATATTGATATGCCTGGAATGTCTTTCCAGTCAAGTCCATTTGTGAAAAACAAAAGTGCCACGGGTTTTGGCATCGCACTGTTACGTACCTTCGTCAACCGAATCGTAAAAGGTTCATTATGAAACAACCATATTCCTTTCTATGTGTATGCTCCTATTTCAAAGGAGAAGATTTTTTGAAGGCCTGTCATGAAGCGGGTAATCGAGTTTTTCTCGTTACCTCTTTAAAGCTTAAAAATGAGAACTGGCCCTGGGAATCAATTGAGGACACCTTCTATATGGAAGAAGACGAAAATGGCCAGTGGAATATGGATCACCTCATCCAGGCAATTGCCTACAAAATGAGGCATATCCATTTCGATCGATTTGTGGCGCTTGATGACTTTGATGTAGAGAAAGTTGCAAGACTACGTGAGCAGTTTCGAATTCCCGGAATGGGTGACACCACAAGCCGCTATTTCAGAGATAAATTGGCAATGAGGGTAAAGGCGGATCTCGAAGGCGTTCCTGTTCCTGCGTTTACCGCACTTTTTAACGATGCGGAAATAAACGAGTACACCGACAGAGTCGCTCCACCTTGGATGATCAAGCCTCGGTCAGAGGCATCAGCCGTCGGTATCAAAAAAATTGAAAATGCAGAGACCCTTTGGCATGTACTAAACGAACTTGGAGATGATAGGCATAAGTACCTATTAGAAAAGTTTTCGCCGGGACAAGTTCTTCATGTCGATGCATTAACCTTCGATGGAAAGGTTGTTTTTTCTCGTGTCAGTGGATATTTGGATACTCCTTTTGAAGTGGCTCATGGCGGAGGTGTTTTCCGATCACATACCTTGGAAAAGAACGATGAAGTGAATAAATCGCTCACGGCATTAAATAAGAAAGTACTGAAAGCTTTTGGAATGCAGTATAGCGCTTCTCATACTGAGTTTATTCGTTCAAACGAAACGGGTGAATTCTACTTCTTAGAGACTTCTTCGCGAGTAGGTGGTGCCCATCTGGCGGAAATGGTTGAAGCGGCAAGCGGAATCAATTTATGGAAAGAGTGGGCTAGACTGGAAGATGCTATGGCCAAAGGCGAATCTTACTCACCGCCTAAAGATGAAGGCATGAATGCGGGCATTGTAGTGTCCTTGAGCCGTTTTGAGAATCCGGACACTTCATCCTTTACTGATGAAGAAATTGTTTGGCGTCTCAAAAAGCCTTGGCATATTGGGCTTATCGTAAAATCGAAGAATTCTGAACGAGTTTTGGGTCTTCTCGATCACTACACGGGAAGAATCGGGACAGAATACCACGCGAGCGCTCCTGCCCCTGATCGATCTCAGTGATTCACTCTCTTGGAAAAAAACCCACACTAGCTCCAACCCAATCTTTGTTGCGATTGTAGCGGACTCCGATCATTTCACCTTTGCTAATGCGTACCAGGTTATTTACTATCCGAACCTTAGGTGAGTCGTTTTCCCACACCATCATCACCCTTAATTCGCACTTTGCAGGACCCGTTGGTGTCACAATAATCGGCTCGTAATTCACTTTTCGCTGAAGGATGAAGTTCTCTTTATCTTTGATTTCATCGAGATCTTTCTCCGAAATACTCAACTTAACTCCTGATCCCGCAAAGGAATACAGCGGCTTCAAGACATAATTATTTAAATCATCAGGGTAAGTATCCAGTTGATCTAAATAGTGGCACTCAGGTACATACTTACTATAGCAAAGTGGCATGGTAT
>CAZWQX010000052.1:0-23484 GCA_964635965.1 uncultured Cryomorphaceae bacterium
TCATGAGAAGGTTTTTATTTTGCCAAGAAGTCGTTCGCAAGGTTGAGAGCAATTTTCCGGAATCAGTAAACACTTCGAGATTCGGATGATTAAATGCTCGTTTGACTTCATCAGCTGAGATAGCACTAAGCTTCTTGTGTTCAACAACTACCGGACTATAATACACGTAAGCTTGATCCGCAGAATCCATTGTCTGCCCGTAAGTGGGAAGAAAGTCTTTGTTAAGACTACTGAACGTATGTAATTCCATGCAAGCGATAAGTTCTCTCTCTGGAAATTTCTCTTTTAACGCAGAAGTCGTCGCCTTTAATTTGCTAGGGGCATGAGCGAAATCCTTATAAAAAACCGAGGAGTCAGATTCACTAACCAATTCAAGTCTCTTTGCTGCTCCTTCAAAATCGCCTATCGCGATCAAAAAATCTTCAGGTTCAATCCCTAAATCAGCAGCAACCAACATAGCTCCCATCAGATTGGCTCGATTGTGCTCACCAAAAAGCTTTATTCTGTACTCCTTCTCTTCATGAATAATAATGGAATCGTCGTCTTTCTTGGTTTCAAATGCTGAATAAGATTTTTCGGAAAGATCTTGATTAGCAGTTGCCAATCTCTTTAGGGTTTCATCCCCCTCGAAATAAATCAAAGTTCCATTTGGCTCCATTAAATCGATAAACCGAGAAAACTGCTCAACGTAGTCTTCAAATGTGGGAAACACATTAATATGATCCCAAGCTATTCCTGTGATTATGGCAGTATGAGGCTTGTACCAATGAAACTTAGGCCTTCGATCAATAGGAGATGATAAATACTCATCGCCTTCAAGAATGACGGTGTCCGTTGAGTCACTGAGCTTCACCATACAATCCATTCCCGCCAACTGAGCACCAACCATGTAGTCTACATCACGACCCAGCTTGTTCATTACATGTAGCAATATTCCGGTAATTGTGGTCTTCCCGTGGCTTCCGCCAATCACAACACGCTTCTTGTTTTTAGTTTGTTCGTAGATATACTCAGGATAAGAGTAAACGGGAACACCGATTTCCTGAGCTTTCAGTAATTCAGGATTGTCTACCCTGGCATGCATTCCAAGAATGATTGCATCCAAATCATCACTGATGTTTTCGGGTTGCCAACCTTGATGCTTTGGCAATATTCCCTCTTTTTTCAGTCTCGACCGCGAGGGTTCATAAATTTCGTCATCACTCCCCGAAACGTCAAAGCCCTTCCGCTTAAGCGCGATAGCCAGGTTGTGCATGGCGCTCCCACCGATGGCAATAAAATGGATTTTCATGTTCTGAACATACTTCTTTAGTTAATGGCCGTGTGTTTCCCAAGCCCTGTTTTTAAACAGCGTATTGTTACATTCGTCGCAAAGAAAACTCATGGAAATTCATAAAATCGAAACCGGTAATTTCAAACTCGATGGAGGGGCCATGTTTGGAGTGGTTCCAAAGTCATTATGGTCTAGAGTAAAATCATGTGATGACAAGAATATGTGTAGTTGGTCAATGCGTTGCATGTTGGTTGACTATGGTGACAGATTGGTCCTGATTGATACGGGTATCGGTGATAAACAAAGTGAGAAATTCTTTAGCTATTATTATTTATTTGGTGATGACACTCTCCGGAAATCTCTTGCTGCAAAAGGCTATTCCCTCAGTGATATTACTGATGTGGTATTAACTCACTTGCATTTTGATCATTGCGGTGGAGCAGTGTATTTCGATAAGAGTAAAGAAAGATATGAGTTGACTTTCCCTAATGCTACCTATTGGTCTTGCGAAAAACACTGGGATTGGGCCATGAATCCAAATGACCGCGAAAAGGCCTCTTTTCTGAAAGAGAATATTGTCCCGATTCAGGAATCAGGCCAACTCAAGTTTGTGGAACGCGATGGTCATTGGAGTCAAAATGATCTTTTTCCCGGCTTTAAGCTCTTCTTTGCCGATGGGCATACCGAAAGTCAGATGCTTCCTGTTATAGACTATAAGGGAAAAACAGTGATTTACACAGCTGATTTAATTCCGTCTTCGGCTCATGTCCCAATTCCTTATGTAATGGGTTATGATGTGAGGCCTCTTCTCACGATGGACGAGAAAAAACTCCTGCTGAAATCGGCTGCTGATAATGAGAGTATTTTATTCTTTGAGCACGATTTAGATACGGAATGTGCCACGGTTCATCACACAGAGAGGGGAATTAAGCTAAATGAGACCTTCCGTCTGGATGAAATGTTCGCATAAAAAATGAAACGATCCCGCACCACCAATGCGGGATCGTAAACTGTTGTCCCAAAATTAAAGCCTATGAAAATCAGAGAACAACAAAGACTAGAAGCAGAAGAAAGTTAGTCCTTTTATGAAGTATCTCTGCCATACAAAACCAGCTGAATCGCTTTGATCGCTTCCCGGCTCTAAGAAATCATACTTATCTGTATGCTTGTCTTGGATCTTTCCTCCACCATTGGTGTCGGTGTGAGTAGAAAGGTGAGTTGGAGTTAATTCTACGTTCGTTTGACTGAAACCTGTAGTTGCGAATGCAGCGATCATACATGCTGCCAAAATTCCTTTGATTGCCTTCATGGTAGTTTGTGTTTAGTTTGTTTAATGTTTAACCGAAAATTTGAGCTCGTTTGCTCTTTGCCTGTTTGTTTGTTTGCTTGTCTGACGACTAAGCTACCCGATTTGTTACTCCATGGGTAATGAATTTTTATTCTTTAACGTTGATTAACAGACCGCCTGTCCATTTAACAGATTCTTTACCACGGAACTACCCATTCTTTTAGCAATATGATACGTGCGGGAAATGATACTTTTGCGGAATGATTCCATCCAAGTACATTGAAAATGCAGTAAACGAAATGGCCTCTTTACCCGGCGTGGGGAAGAGAACCGCTTTGAGATATATCTTGGATATAATCGGCAGATCAGATGAAGACGTGGAACGCTTCATTAAATCTTTGGCAGAATTAAAGGCGAATATTAGAACTTGTAGCCAATGCCATAATCTTTCAGATCGTGAACTTTGTGATATCTGCACCAATCCAAGTAGAGATAAAAGTACCGTTTGCGTAGTTGAGGACATCAGGGATGTTATGGCGATTGAAGCTACCCATCAATACAAAGGTCTCTACCATGTTCTTGGAGGTAAGATTTCTCCAATGGATGGAATCGGACCGGGCGATCTGGAGGTTGGTAGTTTGCTAGAGAGAATGAATAAAGGTGAATTCACTGAGGTAATTCTAGCACTTTCTTCAACCATGGAGGGAGATACCACTGCCTATTTTATATTCAAAAAACTCGATAAGTTCGATAATTTGGTAACTACTACGCTTTCTCGAGGAGTACCTATAGGTGATGAGTTGCAGTATACGGATGAAGTCACCTTGGGTCGTTCAATTATTCAGCGAACCCCTTATGACCAAAGTCTCCAATAGATAGGATGATTGATCTTTCTGTCATAATAGTTAACTATAATGTATCGTACTTCTTGGAGCAATGCCTGCACAGCGTGGCCCGAGCCTCAGAAGGCATTAATGTGGAAACGATTGTAGTTGACAATAATTCTGTGGATGGATCAGTAGCTATGGTCCGTCAGAAGTTTCCCGAAGTTAGACTTATCGCCAATCAGGACAATCTCGGCTTCAGCAAAGCAAACAATCAGGCAATTAAAGAGAGTAATGGCAGATATGTGCTCCTACTCAATCCCGATACCTTGGTGGAAGAAGACACCTTCACCAAGACCGTTTCATTTATGGATGAGCACAGGGACGCAGGTGGGTTAGGTGTAAAAATGATCGATGGAAAAGGTCGATTTTTACCTGAAAGCAAGAGAGGCCTACCTACTCCTGCGGTAGCATTCTTCAAGATTTTTGGATTGAGTTGGCTATTCCCAAAGTCAAAACTCTTTGGTCGATATCATCTCGGGTACTTACCAAAGGACCAAACTCACAGTATTGATATACTATCAGGGGCTTTCATGCTGATGAGAAAATCGGTTCTAGATAAAACAGGTTTATTAGATGAGTCTTTTTTCATGTATGGCGAAGACATCGATCTCTCTTACCGTATTATTCAAGCGGGCTTTAAGAATTACTACTATCCTGAAGCCAGAATAATTCACTATAAAGGAGAAAGCACCAAAAAAAGCAGCATCAACTACGTGTTTGTCTTTTATCGAGCCATGGTCATTTTCGCCAAAAAGCACTTCTCCAAGACAAACGCAAATACTTTTGGATTCCT
This sequence comes from uncultured Cryomorphaceae bacterium, assembly GCA_964635965.1. GTDB lineage: Bacteria > Bacteroidota > Bacteroidia > Flavobacteriales_D > Cryomorphaceae > JAKVAV01. Next base: position 4,242 of record CAZWQX010000052.1, read on the forward strand.
TATCAATCTGGCAATATACTTCAGAGCAGGGATAGCAATTGTTCAAAGGTTTATCCGGAAAATTTCCCTTTTCGTTCTCGACTTTCTCGCCATTTTTGGTTCTCTCTTTCTGCTCAAGAAGGCCTACGAGTCATTTACGGGAATTGGTTACCAATCGGAAATGGTACTTCCTGCTTTTGGAGTTTACACCTTTGTTTGGATTCTGAGCTGCCTCTTCAATGGCGCATATGATCGGCCATATTCCACATTCAGAATTCTCCGAGGGATTGCGATTGGATCTCTTCTGATTTTAATGGTCTATGCCTTGCTACCTGAATCACTTCGATTCTCCAGAGCTCTTATACTCATGGGTACGGGAGCTTCTATGCTCTATTATTTCCTAACCAGGGGATTGATCAACTATTTCAATCCTGATGAATTCCAAATCAATCAAGCACAAACGGGAATAGTTGCCGAAGAAGATGAATTCGAGCGCATCGAAAAACTCCTGGCTGATTCAGGGATTCATGTAGCCAAGCCATTGCGTATTTCGCCCAGGAGAGGTGCCAGTGATGAGGAAGCACATGTCGACCGACTTAAAGACATCGTCGCGATCTATGGATTGCAAACAATAATCTTTAGTGGAAAAGATGTAGCCTCACAGCAAATTATTGAATTGATGAGTTCCATTGGGGGAAAGAAACTTCGCTTTAAGATTGCTCCGCCCGAGAGTGCCTACATTATAGGAAGCGATTCGATAGAAAGAAGTGGTGAGGTCTATCTCATGGACCTAAATGCAATCAACCGGGTGAGTAACACTCGCCGTAAACGTTTAATGGATTTGGTACTAGGACTCTTCTTTTTATTGACTTATCCTTTCATCGTTTGGGGTATAAAAGACAAAATAGGTTTCCTTAGAAATATACTTTCGGTGTTAAGCGGTAAGAAATCATGGGTCGGATACGCGATTCCGGCAGCAGAAAAACAACACCTGCCAAAGATTAAAAAAGGAGTTCTGAGTCCTTTGGATAAATTGCGTTATGTGAAATCTCCCAATGAAACGGGCAAGAAGCTAAACTCAATATATGCCCGTGAATACGGCCTTCGGAAGGACCTCGCTATCATGTCTGCGGGATTTCCAAACCTTGGTCGAAGGAATTGAAAACACGAGGCCTATTCTGATTTTTCGACTATTTTTGCACCGCCACACAAGAACTGAAATTTATGCCACAAATCGAAGTCTTACTCCCTAAGATGGGAGAAAGCGTAGCCGAAGCAACTATCATCAAATGGGTATTGGAAGAAGGTGAATCGGTTGAAGCTGATGAACCCCTTGTCGAGATTGCCACTGATAAAGTTGACAGCGAAGTTCCCGCACCTGAAGACGGTATTTTGATAAAAAAATTATGTGCGGAAGGCGACGTGGTAGAAGTAGGAACACCTATAGCCATTTTCTCCACGGATGGAGATGAAGCTCCTGTTCCCGAAGTAGCTGCTCCCAAAGCAAAGGAAGAAACTCCTGCGGCACCTGCAACGAATGGAGCTCATGTGGCCTCCCCTCAACCTGAAATGGTGGCTGCTGGTGATGCTAATGGTTCAGCGATAAATCGTATAGGACCATCGGGAAGGTTCTATTCGCCTTTGGTGAGAAACATTGCCGAAAAAGAAGGAATAACAATTGGTGAACTGGAAGCCATCCAGGGTTCGGGTCTCGAAGGAAGGGTGACCAAAAAAGATATTTTAGCCTACCTACCCGCGAGAGGAAAATCTCAGTTGGTAGAGAAGAAAGCCGAATCAAAGCCTGCGCCCGTAGCTAAAACAGATGCTTCTTCAGGAGTATCGGGTATTCAGATAAAGGCTCCCAATATCGTGGCAGGCCCTGACGATGAAATTGTGGAAATGGACCGAATGAGGAAAATCATTTCGGACCATATGGTTACTTCCAAGCACGTTTCTCCTCATGTTACTTCTTATGTAGAAGCAGATGTGACCAACATAGTGAACTGGAGAAATAAATGGAAAAACAAATTTCAGGAACGAGAAGGTGAGAAGCTAACTTTCACTCCGATTTTCATAGAAGCCGTTGCAAATGCCATCAAAGAAATGCGTGATGTCAACGTGAGCACCGATGGTGAAAGAATTGTGAAGAGGAGGCATATCAACATTGGTATGGCTACTGCATTACCCTCAGGTAATCTAATTGTTCCGGTAATAAAGGATGCCGATCAATTGAATCTTTTAGGATTGGCAAAAAAAGTGAATGATTTAGCGGGAAGAGCAAGAATCAACAAACTTCTTCCTGAAGAAATTCAAGGAGGAACTTACACAATTACCAATGTCGGAACATTTGGAAACGTGATGGGAACTCCGATCATAAACCAACCCCAGGCTGCAATTATGGCCGTAGGGGCAATCAGAAAGAAACCCGCAGTGATTGAAACTCCACAAGGAGATTTCATTGGTATCCGCCACATGATGTTTCTATCCCATGCTTACGATCATAGGATTATTGATGGGGCCTTGGGAGGAAGTTTTGTTAGAAAAGTCGCCGATCTTCTCGAACAATTCGATGTGAACAGGGAAATTTGACAACATTTCCCTAATTCAACCCAACCGTTTATATTAGCTTTGGCAGTCAACCCCTTTAACGGATGAATACAAAGCTATTACTGAGCGTATTCCTACTATCACTTTTTTCTTTTTCTGCTTCGGCCCAAAACTCATCTTTCGGCGAAAGATTTTCTGAGGCCGTGCGACTTGAAACTGAGGGAGAAAAGAATCGTGCTTTCGAAATATGGACCTCTTTAGCAAGAGATTACCCTTCAAACGGAAACGTACAATACCGAGCAGGTGTCGCACACTTGGAATCTTTTAATCAGAAAAAAGCCGCACTACCCTACCTTGAGCTTGCGGAGCAATTGGGGGTAAATGACAACTACGATCCGACGAGTCAGTTTGAAGAAGGAGCCCCGTTGACGGTATACTTCTATTTGGCCAAGGCGTACCATTTGAATTACCAACTGGATGATGCGGAGCAGTACTACGCTAAGTTTATGGAGTCAACCGCACCAAAACATTATTTATACGACGATTCCGACTTGGGAATTCGTCAAGTAGGTAATGCGCGAATTCTCATCGCTGATCCTGTTGAGTTTTCTATTCAAAGCATGGGGCAAACCATTAACACTCAATACCCTGATTACAGCCCGGTAATTTCAATTGATGAGAATGCTCTGTTTTTTACCTCTCAGAGACTGAGAAAGGATAGCAGCAATATTGACATCATCAACCAAAATACCGGAGGATATTTTGATGATATCTACGTGAGCTATCGGAATAGGCTTGGAGAATGGCAAGAACCTGAAATACTAAATCTTAATTCAGAAGGACCTGCGGCGACTATGAACGTTTCACCAAATGGACAGGTCTTGTACGTTTATGGTGCTGAAGATGAAGGCTCAATTATGGAGAGCACGTTGGTCGGTGAAACATGGACTACTCCGCAGAAAATGGATGCTCCGATTAACCTTCCCAATTCTTGGGAAACACACGTAGCAGTTACCTCAGATGGTGAAACAGTATACTTCATAAGCAATAGAAAAGGTGGCTCAGGAGGTCGTGATATCTGGAGGGTTAAAAAACTTCCTACGGGTGAATGGAGCGAAGCCTACAATATGGGACCCGTTCTGAATACTCCATTCGAAGAAGAAGCGGTTTTTATTTCTCCTGATGAAAAAACATTGTACTTCAGCTCTCAAGGGCACAATAGCATGGGCGGCTTCGATGTTTTCAGATCCGACATCGATGAGTCTGGAAATTGGACTGAACCAGTCAACATCGGGTACCCTATAAATACCGTTGACGATGATGTGTTCTTCGTAACCAGCGCCGACGGACGGAGAGCTTATTTTTCATCCTTCAGAGAAGAGGGAATGGGTGAAAAAGACATTTATGTTATTGACCTACCCGAACCTCGAGAGGTCAAACTGGCTTTGTTGAAAGGTTTCATAATTCCCGCGCCAGGCGAAACACTTCCTGATGATATTACGGTTTCGGTCACCAACATGGGAACAGGAGAAAATTCGGTTTTCAGCCCTCGTCAGCGAGATGGCGTTTTCGTCGCCATTTTACCACCATGCTTTGATTATGAGGTGGAATATTTTGTAGGGGTCGAAAGCTTAGGAACGGATTCGTTTAATATAGACTGCGAAAGCGCATACCAAGAAATCGAAAAAGTTCTACTGCTCAATCCGGTATTACTTAGTGATGATGGAAAAACAGCCATTATTTCTTCTAAAGGCGGCACAAGCCAGCCCGCAGAATTTAAAAAGCTTTTCGGCTATAACGAAAACTCTGTACAGCTTGAAGAAGAGATATATAACAAGTTCTTGGGTAACGTGAAAAAATTGATAGCAGAAAAAGGAGAGGTAGAAGTTATAATAGAAGGAAGTGCTTCGAAGGTTCCAACACGGACATTTGGCAACAACCGCAAACTAGCCGACTTAAGAGCTGAAAACGCGCGAAAACGCCTTATGAAAAGTGCACGTGATTTTGGAATTGATGTGGAAAAACTAAATATTGTCGAAGTAAAAGGAATGGTTCAAGGGCCTGAATACAAAGGAGATTATAAAACAGGAATCGATAAATACAGAGAATATCAATATGTCAAGTTAACGGTAAAATAAATGACAGATTGAAGCCGCCATTCTCCCCTTAACAGGCGTCTCAAATTGAAATGTAGAATTCACATATTGATTTTGTTGGGATTTATTCCCCAGTTCGTTTTTGGTCAGCTAGCCAGAAGAGCGGATGATGCGTTCGAAATAGGAAACTATCCGGAAGCCATCGAGCTGTATTCAAAACTTATCAGAAACTACCCTGATGATGCCGAATTCAACGAACGCCTTGGCCTGAGTTATCTCAGAACTTTTTCGGATCCACTCAGCGCACTCGACTATCTTCTGGCAGCCGAAAGAGCAGGGAAAATAGACAAGGAAACCTTTCTCGATATTGCAAGAGCGAGTATGTTGCACCTCGATTATGATCAAGCATTGGAGTACTTGCAAAAATTCGAAGAAGAAGGCGGTGTCACCAAAAAGAACCGTTCGTCTTACACAAAGCTCCGCTTGGATTGCGAAACGGCCAGTGATCTGCTGAAGTATCCGATTGATGTAGATTTCAAATCACTCGGTCCTGATATTAATTCGGTTTATCCCGATTATCATCCATTTGTCACCAAGGATGGAAACACCTTGTTTTTTACATCAAGGAGAAGGCTCAGTCCTGGAGACAGGAAAGAGTTTGACGGTTATTTTCCATCCGATATTTTTATGTCTAAAAGAACCAGTCAAGGCTGGAGTCCGGCTTCGAGATTACCCGAACCAATTAATACTCCATATGACGAGCAAACAGTTGGGATTACCAACTCGGGTGACTCGATTTTCTTCTATATTGACCACGTAGACGAGTATGGCGATATTTACCTTAGTCCAAAGGAAGTCGGGGTTTTTGGTGATCCGAGAAGATTGGGAGATCAAATAAATAGCTCTTCTATAGAATCAGCTTGTTCAATTTCAGAGGATAGAAAAACCTTCTTATTCAGCTCGAATAGAGATGGTGGATTTGGAGGGTTGGACATATATATGGTCAAGAAACTCCCTACGGGAGATTGGGGCGAACCACTTAATTTGGGTCCCGATATAAACTCCGAATTCAGTGAAGATTTTCCTACCCTGTCAGGAGATGGCAAAACAATGTATTTCTGTTCAAACGGGATTCCGGGGATGGGAGGATATGATCTTTTCTTTTCAACTTGGGACGAACAAAGTAACGTTTGGACTAAGCCACAAAATCTGGGATACCCAATCAACACTCCGTTTGACGATAAAACAATCTCATTCGTAGGAGATGGAGCGCGCGCATATGTTACTTCAATTAGATCAGAAGGCCAGGGAGATCTGGATATTTTCGAGTTGACCTTTAATCGTAAGATCACTGATAGCCCTGCCATATTTTTAATCAACATCCCTCAGGTCGCAGAAGTTGAGGGGAGTGCCCCTGAAATAGTGATCAAGAATAGTTTGGACGAGAAGATTGGGTCATATAAACCGAATCGAATAACAGCCCGTTACATTTTAGCTCTTTACCCGGGAAAGTATTTTCTGGAAGTTGATGCCAAAGGCTTCAGACCTTATACGGAAAGCTTGGTAGTGAATAACTATCATTCAAGGCAGGAGCAGAATGTGAAAGTGATAGAACTGGAGAGATAAAGCATGAAGCTCAATCTGAAAAAACCGCTTGCCTTTTTTGATTTAGAAACCACCGGTACCAACGTCGCATCGGATAGAATAGTAGAAATTGCGATCTTAAAAGTTTATCCCGATGGAAGGATAGAGAAGAGACCAAATATGGAGGCTGGTCAAGGTAGATTATTGGTCAATCCTGAACGCCCAATTCCTCTTGAAACTTCGCTAATTCACGGGATCTATGACGAGGATGTAGCAAATGCACCGACTTTTGCTCAATTAGCTGACAAGCTGTTTAAATTCATCTACGACTCAGACCTTGCAGGCTATAACTCGAATAAATTTGATGTGCCTATTCTGGCCGAGGAGTTCCTGAGATGTGGAATTGACTTCAGTGTTGAGGATAGAAATCTTGTTGACGTTCAGAACATTTTCCATTTAATGGAACAGCGAACCCTAAAGGCAGGATACAAGTTTTATTGCGGTAAAGATTTGACCAATGCGCACGAAGCTATGGCGGATGTCGAGGCTACGTATGAGATTCTGTTGGCCCAAATTGACAAATACAATGGAGTTGAGATAGAAGCCAAAGACGGGACTAAAAAGGTGCCCATCAAAAACGATATGGACGAACTACACGTCGTTTCTCAGAGGCATCGCAACGTTGACTTCCTTGGCCGCTTTGTTTACAATGATCAAAATCAGGAGTGTTTCAATTTCGGCAAGCACAAAGGAAAAACGGTGGAACAGGTCCTAAAAGAAGAACCTGGCTACTACGGATGGATGATGAATGGAGATTTTCCTCTGTACACCAAAAAGGTACTAAGGTCAATCAAAGAAAGAATGAATTCATGAAGATTATCTGCATTGGTCGCAATTATGCCGAACACGCAAAAGAGCTAAACAATGAAATTCCGAATGAACCTGTAATATTTTGTAAACCTGAGACTGCCCTCCTACCAAAAAACCATCCTTTTATCTATCCCGATCATATCAAGGACCTACATTTCGAGTTGGAGTTGGTGATCAGAATTAAAAAAGTCGGGAAGCATATTAGCAAAAGATTTGCCCACAAATACTTCGACGAGATCGGTTTGGGAATAGACTTTACGGCTCGTGATATCCAGAAAAAATGCAAAGAAAAAGGCCTTCCTTGGGAGAGAGCAAAAGCTTTTGATCACTCCGCCCCCGTTAGCCGAGAATTTCTTAAAATCCAAGATCTAAGAGATTCAAAAGCAATCAAATTTGAACTTTTCAAAAACGGTGAACCCGTGCAGAGCGGCGATTCATCCTTAATGCTCTTCCCGTTTGACCATTTAATAGAAGAAGTCTCTAAGCTTTTTACACTTAAAATTGGCGATTTGATTTTCACCGGAACCCCAAAAGGTGTTGGGTCTGTAAAAAAAGGTGACTTATTAGAAGGTTATCTCGAAGGAAGGAAACTTCTCAGGTTAGAGATCAAATAGCTTACCTGTTGTTTAATTCACAGATATTTCCCATTTTCAACTCTTTACTGGCATACCTCTTGGTTTAATCGATCAGTCATTTTATGGGAGAATTGGATGTTTACGTAGTCGAAACAAAGGAGCAACGCAAGGAATTTGTTTCGGCCATCCTAAAGGATATGAAAGCCCTCGAAATCATGTTGGAGACCAACATGTTTGAATCGGGCATTACACGTATTGGTGCAGAACAAGAATTTTGTTTTGTCAACAAAAACTATCGACCTTCCTTAATCGGGCTGGAAGTATTAGGAGAATTAAATGATCCGCACTTTACCACTGAGTTAGCCAAATTTAATCTCGAAGCCAATTTAGATCCTTTAGTATTTACTGGTGATGCCCTGAGTCAGCTCGAGACTGATTTGAGGCATTTGGTTGAAAAGGCTGATAATCTGGCACAAAACTATGATTCAAGAGTTTTGCTCACGGGCATCATGCCAACCATCATAAAAGATGACCTGGAATTTGAAAACATTACCCCCTATGAACGTTATCGCGCACTGAACGACGCGATGATAAAGAGGCGTGGAGGTGACTTCTCCTTCCATATCAAAGCGACAGATGAGCTGATCACGAATCACAACACTATGTTGTTTGAAGCGTGTAATACCAGCTTTCAGATTCACCTGCAAATAAATCCCGAAGAATTTGTCGATAAATACAATTGGGCCCAGGCCATTTCAGGCCCTGTATTGGCCGCGGCCACAAACTCTCCTATCCTATTTGGTAAGCGATTATGGGACGAGACAAGAATTGCCGTGTTCGAACAAACAGTTGATCTCAAAAACCAGAAAAACCCCGAGCGAGAGCAGAAAAGTAGGGTTGATTTTGGAACGGATTGGCTCAAAGAAAGTGTAACCGAAATTTTCAAGTACGACGTCGCTTATTACAGACTCCTTCTTGCTTCAAATATCCAAGAAGATGCATTGGAGCGCCTGGATAAGGGTGAAATACCAAAACTCAGAGCTCTTTCACTTCACAACGGAACGATCTACAAATGGAATAGACCTTGTTATGGAGTAACCAATGGAAAACCTCATTTAAGGATTGAAAACAGGTATATACCCGCAGGCCCTACAATCCTCGATGAAATGGCCAATACAGCATTTTGGCTCGGCTTGATGATCGGCATTCCTGATGATGTTGGAAACATATCCGAAGATTTGGATTTCGATGAAGCGAAATTGAATTTTCACAAGGCCGCTCAAATGGGTCTTAGCGCCCAGTTTACCTGGAAAGACGGGAAAGTACATCCCGCAAAAGACCTTATACTCAATGAGCTTTTGCCAATGAGCCGAAAGGGTCTCGAGATGATGGAAATTAATCCTGCTGATATAGATCGCTATTTGAATGTGATACGCGATAGAGTTGAGCAGCATCAGACGGGTTCGATTTGGATTAGAAAATCATTTAATAACCTGAAGAAGCATGCCAATCGAGAAGAAGTTGTCGTTGCGGTGACTGCAGGAATGCTGAAAAGACAATACAGCGAGAAGCCCGTTCACGAATGGGATTTACCTTCAATCAAAGAAAGCGGAACTTGGGCGAATAAATTTAAAGAAGTTCATCAAGTCATGAGTAAAGAGCTTTATACAGTTCAAGAAAATGACTTAGTAGATTTAGTCTCTAATCTCATGAATTGGAGGAACATACACCACGTTCCCGTTGAAAATGATGATGGAGAAGTTGTAGGAATTATTTCAGCAGGAGATATTATAAACTATTATTGCAAACATTCCGGCGATCAGAGCATAACCGTCGATGACATGATGATCAAAAATCCTGTCACCGTTACTGCCCGAACACCAACCGTTGAGGCCCTTAAACTCATGCGTCAGAACAATTTGGGGTGTCTGCCTGTAGTGAAAGACAAGAAATTGATTGGTATTCTAACCGAGTCGGATTTTGTCTACATGGCGGAAAACCTCTTTGAAGAATTGCAAGATATTGAAACCAAAAGCGATACAACTATTTGATTTTACAGAGGGGCGTTCAATAAAAGTTAGTCGGGAAATTGCCGCAATTAAAGGTGATAAACCCGGCCCCAATATGGTATTTATTGGTGGAATGCACGGTAATGAGCCCACAGGAGTCATTGCCTTACACCATGTGATGCGTCAATTGGCTACACTTCGACCATTGATCTCGGGAAATATTTATGCCCTCACAGGAAACCTAACAGCACTTGAACGTGGAGAGCGTTTTATTATCAATGACCTCAACCGAATTTGGCAACCCGACATGGTTGAGCGGGCCAAAAAGAAAGACTATCACCCTGATGAAGTTATCAATGAAGTCGAAGAACAAATTGAACTTTGGTCCTACATTGATGGCCTTCTGAAAGACGGAAAGGAAAAGTTTTATTTCGTTGATCTCCATACGACATCGGGCAAATCTGAACCCTTCATTTTCATGAGCGACACAATCATGAACAGAAGATTCATTCACAAGATGCCCGTCCCTGTAGTGATAGGAATTGAAGAACATCTGGACGAGCCTCTGCTTAGCTATATTAATGAACTTGGTTATCCTTCACTTGCCTTTGAAGCAGGACAACATAACGATCCTGATTCGGTGAGGAGTCATGAAGCAATGATATGGCTTTCGCTTGTACATGGTGGTTTAATGAAAAAGATAGAGGTCCCCAAGTTCAAGAAGCACTATCATCAGTTATTGCATGCCACGGAAGGGAATAAAAAGGTCTATGAAATAAGGATGAGGCAGGGTTTAAAACCCGGAGATCGCTTCAAGATGCGCGGAGGTTTTGAAAACTTCCAAAAAGTTAAAAAGGGCGATCCGATAGCCGAACTAAACGGACATCTTCTCAGGGCAAACGAAAATGCTCAAATTTTTATGCCGCTTTACCAAGATCAGGGTGATGACGGCTTTTTTATTATCCGAAAAATCGCCAGATTTTGGCTGGGGGTCTCTTTTGTTTTCAGAAAACTTAATCTCTACCGTGTTCTCGGATTTCTTCCTGGCGTAAGACGATTTATGGGAAGTGATAATGTCATGGTCGTAAACAGAAAAGTAGCCAGGTGGTATAGTATTGAAATTCTTCACCTTATGGGCTATAGGAGAAAGAAAAAGCAAGGATTCTTGACCCTGTTTATTCGCCGGAAATTCGACCATTCAGGTCCTTGGAAAAAAAGTGCGAAGTAACCCACTCAATTTCACTGCGTAGTCAATAAGAAATAATACGGTGTTGCGTTTTATATCGCAGCAATGAAAACCAAAGTGTCAGCATCTTTTGTTACTAATTCAAACCGGTTCAGGATGCAAGGATACATTTGGACTTTATGAAATTCGTCGTCCCCATATTTGCATGTGTATTTGTTCTTGCGCTCAATGCGAAGAGTCAGGACCGCTTCGCTGAAGAAAAAACGATTTCGAACATATTTGAAACGGGCAAAATGCCAGCGGCATCCGATTCAGTTGTCAATAGCTGGAACATAAACGATTCACTACGAAATATTCCGCATTACGATACGTACTGTTCATGGAACACCGAGCGAATTCATCCTCCATACGGTGAAGATCTTCGTCACATGAAAGACACCGTCAATCTCGTTCTGGCATATGATTCATGCGATTTTGTTCCTCCTTTTGTTGGCCGAAAATCTTCTGATTTTGGTTACCGCAGATACCGCTATCACTATGGCGTTGATATTAAACTCTATCGCGGAGACACGGTAAAAGCAGCCTTTGAAGGAGTAGTGAGGATATCACAGTACGACGGTGATTACGGGCATGTGGTTGTAATCAGACACAATAACGGACTTGAAACGCTCTATGGCCATCTATCCAAACGCAAAGTGAAAGAAGGAGATAAAGTGGAAGCAGGTGAAGTCATTGGTCTTGGAGGTAACACGGGAAGAAGTACGGGCAGTCATCTCCACTTTGAAGCGCGATATAAGGGTGAACCTATTAATCCCAATTCGTTGATTGAATGGGAAACGGGTTATCTCTGTCACGATACGCTGCAATTGAATGGCGAGCATTTCGAATACTTGATTGAGGTTCGAAAAAGAAAGTACCACAAAATACGTAGTGGAGATACTCTTTCGGGGATAGCGAGAAGATACGGAACTACGATCACTCAACTTTGCCGTTTAAACGGTATTCGAAGAACAACAACCTTGCGTATAGGTAGAATTCTACGTTACAATTAAACCTTGGCAAAAAAATCCTCTTCGGGAAAAAGAAAGTCCCGAAAAAAGTCGAATAATCAGGGGCTAAAGCAAAAACTCCTGAAAATCGGTCTTCTCTCTATTGGAGGAGTCATACTGCTGCTTTTCTCTCTATTCGGGGCGGTATATATCGGGTTATTCGGGGCGCTCCCAACCGATGAGGAGCTTCAAAACATCAAACAGAGCAATGCCAGCCTAATCTACAGTTCGGATGGGAAATTAATCGGCAAATACTTCATTCAAAACAGATCAAGTATTCGTTTCGATGAGATTCCACAAGTGGTTATTGATGCACTCATCGCAACGGAAGACAGTCGTTTTTTCGAACACAACGGAATCGACTTTTACAGCATTCCGAGGGTAGTAATAAAAACGGTGATTTTGGGCGATGAATCGGCCGGAGGAGGCAGTACTATTTCCCAGCAATTAATCAAGAACCTATACGGTAGAAAAAGTCACGGAGCCCTTTCTATTCCTGTAAACAAACTCAAGGAAAACATCACTGCGCTCAAAGTAGAGGAGATTTATTCCAAAGAAGAGATTATATCTCTCTACCTAAACACTGTAAGCTTTGGTGAGAATGTGTTTGGAATTAAGGCTGCATCCGAGAGGTTTTTTAATAAGCAACCTTTCGATCTTACAATACCGGAAGCTGCGACACTAATCGGTATGCTCAAGGCCAACACTTCTTACAACCCGAGATTGCACCCGGATGCCTCAATGGAGAGGCGAAATGTCGTTCTCGCATTGATGGTCAAAGCAGGAACCTTATCTCCGGAGTCATTCGTTGATTTCTCAGAGAGGTCAATTGAATTGGATTACAAAAGACTGGTTGGAAACGAAACACCTGCCCCCTATTTCAGAGCTCATGTAAAAAATGAATTGGAGCGTATTCTTTCGAGCACGGACAGAGGAGATGGAACACCTTTCGATCTTTATCGTGATGGTTTGAAAATCACCTTATCCGTTCATTCCAAGCTCCAATCGAATGCCGAAAATGCGGTTGAATCTCATCTCAAAGAACTCCAAAAACGCTTTGATTCACATTGGCAAGGACGAAAACCGTGGGATGACGAAAGCGAATTCTTGATTAGAGAAGCAAAAAAATCAACGCGTTGGCGAAGGCTCGAAGAATCTGGTCGAACACTGGAGGAAATAGAGAAGATCTTTAATACCCCGACCCGAATCAACGTATTCACTCATCACGGATACGAAGTGAAAAACATGAGTCCGATGGATTCAGTTGCGTATCATCAAATGATACTCCAAGCGGGCTTCATTGCAATTGGCGCTCAATCAGGAAGGGTACTTGCCTATGTGGGAGGAGTGGATTACGCCCATTTCCCCTATGATCATGTTCAGAGTAAACGTCAAGTCGGCTCAACCTTCAAACCGTTTGTCTATGCTTCTGCACTTGAAGCGGGTTTCGAGCCCTGTGACCTGGTGGAGAATGAACCAATCATTTTTTCGAATTACGAAGATTGGTCACCACAAAATTCCGATGGTAAATACGGAGGATTCTACACGGTGAAAGGGGGGCTGTCAAAATCTGTAAATACGATTGCGGCTCGGTTAATCGCTGAAACGGGTCCTAATCCACCCGCGGAATTGGCAAATCGTCTGGGTATAGAATCGGAATTACCCGATGGCCCTTCCATAGCTCTCGGGGTGGCTAACCTTCCTCTGGCTGAGATGGTTTCGGCATATGCTCCTTTTGCAACAGGAGGAGTTCAAGTCAGGCCAACTCTGGTGTTACGGATTCAGACCTCGGATGGCCAAGAGATCTATCGGGCGCCTAAACAAGAATCAATTCAAGTTTTGGAGGAAGAGTTATCTGTCGCCATGCGCAAGATGCTCGAACTGGTGGTAGACAGTGGCACCGCGCGATCAATTCGTTCGGTTTACGGAATCAAAACACCGGTTGGAGGGAAAACGGGCACTACCCAAAACAATGCAGACGGTTGGTTCATAGGCATTACTCCGGGACTGATTTGTGGAGCGTGGGTGGGTGCTGAATCACCTCTGGTCAGGTTCCGATCGACCAAATTGGGACAAGGAGCTGCTACCGCTCTGCCAATTGTGGGCACCTTTCTTCGTGCTTCAGAAAGGAGCGGTGCTACGGCAAGTCTCATCGGAAAAGAATTTCCCGAGTCGAACCTGGGTAAGAATCAATACAATATGGATTGCCCCCTTTTCGTCGAAACCAAGACGGAATATGTTCTGGATAAAATATTCGGAAAGAAGGAAAAGAGAAAGAAAAATGATCGCCGAAGAAATAGAGAAGAACCTGAAGAGAACAGCGAGGACGGGGGCTGGATGAAACGCTTGATCAAGAAGCTCAAAAAGAAAAAGTAGCACCTCCGAAGCTTGTACCTATTTGGCCTAACTTCGCCTACTAATGAGTTTTTGGGAAATAGCCATTTGTATTCTGGGAGGCTTCGTTGCCGGAATAATAAATACCCTTGCAGGAAGCGGATCGGTTTTAACTCTGGCTATCCTAACCGAATTATTAGGTCTTCCAGGTGCCATCGCCAATGGTACCAACCGAATAGGCATTCTCATGCAAACAGCCTCCTCTTCCATCACCTTTCAACGAGCCAAAATTGTCGATAGGAAAGAACAGGTTCGTCCATTGATTCTCCTGCTTATTGGAGCGATGGGAGGAATTTCCCTGGCGCTTATTGTAAGCAATGAGCAATTCATGTCATTCTTCAGGTACATGGTTGTGGTGCTCTTGCTGATATTACTGATTAAACCAAGTCGGTGGATTCATCCTGATCCTTCGAAACCAAAATGGCCTCGACCGATATTAGATCTTTCCCTTTTGCTCCTAGGGGTTTATGGAGGTTTCATCCAAATGGGAATGGGAGTTTTCTTCCTAGCAATCACCGTATTGGGAGCGCGAATGACCTTGCTAAACGCCAACGTCATAAAAGTTCTGGCCATCGGAATCTACACTGTCCCTGCCGTTATTTTGTTCGCAATAGACGAAAAAATTAGTTGGATGTATGGTTTGACTATTGGAACAGGTCAGTTATTAGGAGGTTGGCTAACCGCCCGCTACGCCGTTAGGTTCCCGAAAATCAACACCTACGCGTACTACGCTCTGATTATCGCCGTTTTGCTTTCCTTGATTTCACTGTTCGATCTCATTTGATTACCTGAGAAAAGTCATTTCTATTGTCGATTTCGGGACTCATTTTTGCCCCCATGAGAGTGATCCTCATTTTGATTCTGGGAATCAGCCTTTCTATCAGTGCCTCAGCGCAAGAGCAATCTTGGGCCGATAGCATCCTCACCTCGGGATTCACTTATAAACTGAGTCCAGATGGAAAATCTAAGGTTGGATTCAAGTACGCCATGCAAATGTGGATCAGGCATGCCCGCACGAATCCGGGAACCTTGGGTTTTAATGGAGAACCAATCGATTGGTTCTCCGACATGGTGATGCGCCGAAACAGACTTCGTCTTTATACCCTTCTCGACGATAAAATTTTCTTCTACACTCAAATAGGAACCAACTCCGAACGGTTCGATAATGTCGGTGGTCGATTCTTCTTTCACGATTTGAACGTAATGTACGCTCTGAGTGGTAAAAAACTACGAGTGGGTGCGGGTCTCAGCAACTGGATGGGTATTTCCCGGTATACAAACGTTTCCTTCCAATTCAATTATGTACACGACCATCCCGTTTTCAATTACCCTAACATTGGACGTACCGACCAAGCAGCGCGAATCATCGGAACTTGGGTAACGGGTCAACTTGGCAAGTTCGGTTACCGAATGAACTTTGGTAAACCTTTCTATTTCGACAATTTCTCCGCAATTCAGAATGATTCCATCGTAAATGTTGCAGGAGAATACGGTACCGAAACCTTCAGTGTAAACGGATACTATACCTGGAGTTTTCTCGATACGGAGCAAAGCTGGTTTCCTTTTTACCACATGACCAGACTGGGAAAGAAGAAAATTCTTACTCTCGGTGCAGGTTTCCATTACCATCCAAGGTCAATTGCCTATTTGGATGACGAATTCAACCGACAAATCCAAGATCGCCTTCAGCTGGGAGTCGATGTTATGTTTGATCATCCGCTTAATGACGGAAGTGTGGTAAATGTCTACGCTGTCTATTACAATTACGATATGGGTCCGAACTTCCTCAGAAGCACTTCAGGAATTGACGGCCACAAAATTGACCCTGACCTGGCAGATGAGTATCCGCAAGGTGGGGGTTTGAAACAATTTACGATTGGAACAGGACAAATATTTCATACTCAATTCGGATATCTCCTTCCCTTCACCCTTGGGAAAAGAGGCAGAATCATGCCTTTTGGAACATACACATATCACGACTTTGAAGGACTGGCAGAACCCATCTGGAACTATGATGCAGGCTTTACCTACTTTATTCATGGCCACAACGTAAAACTCACATTTGAGTACCAAGTGCGACCTGTTTATCGAGGAACAACAGGTCCAAATGCCATTGGAGAACAGGAAATGCAAAAAGGAATGTATCTAATGCAGATACATTTTATGATTTGATCGAGCACTTCTCAATCACATCCCAAACTTCACTCCAAAAAAGGCAGTACGAGGACGAGTTGGTCCATAGATGTAACTTGGATCCCGATTGGGTCCTATGTCGAAATCGTCTTGAAAGGAATTAAATATGTTCTGCATACCTGCAAATACTTCGAGCCTGGTTTTTTCCGCACCCAACTTAAAGGTTCTCGAAATCTTTAAGTTGCTCTCAAAGAATTCGGGGGTCTCTTCGATGATGGTGAATTCGGTTTCAGGATCAATTACATGAGGGACGTCCATCGAACCCGTGTAAACACCGGAATATGTTATAGACCACTTTTGGTTTGGTCTATAAGTCAGGGATAAATACCCGTAGGTATTTGGTGTACGAAGTATATTACTAGTGGTAATTACACTATCCGAATTTGCATCGGTCACTTCATCAGGCGACCACAGCTCTTCATCTTCATCATATTGAGCTGTTTGTAAAGTTAGTCCTGCACTGAGAATCCACTTCTCTTCTACAGCTACGTTTGCTTCCAAATTCACCCCACTAACTATCGCACCGCTTCCGTTTCTCTGGGTAATAACGGCCACTCCATTGGGTAGTTCAACTTGATTTGAAGCAATGAATGGATTCATCAAATCAGTAAGAAAGACTTCAGCTAAATAATTAAACTGAATATTCTCATTTGACTTGGAATAGTTCACAGAGAGCGTGTAACTATTTGATCGCTCCATTTCCAAATCGGGATCAAGTCTTGTGAAGAGCGCAGCACCACCAACTGTCTCAATATGCAATTCCTCATCATAAGCTTGAGGCGCCCGATAACCCTGAGCGAATGATCCTCTTAACTTAATTCGTTCTGTTAAATCATACATCAAAGAAGCCCTGGGGACGAAGACACCTAGGTTTTGATCGTTTATGAAATGTTCATCCAATAAACTGTATTTACCGTTAATGCTGATAATATCGTATCGACCTCCCGCCAAAACTGTCAACCGATCGATCGGCTTGATCTCAAACTGGGCATAATTCCCCCACGTCGAAACATCTTGATCAATGAAGCGATCATACCCGGGCATTTGATCTTCAACCTCATTGTATTCAAATTCACTACCAGCGGTCAAGTTTACAGCCTCAGAAATCTCAAAACCATATTGAATCCCTCCAACACCCGAAATCTCCGAAGAGTTCCCGTAGGCATTAATCGCTAAAACATCTTCATCCGTAAGCTCATCACCAAAGGACAGCACTCTTCCACCGCCGCCGTAATAGCTCGCTCTATCGGTCGACTGACCCGAAGCGTATATCGATATTTTGTGCCGATAATCGGCTGAAAATCGTTCATAAGAAATCGAGCCGCCCAAAATGCGGTGATCAACCTGTTCTGTTACTTGAGTTTGATGTGGCAGTAGATCAAAATCGCTTCCTCCTCTTCTGAATTCGTCGATGAAAAATCCATTTAGTTCAATTCTGCTGAGCGCCGATGGCTTGTAAAAGGCGTCGAATCCAAACGTGGTATTCTCCAGAAGGGTGACTTCGGAAAATCCGTCACCATTGGCGTCCCAATGATCACGGTTTCTGTTGAATCCATAAAGATTCAATCCCATGTTCAAGTCTTCACTGACAATAGATCCGTTCAGAGTGAGCGTTGCATCAGGAGCTTCCATGTTTACGAAAGCTTGATTGTATCCAATTTGGACTGAATTATCCAGAGGATCCTTGGTGAGAATGTTTACCGTCCCGGCTACCGCATTTCCACCGTAGAGAACCGAGCCCCCACCACGCACTACTTCTACTCGATCGATCATATTGGCAGGAATAAAATCTAATCCATAAACCCCAAGAAGAGAGGAAAAAATCGGGCGGCTATTGATGAGGATCTGGGAGTAAGCTCCCTCCAAACCGTTCATTCGCAATTGAGTGAAACCACAGTTCTGACAATTGTTCTCCAACCTCAGTCCCGGAGAAAAAGACAATCCTTCAGAAAGTGTGACCGACTGAGTCGACTCAAAAAGTCGATCGTCAATTCGACTTACGATAACGGGAGCTTCGAAAAGTGGAATGGCATTGCGCGTTCCACTCACTACGATTTGATTCAGTTGAATTAAATCTTCACTCAATTCAACTTCGATTCGCGTTGTTTCTTCCGTCCTTATTTGAATTTCGAAAGATTTAGTTTGATACCCAACTCCTCGAACCACTAGCTCGTAATTACCTTCATTTATCCCCTCCAGAAAAAAGTAACCACTAGAAGTTGACGTAGTTCCTATACCTAGTTCAGAAATACCAACCGTAGCGAATGGAACCGGTCCATCTCCATCTGTTATGGAGCCTTCAATGCTCCCCGATTGAGCAGAAAGTGCAAAAAAACAGATTGTGAATATGTATGTAAAAAGAGATTTCATTCAAAAAAAAGTGTCCGCAAAGATAAAAACTTAGACTGATCTAACTTTTGTCTTAGACGAATACATAACTCGGGCGTTAAAAAGTTTAGGGAGTCAGATAAAATGCCTTATAAAGCCGAACTATCTTTGAGGCATGCGCTTTGGATTGGCTTTATTACTGGCATGGATCACCTTGATCTGCCCTGCACAAGATGATGTGGGTGAAAAAATCTCCAACCTCGAATCCCAAAAGGACAGGATGCAGGAAGAGATTAAGGAACTAAACGCAAGGTTGGATTCCTTGAAGTTGGTATCAATTGGAAATCGACTTGCCGAAATGGGTTTACCAGGAGAAACGGGAGAATTGGTAAAACACCAGGCAATGTTTTTGTCTTATGCCGAAGAGCACGAA
>CAZWQX010000053.1:0-23415 GCA_964635965.1 uncultured Cryomorphaceae bacterium
TCAGGCTATGGGATTGTCGGCAGATACGCTATGCCAATTCCTGCGCCTGCTATCCATCAGTTTGAGTATGTGATTCCTAAGGATTCTATTATTCGAGTAGGAACAGTTGCCCCAATGTTTGGTCAAGCGGGTGGGGGAGTCGAAGTGCAGTTGGATAATGTTCCAAAAGGTGTAATTGCTGAGCAGTTAGCATCAACCAAACTTCCGGAATATTGAGTTTCAAATAACCTAATTACCTGATCTGATTTTCGTTTATAATTGAAAAAAGTTAATACTATGGATACCCATGTTCTCCGAGAAAAGCTGATACTTTGATAGAAGAAAATGACCAAAGCAAGACATGAGGAAGCCAATTGACAGACTGAAAAGCAAGTATGAACGAAAAGGAATCTGCTTGGGAATAGGAGCAGGTATTTCCATTGATTCTGGACTACCGCTTTGGAATGATTTGTTGAGGAAAGTCTCTAGAGAGATTTCGAATTCTGAGGAAGTCTTCGAAGATTTTTTGAAGAATGGCTATAGTTATGAAGCCTTTGCTAGCTATTTAAAAGTGATGGCAACGAAGAAGAAAAAAGACTTTTCCGAATTGCTGAGAAATGGACTCTATGACAATTTTTCTTTTCATAATAGAAAGGTTAATAAGAGAAACAGGACAGAGTTTAAAAATGACATCCATTGTAAGAATCAAAGCCTAAAGGCTGTTGGTAGTTTCTGTGCATTAAAAAAGAAAAATTCAACTCGTTTTATCGCCAACGATAGGGTACATGGAGTAATCAATTTTAACATTGATGTCATTCTACAAGCTTATTGTTATGCTAAATTCGAGAAGAGGCTGCTACGGACTGTCGAAAGAGCCTCAGCCGGACGAATGGCTGATAAAATAAACGTATATCACGTTCATGGTATGTTGCGTTTTGATGGGAACAGAGGAAGGGACAGGGAAAGCCCTGATAAAATTGTCTTGTCAGAAGGAGAATACTACGAACTCTTTAGTAATTCGAATGCCTTTGTGAATTATACATTTCTTCATTTGCTCAGGGAATACAGCTTTCTGTTTTTGGGATTATCTATGCAAGATTCAAATTTGAGAAGACTGCTGCACCTATCTAAAATGGAAATTTTGCGAGGGTATATTGAAGAAAACCTTAGTGAAGGACAACTGAAGTCTAAAATTATTAGGAGCGTCAACAAGCATTTTGCAGTTATGAAAAGAACGGGACATCGTCAAACTGATGAGTTCCATAGCGTCACCTTATTGAATTTAGGTGTGCGAGTTATTTGGATTGATCAATTTGAAGAAATCCCTGAGGTCCTAGAGTACATATATTCTTTTGAAGATAGACAATGGGCAGATGTTTTTTGATATTCCTTTTTTCAAGGATTCTTAAATGATTTCGCGAGCTATAAATATGATTGGATGGTATTTAAAAGTTTGTTCAGACAGAATTAATATCTTCGAACTAAAGGCATGAGATGAACCAATACGAGACCTTGTTGAGACACGTTTATGAGAATGGTACCGATAAATCCGACCGTACGGGTGTTGGAACAAGAAGTGTTTTTGGTTACCAAATGCGTTTTGATCTCGCTCAGGGATTCCCTCTAATAACAACCAAAAAGGTTCATCTCAAATCGATCATTTATGAGCTTCTCTGGTTCCTTCGAGGTGATACTAGCATTAAGTATTTGAAAGAAAATGGAGTGACCATCTGGGACGAATGGGCGGATGAAAATGACGAGTTGGGACCAATTTATGGTTATCAATGGAGGTCTTGGCCAGCTCCCGATGGACGTCATATCGATCAGATTTCCAAAGTAGTTGATACAATAAAAAACAATCCTCACTCCCGTAGGATAATTGTCAGTGCTTGGAATGTAGCGGACGTTGATCGGATGGCACTTCCACCTTGTCACACATTGTTTCAGTTTTATGTGACCGAAGGAAAGCTGTCTTGTCAATTGTATCAAAGGAGTGCAGATCTTTTGCTTGGTGTGCCTTTCAATATTGCCTCTTTTGCCTTACTTACAATGATGTTGGCTCAAGTATGTGATCTTCAATTAGGAGATTTTGTCCACACGTTTGGAGACGTTCATATTTACAAGAATCATTTTGAACAAGTCGAGCTTCAGCTGAGCCGAGAAGTTCGAAAATATCCAAAAATGATCATTGAGAATAGGGGCCAAAGCATATTTGAATTTAGGTTTTCCGATTTTAGAGTTGAAGGTTATGATCCACATCCAAGTATTAAAGCTCCAATTGCTGTATGATCGGGGTTGAATTATTTGCAGGGTCTGGTGGAATGGGCCTGGGTGCGAAAATGTCTGGAATTGACGTTAGAATCGCGGTAGAAAAAAATCTCCACGCGGCTCGAACCTATCTGCTAAACCATCCTAAAACAACCGTAGTGGTTGATCAATTACAAAACATTAAGGAACTCAAATTAGATCGAAAAGGTCAACCTCTTATTCTATTTGGCGGGCCTCCCTGTCAAGGGTATTCAATATCAAATCGCAAAACACGCTCGAAAGAAAATCCCAAGAATTGGTTGTTCATGGAATTTATGAGATGGGTTCGGATGCTAAATCCTGAATGGGCAGTTATAGAAAATGTTCCTGGACTGAGACATATGGATAAAGGATTCTTTCTCGAGAGAATTTGCGATGAATTTCATCAAATGGGATATACTCCTAATGTTAAAGTACTTAACGCATCAGATTTTGGAGTTCCGCAAAAGAGGGAAAGAATGTTCATTGTTGCCTCCAGAGAAGGTATTGCGTTTGATTTTCCTATTGGTGAATATAACGATATGCGTGTGACTGTAGCTGATGCGCTCTCAGATCTCCCTGTTCTTAGAAATGGAGATAAAATTGATAAAATGCCATATGCAACGAAAGCTAAATCAGATTTTGCAAAAAAAATGAGAAACACTAAAAGAAAGGTTAGTCAAAACTATGTCACAAGAAATTCTACTACCGTTCTTGAAAGATACAACTATATAAGTCAAGGCGAGAATTGGAGAAGTATACCTGAAGATTTAATGTCTAATTATACCGATAGAAGTCGTTGTCATAGTGATATCTACAGACGCTTAAGATCTGACTGTGTATCTCCAGTTATTGCCAATTATAGAAAAACTATGCTCATTCACCCTACTCAAAATCGCGGCTTAAGCGTTCGAGAAGCCGCAAGGTTACAGTCTTTTCCAGACTGGTATGAGTTTCATGGTCCGCTAATTGCCCAGCAACAACAGGTAGGTGATGCCGTGCCTCCGATTTTAGCGTGCTCTTTGTTTAAAAGAATTTCAGAAACGAGTTGATATGGATTTAGGTGGTCAAACACTTGATAAGTGGTTTCTGAATGTACAAATGAAAGACAACATTTTTCCTTATGATCTTAACTACTCAAAGGACTATGATTCGATTTCTGAAAAATTGAATGTCTGGGTGCATCCTTATGTCAATACTGGTGCAATGATTGAGGATGGAGGGTGTTTAACCGATCATGGTCCTGATCATATTAAAAAAGTCATTTTGAGGGCGTCAGAATTAGTTCAAGATAGTTCTTGTGAGCTCTCCGAGTATGAAGTTTTTATACTTCTCATGGCAATTCATATACATGATGTTGGAAATATCCTTGGGAGGAAGCAACATGAGATCAATTCATTAGAGGTAATGGATAAAGCAGGTTTGGGTAAGGATAGAGATAGACTTGAATGGGATACCATATTCGAAATTGCCCAGGCGCATGGAGGTGAAGTCAAGGATAAGATAACCGACCTCGAAGATGAAAAGATACTAGGAATCAAAGTGCGAAAATCTTTGCTGGCTTCAATTCTAAAATTCGCTGATGAACTCGCAGAAGACAGGACGAGGGCAAACAGATTTGGATTACTGTCGGAAACACTTCCAGAAGAAAGCACCATTTTCCATAAATATGCTCATAGTTTACATTCTATAGACATCAATCACAAGGCAAGACAAATATCTTTATCATTCGATGTCGAAGAAGATGATCTCAACTGCACGTTTCAGAAAAAAAGCAAAAACGAAAAAGGAGAACATGTAGTTATTCAACAGTATCTACTAGATGAAATCTACGAACGAACGGTGAAGACACATCTAGAGAGAACATATTGTATGAGATTCATGAGACCTGATATTGACCTTACGGTTATTAGGGTTGATATTAGGATTACACTGAATCAAAAAGATGAGAGGGATAATAGAAGAATCAGGCGAAATATAACATACGATCTTGGTGAAAAGGGATACCCTTCATTAAATCCTAATAAGATATTCACTTTATGTCCTGGATTAAGTCAATTCAGTGGAGAAAAAGTGTCCAAAAAAATCAAAAACAAAGCATTAGAGAATGTCACTTGCTAACCCCTTTAAGTATTCAACACCGGACCAAATAAAAGATCCGCTTGAGGCTTTGGAGCTTTTTGTTGATGTTTTTAAGGATTTTTATCTGATTGAAAGTGTTGGGAATACATTTGTAAATGGCCCGAGAGGTTCAGGTAAAAGTATGATGTACCGAATCATGCGACCTGATTGTCAAAAAGTGAAGTTGAACTCTTCTTTGAACGCTCTCAACTATTTTGCAATCTATGTTCCAATCAAAGACAAAGCACTGGATATTGAAGAGTTGAAATTTTTAAAACATGGAGAAAATGCTCTAAATGAACATTTATTAACAACTTATTTCTCTATTGCGGTTTTCAAATGTTTAGAGGAAGAGAATTATTCCCTTTATGAAGATTGTAGAGATGAGATAGTTGAATTCTATAATGAGTCATTTAAAAAAGCCATAATCTCCACTGGTTTAGACAAAAATGAAATTGTTGATATCACTGATTCACACTCAATTAATGACATCTTCAGGCTAGTAAGACATCTTCTAGAAGATATTCTCGAAAGATTTAATCTTTATTTACAAAAGTTGTCATTAACACCTGATGATATTAAGTATTCTGGTGAACTATGTCTCTACAAAAACTTCTTATTCCCTTTAATTAGAAAGATTGGAAACTTCACTTTCCTGCCTCAGGACAAACCAATATACTTTCTCGTTGATGACGCGAATTGGTTGAACTATGCCCAAACTAGGATATTGAATTCTTGGGTTTCGTATAGATCAACATCAATTGTGTGTTTCAAAATAACTACCCAACAAAATTACAAGACATACTACACCGTTACGGGAAGAAATAAGATTGATTCTCCGCATGATTATCATGAAATCAATTTACTTGACATCTACACTTCAAATCAAAGTGACAGATATAAAGACAACTTGAAGAAAATTGTTGAGAAAAGATTAAAGCAGATATCAGGTATTGATACGTCAGCTGAAGACTTTTTTCCTTCAAATATGAAGCAGCTGAGAGAACTCCAAGAGCTAAAGGAGCAACTTGAAATTGAAAAGGGATACGACTATTCGTATAGGAATTTTAGAGCCACCTACATGTTGTCTTTGCCAAATGAATACTCATACAGCTATGGTGGATTTGACCAATTGGTTCACTTGTCTTCAGGAATTATAAGGAACTTCATAGACATGTCGTTCAATATGTTTGACAAGACAGTTCGGAGTAGCCCTAACATTTCAGAAGTATCTCAAATTCCTATTAAGATCCAAGACGAAGAAATACACGAATATAGTAACTGGTTCTTGAGACAATTGGAGAAATCTATTGATGATGATGGATTAGATGAACTTCATGTGAATAACTACAAGCGACTTCGCACGCTTATTTCAAGTATTGGTAAAGCATTTAGATTGTTTCTGGAATCTGGTTCTTCGGAAAGAAGGAAATTTTCATTTTACTATGACGGAAATATTAAGGATGAATTTAAAGAAGTGCTGAAAATTGCTATAAGTGAAGGATATTTTCATTATTCTACACATGGGTCAAAAACTGGATTGGGAAGATCTCATAAATATGTAATGAATCGGATATTGTCGCCAGTTTATAAACTCGATCCGTTCTCTTTTTCTGGTTATTTGTATCTCACAACAGACAATATTGAACTCGCTATGACAGATGAAAAGGCATTTATTCGATACATCAAAACCAGGATTAAATCTGGGCTTGAAGATGATAGTGACGACCAATTAGAAATGGAATTTGATGGATGATATGACAAATCCGATTCACATCAATGATCTACACAAAAACCTTCCTCAAGAAGTAGATCTTTTCATATGTTCTTCGAGTTTTGAAGAACGGTGCTTGAAACTACCAGAAGGCGTTAGTAAGCGGTTAACAATAAAAAAAAGCCTTGTATTCTATATTTCAGATTTATATCAAGTCATAGTAGATAACTCATATTTATTAGAAGAAATTCTTAAGCCAAAATTGTCTAGCTCAAGAGTTGAATTAAAAACATCAACTCCGTTTAACAATGCTATCACAATTACTGAGAGTATTTCTGAATTGGTATACAATGGTCCCTTGAATAATGTTATCGTTGACACATCTACTTTTACTCATGAAAACTTGCTCATATTGCTTAGAATTCTAGTTGTAAAAAAAGAGAAAATAAAAAATTTGTTTTTGAGTTATGTGGGTGCTTCAGACTACGACATTCATCAACCTAAACCTGATTTGAAATGGCTTTCTTCCGGAATCAGTTCAATTCGATCTGTGGTCGGTTACCCTGGAGTCATCAGTCCTGCAAGGAATAACCATTTGATTGTTTTGTTCGGATTTGAATCATCTCGAACACAAATCTTAATTGATCACCTAGAATTTAATGAATTGTCTTTAGGCTTCGGTCCAGAAGATAAATCGATCTCTAACGAGCATTATTGGTTAAACAGGAAGCGGCATGAGGTATTGTTAAATAGATATTCTCGCGCACATAGCTTCACATTTGGACTAAGGGATCCCTTTGAATCCCAAGATGATATTGAGAAACAAATAGAAAAATTTCCAGATCATAATATTGTGATTGTTGCCATGAACAATAAAATTTCGACAATAGGGGCTGGTCTTGCTGCGATTGCGAATCCTAAGATTCAGATAATTTATGCCAAGCCGATTGAGTATAACATCAATGGATATTCTACGTCGAAGGATGAAGTTTTTACGCATAAGCTGGCGTAATTTGCGACAACTAATAATATACCCTATAATTTATATTATGTTAAATAATGTTTTTCACCACTAGAAAGAACTTACCACTCATTATCCCCCCACAGCCTCCAAACTATCCAGCTTGCTCCCTAGCTCCTCCAGGATCTCCTTCTGGTTTTTAAGATTCTCTTCTGCATCACGAATAATGATTCGCTTCTCGTAGATATCTCCTCTGATCTTTTCTTTCATGCCTTCGCTGTTGGCAGCCTCCACATTCTGCTCTAAAACTGAAATGATTCTTTCCTGCTCTTCAATAATCTCGTATTCAGCTCGCTGACGATCTTCAATCGCCTCAATAGCTCTTTTTAAATCATCTACCCCTTGCTCTTTGGATTCTTCTACTGAACTGTATTGACAGGCTGTGAGAATCGCACAGAATATCACTAATCGCTTCATGCTTCGTTTTATTGAATAAATAAACCCGAAGATTGCTCCTCGGGTTTACTTAACATAATGTAGTGCTCTATATTTCCTTATTGCTTGGCCGCGTCGAGCTTAGCCTTCATTTCTTGATACTTCTCCGTTTCACCAATTAAGGCGTACAACTGCTGTAGAGATGCAATGGCACCTGTATCACTCGCGTCTAGTTCGTGAGCTTTCTCCAAATGCGGACGCGCTTGCTCGAATACACCTTTAGCCGCTTCGCGGGCTTTGTTGTATTCGTCGTTGTCTTCAATCTCGTTAGCAGCATTGTTCATCTCCACACCTTGGTTGAAGTAATACGCACCTAAGTTGTAAACCGCATCAAAGTAATTCGGATCAATGGCAATCGCCGCCTGATAAGCCGCAACGGCTTCGTCACCTCTATCCAGGTTGTCGTATACTACCCCCAAAGAGAAATGTAACTGCTTGTTGTTTGGCTCTTTTTCCAAAGCGAGTTTCAGGTTGTTTTCGGCCTCTTCGAATTTTTGATTTTGTAGATAGTAGTTCAACTCGTAAACGATCAAGTCGGCATCTTCAGGATAGGCCGCTCTACCCTCTTGGATGATGGCCAAATAACCCTCTTGGTCTTCCATTCGCTGGTATAGGTTGGCCATGTAGAGGTACATTTTGGCTTCCAAGTATCCTATTTCAGTCGCCTTTCTGTATTGTGACAATGCCATTTCGTAGTCTTCAGCCTGCTCTGCGGCAAGTCCGGCATTGTAAAGGGCCAAGGTGTCAACCACACCCAATCCTGCGGCAGCCTCTTCGCCCACCAAAAATAATTTGGCAGCATCGGCGTAGTTTTGCTCGTTGTAAGCGTTTATTCCGAGGTTCACAGCAATATTCTGAGCCTGGGCCATTCCGTTTACATTCTCCCTTTTCCACTTGTCTTTTACGTCAAGCTCCATCGATTTTTGGTAGGACTCAAGCGCCGTTTGGATGGCTTCGGCTTTGTTGATTCCTTCATAGTCTCCTTGGGCTAGTCCGGTGTAGATCTGGCCACGGTATCTCCACGTCTTGTCGTCAGACATTGTTTTTTCGTGCGTAATTGCGGCATCAATCGGCTCTTTGGCCTTAAGAAATTCGCCGTCGGTCATGTAGTTGTATGCCGAAACTCTATTGGCATTTTGTGCCATTGCAGCGGCAGAAACGAATAATAGGGTGAGTAGAATGCTAATGCGTTTCATGAATCTTAATTTGTTTAGTGCTCAAGAGGCAAATGGCGTGCCAAGTGACGCTATGCCCCGTAAACGCCACAAAAATAACCGTTTCCTCCCCTTCTCCAAATGATTTAAATCACCCTTTGCCATTTCATCAAAAAGAAAAGTCCCGACTCGCGGTGAATCGGGACTTTCCGTTTGCTGCTATCAACTAATTATTCTTCAGTCGGCGTTGGGTTTTCATCAGCTTCAGACGTTGTTCCTTCAGCGCCCTCGCTGTTTTCACCGTTTTCATCTTCCAAACCTTCGGCATCTTCAGAAATCTCCACCTTGGCTACCGCGGCGATTTCATCATCTCCCTTAAGGTTTATCAAACGCACACCCTGTGTGGCACGTCCCATAACTCTCAGGTCAGAAACGCTCATTCGAATTGTCAAGCCACTTCGATTAATGATCATCAGATCATTATCGTCAGTAACCATCTTAATTGCGATCAAGGCACCTGTTTTATCAGTAACATTAAGGGTTTTTACTCCTTTTCCTCCTCGATTTGTGATTCGGTATTCATCGACTTCACTTCGCTTTCCGTAACCTTTCTCAGAAACAACCAGGATATTCGCTTCCGGATCGCTGATGCAAACCATTCCGATTACTTCGTCTTTTGGCCCTTCCAGGGTTACACCTTTCACTCCTTGCGAAGTACGTCCAACTGCGCGCACATTCTCTTCATTAAATCGAATGGCCTTACCGCTCTTCTTAGCGAGGATTATTTCATTGCTACCATTGGTAAGCTTGGCTTCGAGGAGTTGGTCACCTTCTTTAATGGTAATTGCATTAATACCATTTGAGCGCGGCCTTGAATATGCCTCTAAAGATGTTTTCTTCACTACTCCGTTTTTCGTCGCCATTACCACGTTGTGACCATTGATGTAGTCTTCATCTTTAAGGTCTTTAACGTTTATATAGGCCATGATCTTATCGTCTTGTTCGATATTGATCAGGTTCTGAATGGCACGCCCTTTCGACGTTTTGGCACCTTCAGGGATTTCAAAAATTCGCATCCAGAAACAACGTCCCTTCTCAGTGAAAATGAGTAGGTAGTTGTGGTTGGTCGCGACAAAGAGATGTTCCAGGAAGTCTTCATCACGGGTTTTGCTACCGCGTGAGCCTACTCCACCTCTCGCTTGTGTCTTGTATTCGCTGAGCGAAGTCCTTTTGATATATCCGAAGTGCGAAATGGTAACTACCACATCTTCATCGGGAATCAAGTCTTCAATGCTCATCTCACTTGCCGAGTACTCAATTACCGAACGACGCTCATCTCCGAACTTCTCTTTCACCTCTATCAGTTCATCCTTGATGATCTGCATTCGCATGCCTTCATCACTAAGGATGTTTTTAAGGTGCTCGATAAGTTTCATCAAGTCGGCGTGCTCTTCACGGATTTTGTCTCTTTCAAGTCCCGTGAGTTTTTGCAATCGCATATCGAGAATTGCTCTTGCTTGAATTTCGCTCAACGAGAATTTCTCAATCAAGCCATTTCTCGCCTCTTCGGGATTTGCGCTAGCACGAATAAGAGCGATTACCTCGTCGATATTATCGAGGGCAATCAGTAATCCTTCTAAGATGTGCGCTCTTTCTTCTGCTTTGCGTAATTCGTATTTCGTACGACGCACAACTACATCGTGGCGGTGTTCCACGAAGTTGCTCACCATTTCTTTTAGGGTAAGCAATTGAGGGCGTCCTTTAACAAGAGCAATATTGTTAACTGAGAATGAACTCTGTAGAGCAGTGTACTTAAATAATTTATTCAATACCACATTCGGAATCGCATCACGCTTCAATTCGTAAACGATTCGCATTCCCTTTCGGTCGGACTCATCGCGGATATCGCTGATTCCTTCTATCTTCTTATCGACCACCATATCAGCAGTCTTTTTGATCATATCGGCCTTATTTACTTGGTAAGGAATCTCCGTTACGATAATGGCTTCCCTACCCTCGCGAATCTCCTCTATATTGGCTTTGGCGCGCATTACAACACGACCTTTTCCTGTCTCGTAGGCCTGCTTAACTCCTTCGTATCCGTAAATAATACCTCCCGTTGGGAAATCAGGGGCCTTGATGTGTTGCATCAATCCCGCTGTATCGATTTCTCTATTGTCGATGTATGCAACGATCCCATCAATGGCTTCCGATAGGTTATGCGGAGGCATATTTGTCGCCATACCAACTGCAATACCACTCGCGCCATTGACCAATACGCTTGGTATTCTGGTGGGTAGAACGGTTGGTTCTTGAAGTGAATCGTCAAAGTTATTTTGGAAGTCAACGGTTTCCTTGTCGATATCCGAAAGCATTTCTTCTGCGATCTTCTGCAGTCTTGCCTCGGTGTATCGCATCGCTGCAGGGCTATCGCCATCAACCGATCCGAAGTTTCCCTGGCCGTCTACCAGCATATAACGCATTGACCAGTGTTGGGCCATACGCACCATGGTGTCATATACGGATGTATCGCCATGCGGGTGGAACTTACCGAGAACCTCCCCGACAATTCTAGCTGACTTCTTATACGGGCGGTTAGAGTATACGCCCAATTCCATCATTCCATAAAGTACGCGTCGATGCACGGGTTTCAAACCATCGCGAACATCGGGTAATGCGCGTGACACGATGACAGACATCGAATAATCGATGTATGCCGATTGCATCTCGTCTTCTATATTAATGGGAATGATCTTTTCTCCTTCTGCCATTATAGGTGTTTAAGTAAAAAATGTACGGTTTTTGCATTGGCTAAAGCCAACAGCCGAAAATACCCATTCAGTAGGGCTTATAGGGTGATTTTATAGGTGGTTTTATCAACAAAAATCTGTGAAATAATCACTGTATCGGTGACAGCCTGTCAGAAACGTCAGGCATATATTTGATAATACTGTTTATCGGTGTAATTTAGAACAACCTTTGTTCTCTAACCGTTATTAATTGGAGTGCAAAGGTAAATAGAAAGAGAGGAATTAATGGAAGCAAAATTTTCACCCAGAGTAAAAGATGTAATCAGCTACAGTCGCGAGGAAGCTTTGCGTTTAGGCCATGATTTCATCGGAGTTGAGCACTTGCTGCTGGGCATCATCCGCGAGGGTGAGGGCACGGCCATTCAGATAATGAAAAACCTGGGTGTAGACTTGAAAGAGTTACGCCGGGTTGTTGAGTCGAGCACGCGTTCGGCATCAGCGAAATCGGGAAACCTCGGAAATATTCCCTTGGTGAAGCAGGCAGAGAAGGTATTGAAGATTACTTACCTCGAGGCAAAACTCTTTAAGAGTCCTACAATAGGGACAGAGCATTTGTTGCTAAGTATTTTAAAAGACGAAGACAATGTGGCCACTCGTGCCCTTTCTAAGTTTCGAATTGATTACGACACGGTTCGTGATGAATTGGAAGCCATGGGTGCTGGTGACGAATTAGGTGACAACAGCCTCGATAGCCCAAGGGCTGAATTCCCCGGAACATCAGAGGATGACGACGACGACATGGGAAGTGGTTTTAGCGGCGGCGGATCACGACGTGTGTCTGACTCCAAGTCAAAAACCCCTGTTCTTGACAACTTCGGACGGGATCTCACCAAGATGGCCGAGGAGGATAAGTTAGATCCTATTGTGGGGCGCGAAAAAGAAATTGAACGCGTTTCTCAAATTCTTTCTCGGCGTAAGAAGAATAACCCCGTTTTGATCGGTGAACCCGGCGTTGGTAAATCGGCAATTGCCGAAGGCCTGGCCCTCCGAATCGTCCAGCGGAAAGTATCGCGCGTTTTGTTCGATAAGAGAATTGTGTCCCTCGACGTTGCCTCTTTGGTTGCGGGTACTAAGTATCGTGGTCAGTTCGAAGAGCGTATGAAGGCGGTGATGAACGAATTGGAGAAATCACCCGAAGTGATTCTTTTCATCGATGAGATTCATACCATTGTTGGTGCGGGTGGAGCCAGCGGTTCACTTGACGCATCGAATATGTTCAAGCCCGCCCTCGCCAGAGGTGAGATTCAATGCATCGGGGCTACTACCCTGGATGAGTACCGCCAGTACATTGAAAAAGACGGAGCTCTTGAGCGTCGTTTCCAGAAGGTAATGGTTGAGCCTACCAGCGAAGAAGAAACGATTCAGATTCTGAACAACATCAAAGAGAAGTACGAAGAACACCACAGCGTTGATTACACGGACGCGGCGGTTAAGGCCTGTGTAACGCTGACGAATAGATATATCTCAGACAGACACCTTCCTGACAAGGCGATTGATGCTTTAGACGAAGTGGGTTCGCGCGTACACATCACGAACATTAAGGTTCCAAAAGAGATTATTGAGGCTGAGAAGAAAATTGAAGAAATCAAGGAAGAGAAGAATCGTGTAGTTCGCAGTCAGAAGTACGAAGAGGCCGCTAAGCTTCGCGATAAGGAGCGTAGCTTAATTGAAGAACTCGAGAAGGCGAAAGCTTCTTGGGAAGAAGAAGCCAAAAACCACCGCGTTACCGTAACGGTAGATCACGTAGAAGAAGTGGTTGCGATGATGACGGGTATTCCCGTTCAGCGTATCGCTGAGAAGGAAAGCGGTCGTTTGGCTAAAATGAACGAAGAGCTTCAGGATACCGTGATTGGACAAAGCCCTGCGGTGGCTAAAGTGGTGAAAGCCATCCAGCGTAACCGCGCAGGATTGAAAGATCCGAATAAGCCTATTGGCTCGTTCATCTTCTTAGGTCCTACCGGAGTTGGTAAAACCCAATTGGCAAAAGAGCTCGCGAAATACCTTTTCCACACGGAAGATGCACTCATTCGTATCGATATGAGTGAATACATGGAGAAGTTTGCTGTAAGTCGATTGATCGGGGCACCTCCGGGCTACATCGGTTACGAAGAAGGAGGACAGCTTACGGAAAAAGTTCGCCGTCACCCCTACTCCATCATATTACTCGATGAGATCGAGAAGGCGCACCCTGATGTTTTCAACCTATTGCTTCAAGCTTTGGATGATGGACAGTTAACGGATAGCCTTGGTCGACGTATTGATTTCCGAAATACAATTCTGATTATGACTTCGAATATCGGGGCGCGTCAGTTGTCTGATTTCGGAACGGGAGTTGGATTCGGAACCAGAGCGCGAATGGAGAATGAAAGCTCCGCTCAGCAAGCAGTAATCCAAAATGCGCTTAAAAAGGCTTTTGCCCCTGAGTTCTTGAACCGTATTGACGATGTGGTGATATTCAATTCACTGACAAGAGAAGACATCCATAAAATCATCGATATTGAGCTTGGAAAACTTTACAAGCGAATCAACGAGCTTGGTTACGAAGTGAAGCTTTCTGATGCCGCCAAGGACTTTATCTCTGAAAAAGGATTCGATGAGAAATTTGGAGCGCGTCCATTAAAAAGAGCGATTCAGAAATACGTGGAAGACCCGATGGCCGAAGAAATCATCAATGCCAATTTGGAAGAAGGTGATACCATTCACATCGGGAAGCGAAAAGACTCGGAAGAAATCAATATCCGAGTGACTAAAGGAAAGAAATCGAAAAAAGAGGACTAATAATCCTTTATATCGAGCGATTTATAAAAGGCTGCACATAAAGTGTGACCTTTTTTAGTTTAGAGAGATCGAAACCTTGCAAGAACCTTTTAGCTGAACCGCAGCATCGGTCCACAAGGGTGCACGAAAAGCGGGCTTGTAGTCATTCGACATGCCAAAGGGCTCTTTTGGATAAAAAACCCAGTTTCTGTCTAATTCGCCATTGAAGTTTTGGTCTTGAAAAACGGCGATGGCATATTCTCCGGGAGGGATTTCAAAAGTGCACGTCGCCATTTCAGAATTTACACCTCTGATTATTTTCGAATAAACCATGTTCTCGGTGAGAAAAGTCTCCGGAGTATTAAAAACTGCAATAAATATGTCGGATTCACCGGGCTCCAAATTTGAAACCAACAACTCCACTTGTGCTTTTGCCCCTTCGTCAGGCTCATTGGGAAGGAGCCATGGAACAAGTCCAAGAATGCACAATAAATACTTCATCAAGAGAATACTTTGAGTTAATTACAGGTCCTCACAAAGCTTACCCTACCTCAAAACAACGAAATTTCGCTGTCAGGGTTCATTTTAAAGAGCCAAAACATTCCACTTTTGATTTTTTATAAAAGAAAAAGCAACCCCTAAATAATGCCACGTCTTGATAGCAACCAAAGAGATTCTGCTAAAGAGATCTAAGATGCTTACCCAAAAACGCTCCGTAACCAACGAAGCGTTTTTTTTATGTTCCAACAATTTTCTTGAACACATTGCGTTTTGGGTGGTTTACTATTTATACCCAAAATTAAAACCATGAAAAAAGTACAAAACCTGTCTCTCCTTTTTGCTTTGGCCATGATGCTATTTGCATGTGGAGGAGGAACATCTGAAACCACTGAAAGCACTGATACAGCTTCTGAGGAAACGGCATCAGAAGAAACGATGACTGAAGGCCCATCCGGTGAATACACTCTGAGCGGTGAAGAAAGTCAATTGATGTGGGAAGGAAACATGCTAAAGATCGGAGGAGTTAGTCTTTACGGTCATGCCGGAACTTTGGCTTTCCAGAAGGGAAAAATGTCAATGGAAAATGGTCAAATCACTGAGGGAATGTTTGTTGTAGACATGACAACAATCACACCAACAGATGAGGCATATGATGAAGAAAACACACCTGACAAACTCGTTGGGCACCTTTCTTCACCAGACTTTTTTGCGATTGAGGAATTTCCTACGGCTACCTTTCAAATTAAAGGAATGGAAGGAAACAGCATCATGGGCGACATGACTATCAGAGGAGTTACCCATGCAGAAACGATTGAAAATGTAGAAGTAACAGTCGATGGCGACAAAGTTATGGCTAAAGGTTCGATGACCGTTGACCGTCAGAAATACAATGTAGCTTGGGAGAATCCCGCCGAAGACAAAGTATTGTCGGATGACCTCGATCTAGAATTCAATATTGTTGCTGCTAAAGGCGACATGATGTAAGAACGAAAATCTTAACAGTTTAAACCCCGATCATTCCGATCGGGGTTTTTTATTTTGTGACATGGCTAAAAAAGAAACGGCTTTTGGCTCAGGAATTGGTTATCAAGCCTTGAAAGCTGAGGGAACTCGAATAGGTCGTTGCGGGGATCAAGAATCAACGAAGGAATGGGTTCAGAAACTCTTAAGTGATGAGCCGGTAACGGTACAAAGAGCTTCTGCTGTTTGCCATGCCATTAGCGATGAGACCCCGGAAATCTTTCAGCCGCATATTTCTGAATTAATCACTTCCATTGAAAAAGATGTCCACGATGCCGCGCCGAGATTTGCCTTTCGGGTGTTGAGCATGATTCGAATTCCTGAAGAAATGCTAGGTGAAACGGTTGATGTAGCCTTCAAGAGATTGTCCTCTCCTCTTCAACCTGCGGCGATTCATGTATTTGCCATGACTGTTATCTCTAATGCGATTGACATATATCCCGAGCTAGGGAATGAGTTAGAGTTGCTACTAAGAGAAGGATTACCCATCGGATCGGCAGGATACCGCAACCGAGCGGGAAAAATTGCCAGGAAGCACGGGTTGGATTTAGGAAATTGAGAAGCCTAACTATTTATCAATAGCTTTTTCTATTTTCGGCTTTCATCAATCCAAATTCAAATTCTTGAGGCGCAAATTCTTTGATTTTGGTTCGTTCAGGGCTGACCTTTTCGGTGGGCTGACGGCAGGCATCGTGGCATTGCCTCTCGCGTTGGCGTTTGGAGAACAATCCGGATTAGGCGCCGCGGCGGGCTTATATGGCGCTGCATTTATCGCATTTTTCGCTTCCCTGTTTGGCGGCACTCCAACTCAGATTTCAGGCCCTACTGCACCAATGACGGCGCTGAGTATGATTGTAGTGGCTGGACTTGTTCAGGCCTATGAAGGTCGGATTGAGGATGCCCTGCCGATAATTTTGATGGTCTTTCTCTTGGCCGGTGGATTTCAAATAGTACTGGGTTTATTTAAACTGGGCTCCTATATCCGCTTTATACCTCACACGGTTATATCGGGCTTCATGACGGGGATTGGTGTAATTATTCTGATTACACAGATTCCCATTGCCTTGGGCTACCATGCAGGTGAAGACCCTGAAATCGTTGAAAAATTTAAACCTAGGGCGGAGCAGCTTATTCTGGAAAGGATTCTAAAAGAAGAGGCTGAAGACGGGGTTCTGGTTCTGGAAGAATTTCGCGCAACCCTTGACCGTGCGAATGAAATATCTAAAGACGATATCTATCGCGAGGCGGTTATTCTTGCTGAAAATGACGGTAAAGGGGTTATCGGAAGTTTGCGCTATTTGCCGAGAGCAGTAAATCAGATCAGTTGGGTTGAGTTTATCCTGACCCTGGTGACCATAGCCATTATCTATGGATTCACGTTCATCACGCGAGTGGTACCAAGTACTCTGGTGGCGCTAATCGTGGTTGCGGGAGCTGCTTATTATATGGGTGCAGAGTATCGATTAATACAAGCGATTCCGGAGGGTATACCGACCCTTAAAACAGAAATTTTTTCGGGCTTCAGTATCACTGCCCTTGCACCCTATATTGTTACTGCATTTATGCTTGCCTTGTTGGGTTCAATTGATTCTTTGCTGACCTCGGTAGTAGCCGACAATCTCACCAAATCGAGGCACAATTCCAATCGTGAGTTAATTGGCCAAGGAATTGGGAATGGTGTTGCAGCTTTGTTTAGTGGAATTCCCGGTGCGGGTGCGACTATTCGAACTGTAGTCAATATTCAAGCAGGGGGCAAAACCAAGATCTCAGGAATGATTTCGGGTATCTTGCTCTTTGTTATTCTGATTTTCCTCGGTCCCATCGCTTCGAATATACCCGCGGCGGTTTTGGCTGGAATCCTGATAACCGTGGGAATCGGTGTGATGGATAAAAAAGGTTTGAAGGCCTTACCTCTAATGCAGTGGCCCGCAAAGATTATCGTAGTTACCGTACTTCTTCTCACTGTATTCTGGCAATTGGTTTATGCCGTTGGAGTGGGTTTGATTTTAGCTTCGGTCATCTTCTTCAAAAGAATGAGTGACTTTTCGGCCAGACGAGCGGTGATCTCCGATTTCAATAAAAATGTTGAATTAGGTACGGATCTTCCTACCATTCATAAATCAGGCAGGAAGATCGTTGTCGAAAGACTTTATGGACCGCTGTTTTTCGGATTTTCCACACAATTCAAGACTACGATTTCGAATCTGCCTGAAATAGAAATTCTGGTGCTTCGAATGGGCAGAGTTCCCTTTATCGATCAATCAGGAGTGAATGCGATGGAATCAGCGATTGAGGAACTCCACGAAAAAGGAATTGAAGTGTACATAACCGGAGCCAATAAACAAGTACATGGCTTACTCGTGAAGCTCAAGGTTATTCCCAACCTTTTGCCGGAAGACAAGGTTTTTGTGAATTACGCCACATTTTCAAAGTGGTTTGAAGAAACGGAGGTCGAAGCTGATGAGTGATAAAATAGCTTCACTGATCAATTCAAATAGAAGAGATATCCAATCTTAGAATTCATCGATAATGAACCATATTCATTAGAATCCGTTTTTCATTAAATTGCGGTTTATTGAAGATGTATGGAAAAGTTGCTGTTGTTTTTTGAAACCATGACCACCTGGCAGAAGCTGGCTTGGGTTATTTTTTGTATTGGCATTTGCTGGATGGCAGAAGGCATTTATCCACTTGTAAAGCACGGTTACAAGAAGTGGAAACACGCGAAAGTCAATCTGATATTTCTTTCTACAACACTTATCATTAATGTACTTTTTGGAATCCTGACGGTTGGAGTTTTCAATTGGACACAGACCAATGAATTCGGACTTCTTTTTTTAATGGATTTGCCCATATGGGTCAACCTGATCATCGCCTTGATGGCATTTGATTTAGTGGCACAATACTTTGTTCACTTTCTCCTACATAAGGTAAAATTCATGTGGAAGTTTCACATGGTTCATCACAGCGATACCGAGGTAGACGTTACCAGTGGAACACGTCATCACCCCGGGGATTACATTTTTCGAGAAGTATTTTCCTTGATCGCGGCCTTAATCATTGGGGCTCCTCTCTCCTTTTACCTGATGTATCGGATTATCACCGTATTCTTCACTTACACGACACACGCCAATATTACCGTTCCGAGTTGGGTGGATAAGACTATCGGACTAATCTTTATTACTCCCAACATGCACAAGTTTCATCACCACTTTGAACGACCATGGACGGATAGCAATTACGGGAACATTTTTTCGATTTGGGATCGAATGTTTGGTACCCTGGTGATAGACAATCCCAAAAAAGTTAAGTACGGTTTGGATGTTTTGGAAGACGAGACTTCTGGGGATCTTTTGTATCAGTTCAAGGTGCCTTTTGACAATTCAATCAAAACGGATTATTAGTTTCAAGCCGATACGTTCAAGTTCATCAATAGGAGAATCCCTTTTGGCAACAAATTAGAAAGATTGGATTCAAGAATAGCCTCAGTCCTCTCGAGTAAAAGTTTAGGCGAAGAGATTACGGGCTTCCCCTCTTTTGAGTTAAGTGACTTAAACCTGCCTCCCTCACTCAATATTGAGCTTCCCCTCAATCGCAGACTAGGACATTTCATCGAGGTGATTGTATCGAATTGCATCAAGTCTTCCGAGAACTATCGAATGATTGATGAAAGCATTCAAATCATTGAAGACAAGAACACCCTTGGAGAGCTGGATTTCATTCTGGAGGAAAAAGCGAATTCAAGGCTCATTCATTTGGAGCTGGCTTATAAATTCTACCTCTACGACCCCGGGTTATCGCAGTCTCAGGTCGAGAATTGGATCGGTCCGAATCGGAACGATTTCTTGATAAAAAAACTCGAAAAACTCCGTCACAAACAGTTTCCCCTACTCCATCACGCTTCGGTTAAGAAACGGCTTCAAGTGGAAAAGACTGATCAAATCGACCAGCGCCTTTGTCTACTGGCTTCGCTCTATTTGCCATTCCAAAAAGAGGTAGTCCTTGATTCAGTCTACCATGATTTTATCAAGGGCTACTACTTCACCTTGGAAGAGTTTGAAAGAGAACATTCACCAAATAAACGCTACTATCTCCCGACTAAAACCGAGTGGGGAATCGATCCATCCACAAACAAAAGTTGGAGCTCTTATGCAGATATAGAGGAAGAACTCATAGAATCTCTAACCGGCAAACGTTCCAGGCTCTGCTGGCAAAAAGTAGGTGATGAGTTTCAGGAGATTTTCGTTGTGTGGTGGTAGAGTTAGGTCTTATTGAATGACCAGCCTCTCAGTTAATCGGGGGCCAATTTGTACCCTAAGGGATACCTGATACACATCTGTGATAGTTGATGTCGAGAACAAATTTTTGCCTCTACGAGGGAATTGAGTTGTTCTCGCAGAGGCGCAAAGAATTGGATACCTTAATCTCATTTTATGAATCTGATATGGAATGATCAGTTGACAAGCAACTTACAAGCCATTCACAATTCTCGTAATTCCGTTTTTGATTAAGGCTTTATTAAAATTGACTAGTAATCCAAGCTTTAGATCCATCAATCTGAGATATGTCAAGAGTTGTTTGTGATGCACTTTAGCGATATTCTCTACTGACTTAATCTCGATAATAACGCTATTCTCTACAATCAGATCAGCGCGGAATCCTAGATTCATTTTAATACCATCCCATTCAACTGGTATTCATCTCTGGTGAATCACATGTAATCCCCTTTTTTCAAGTTGGTGGGTTAGCACTTCTTCATAAACACTCTCAAATAATACTGGGCCGAGCCCAACATGTATGTCGTAACAAGCCCGCACGACTTCACCTGAAATCTCGTTTTCTAACATCGTCTCTAAGTTTTGTCTCGACTCTAAACTAATGATTCAAGCGTGAAAATCGATTGGCTTCTGAACTAGAGAGCACCTCTGCGTCTCCGCGTCTTTGCGAGCACTAATTACGGTATCAGAAAACTTCTCTTAATCACATCCGAATTTTTATAAAGAAATCTAGCGCGGGTGTGGCCTTCTCGGTTGAGTTGAAGTATTTCCATCTCTCGGACTTCACAGTTAATGACACAGAAATGCTCGGAGTCCAATTCCGGCTTTAAATCATACTTGTTAAAGGAACTTATTTCTTCTCCGGGAGCGAGATTTGTGTTATATGATTCTCTGGCCTTTGCCCCCACTCTATTCCAATGATTTTTGGTCTCATCATTGTGAAGGTTTAAGGTGGCCTTTGCCGATAATTTGGATTGGAAACGCGATGTTGGGTGCCAGAAAAGCAGTGAAACGAGAGGTTGCTTTAGGATTTCGGCATACTTTGAAGATCTGCTGTCTGTGTAAAAGGTCAATATTTTACGTTTCAGATCTACGGCTCTCAAAATGACCATCCTACTATTAGGGCCAGTTGTGGTGAATGCACAGGTTCTATACGGGTGATTTTTCTTCGCCAGTGCTCGTATGAATTGATCCCAAACCAAAGTGTGAATGGTTGTGAGATCGTGATTCGGTTCAACCAGTTTGCCCATATAAGTCGAACAAAAAGAACAAGCTTAAAGTTCTTGGATCTTACGCTGAACGTCGCTCCGCTCTGAATCTGAAACCACCAGTGGTCGTTGATTTACTTATAAGCTATTGAAGAAGAAGGAAAACCAGCGCAGCAAGTACCCCACCCGTTATCGGGCCCACTATTGGAATCAAAGCATATTTCCAATCGCTGTTTCCTTTTTTTGGAATGGGTAATAATGCATGCATAATTCTCGGGCCAAAGTCCCGTGCAGGATTAATGGCGTAACCCGTAGGACCGCCCAAACCAAAACCTATTCCCATTACCAATAGTGCCACCGGTAGTGCATCTAAGGACCCTAGTGAAATTGATTCTCCATTTACCGTTCCGCCGGCAATAAAGAAGACCCCAAAGACCAATGCAAAAGTTCCGATGACTTCCGTGACGAAATTCCAGAATGGACTTCTAATTGCAGGAGAAGTGCAGAATGTTGCTCTTATGGCTTCTTTGTCTTCTGTTGTATCGTATTGCTTCTTATAAGCAAGCCAAACGGTACTTGTTCCTGCCATTGCGCCTAAAATTTGAGCCAGAATGTATCCGGGAACGAATTCCCAGCTGAATTTGCCCGCTACCGCAAGGCCAATCGTTACTGCAGGATTTATATGAGCTCCACTGACATCAGCACTCACATACACACCAACAAAAACTGCGATACCCCATGCCAGTACTATTCCAACCCAACCCGAATCGGAGCCTTTGGAGTTGGCCAAAACGGCATTTGCTACAATGCCATTTCCCAAGAGCATTAACAAGCCGGTTCCGATGAATTCAAAAAGGTAAACTTCCATTTTCGTGGCTAAGATGATCAAAAAAACAATCAGTCGAGGAGATATCCTTTCGCCAATTCGATGTATTTGTCAATTTCCGCTTTTTGTCGTTTTTCGTCCCAACCTAATTCCTCTCCCATCCATTTTGCCACCAAAGGGGCAACCTGAATACTTGCAGCGGCATCCAGAAACAACGCTCTGGTTCTTCTGGCGAGGATATCTTCGATTGTTCTGGCCATTTCGTTTCTCACGGCCCAAACCACCTCGGCAACGGTATAATTCAACCCTTCGTGAATTCGATGAGAAAGCTCGGGGATTTCTTGCATGAGTTCTCGGATGGGATGACGGTCACTTCCATAATTCTTCAAAGGATCATCCATGTCAATCTCCTCTTCGTGGCCATGAATCTGCATGTGTTTGGTTACTGATATCCTCTCCGGAAGATCTGCAACGATAACAGCCTGCTCAATAGCGTCTTCTCCCATTTTGCGATAGGTTGTCCACTTTCCACCGGTCATGGTTATTAGCCCGGAAAGCGATACGATGATCTTGTGACCGCGTGAGATTTCCTTTGTTTTCTTCTTCTTCGAAGCGGCAAGAGGCCTCAACCCCGCAAATACCGATTTCACATCTTCTTTGGCGGGGGCTTTGTGGAGGTATTTTCGAGCCATTTTGAGAATAAACTTAACCTCCTCTTCCAATGCTCTAGGCTCCAGTGAAGACTCTTCAATTAACGTATCAGTGGTTCCGACCACAACCTTATCATACCACGGAACGGCAAAGAGTACGCGACCATCGTCGGTTTTAGGAATGAGAATTGCCGAATCTCCTGAAAGAAATTCACGATCCAAGACAAGATGTACCCCCTGACTGGGAACAATGGATTTCTCAGCTTCGGGATTATCCATTTTGATAATATCGTCGACAAATACTCCCGTAGCATTGATAACAGATTTTGCCCTGATTTTGTATGACTTATCGGTTTCCATGTCCCTCGCCACAACGCCTTCAATGGTTCCTTCCTTTGATTTGAGCAGGTATTCAACGCGCATGTAATTGATCACGTAACCATCTTTCTCAACAATGGTTTGAGCGAGATTCAGCGCCAACCTCGCATCGTCAAATTGACCATCTTGGTAAATAACACCTCCTCTTAATCCCTTTTTTTTGATGTTTGGCAGAGCATCCAAGGTTTCCTTCTTGCTGATGCTAATCGATGGTCCCAAACCTAATTTCCCCGCCATCATATCATAGACTTTTAAACCAACAGTGTAAAATGGCCCTT
>CAZWQX010000054.1:0-23087 GCA_964635965.1 uncultured Cryomorphaceae bacterium
GGGCTGAAATAGATAAAATCTTCCTTGAATTCAGCCTCCAATTTATGCTCAGTTACGTGCTGATCAAGATAGATCAAATCTATTTCAAAAGAACTCCATTCTCCTCCAAAGGCTCTCTCTGTAACGTAATCTTTCGATTCGTTATTCTGCACAATGTGATATCCTGAACGCTGCTTTTCCATCTGGTAATAATGTATGGAGTATGGACGAAAAACAAAGGATTCACTTTTTGAGTGTGGTATCCTAACCATCGGATTGAGCGAACTCGATAAATAATCACTGCCTCTACCCACTATACGACCATTTTCGCTAAAAACGAGCTGATTCAAATCGATAGTCAAATCACCCTCACTTTCATTGAGAAAAAGTATGCGCACGGGAAAGTATTCTCCGTTAAAGTCAAAATCCACGTAGGCCAGAGAATCAGAAACATAATAATGCCCAGTATCAGATGTTTGAGGTAGATCAGAAGTCAGACGGAGGTATTGATATGACTGACATGAGACAAAAAATAATCCGAGAAATGCGAGGTAGATTGGTTTCTTCACGGTGTTGATATTTTTGAATTTACA
This sequence comes from uncultured Cryomorphaceae bacterium, assembly GCA_964635965.1. GTDB lineage: Bacteria > Bacteroidota > Bacteroidia > Flavobacteriales_D > Cryomorphaceae > JAKVAV01. The sequence continues at coordinate 573 of CAZWQX010000054.1, forward strand.
ACAAGTATTATGCCGTATCGTTAACATACCTTAACGGCCCGAAATCACCCTATTCATCGACGCTCGACCCTAAGGTTCTATATTCGTAACCACATGAAAACAAAAGTCATCCCGATTGTTCTCATCGCTGTCGCGGTAATTGCAATTGTCTATTTCTCAACCTCTTCTTCTGATATTGAATCGGAGGGTGTTATCGCCAAGGCGAAAAAAGGCGAATTCGTTGTGGATATCACTACTACGGGTGAGCTCGAAGCAAAGAATTCGGTACAGATTCTAGGGCCACAGGGAACTCGGAATTACCGAATCTGGAATATGACCATTCAGGACATTATTGATGAAGGAACATTCGTGCAGAAAGGAGATTACGTGGCAAAACTTGATCCAACGGAGCTTACCAATAAGATTAAGGATAGTCAGCTTGAAATGGAAAAGATTGAATCACAGTTTATTCAAACCAAGCTCGACACGACCCTTGAAATGAGAAAATCAAGGGATGAGCTAATCAACCTTCGCTATGCTGTGGATGAAATGCAGCTAAAGCTTGATCAGAGTCAATACGAACCTCCTGCAACCATAAGACAAGCAGAGATCGATTTGGAAAAAGCACAGAGATCATATGAACAGGCTAAGGAAAACTACAAGATCAAAAGAGAACAGAATATCGCCAAGATGCAAGAAGTATTGCTCAACAAGCAAAAGGAACAAAGAAATCTTGACGGGATGATGAATCTGATGCAATCTTTCACAATTACTGCCCCTGAAGACGGGATGTTGATTTATAAGAAAGATTGGGACGGGCAATCGGTAGGGAAAGGTTCACAAATTAGCGCTTGGGATCCTGTAGTAGCCACCCTTCCTGACTTGAGCACAATGATTTCAGTAACTTATGTTAATGAAGTCGATATTCGTAAAGTAGAAGTAGGTCAATCAGTTGTACTGGGGCTGGATGCTTTCCCAGATAAAGAGCTCTCAGGAGAGGTAATCAGGGTAGCTAATGTTGGAGAACAACGGCCGAATTCAGATGCAAAAATCTTCCAAGTAAATATTGTATTGAATGAAATGGATGATTTGCTCAAGCCTTCGATGACTACGAGCAATCAGATCATCACTCAAAAACACGAAGAGGCTCTTCACATTCCTATCGAGGGTTTATTCAATCAAGACGATTCGATCACCTATGTTTTCAAAAAAGCTGGGCTCGGTGTGGAAAAGCAAGAAGTTATGATAGGTTCTGCTAATGCCAATGACGTAATAGTGTTAGCGGGTTTAACTGAAGGAGATGAAATTTACCTGAATAGAATTTCCGAAATGGATGAGAAAGCAGTGAATTTGATTTCCGAGATGGATGGAAAGCGAAATAAAGAGGAAGAAAAGGTAGAGGAAGAAACAGAAGCTGACGAACAAAAAGGAGAAAGAAGAGGAAGGCCAGGCGGTAGAAAAGGTAAACGCAAAACTACCTAATGAACAGGGAGCGTTTATTGGCCAATTTCAGGATTGCTCTCGAGGCTCTTCTAAGCAATCAGACCAGAAGTTTACTTACAGCATTGGGCATTATTTTCGGTGTAGCCGCGGTAATTGCCATGTTGGCCATTGGAAATGGGACACAGGAGGAGATCAATGCCCAGATGAAATTAGTCGGTGTAAATAACATCGTCATTGAGCCGATTGTCGAGCAAAAAGAGGAGAGTTTAGACGATCAAACGAACAGGAAGGAAAAAGAAAGATTCTCACCGGGGTTGCGACTTCTCGACGCTAAATCAATTCAAGCCACCATTCCTAACGTTCGAAAAATCAGTCCTGAAATCGAAATGGACACCTACATCATAAGTAATGGTGTCCGTCGATCGGCAAAGCTCGTCGGGGTTCAGCCGGTTTACTTCGAAATATTCAATTTCAAATTACAAGAGGGTGAAATGTTCAATGAACATCATCTCGAAACCGGCGCTGCAGTGTGTATCATCGGTAAGTCAATCAAGAATCGCTTCTTCCCTACTGAAAATGCCATTGGTAAAAAACTGAAAGTTGGTCCTCGTTGGCTTGAAGTTATTGGAGTTCTTGAACAAAGACTGATTAGTGAAACGAGTGTAAATAATCTCGGTATTCGAGATTACAATATGGACGTGTATACTCCTCTGGAGACTGTGCTAATCAGGTACGAGAATCGCGAAATGGTCACAAAAGCGATGATCCAAAAAGCCAATGCTATTTTCGATTTTGATAATGAGGATGAAGAGCCACCGTCTAGAAATTACCATCAAATAGATCGAATGGTGGTTCAAGTAGAAAAGACTGAACTACTATCTCCCATCGCCGAAGTAATTAGCCGATTATTGGAGCGGAAACATTTCAATGTAGTTGATTATCAGATTGAAATACCTGAATTGCTGCTAAAACAGCAAAAAAGGAACAATGAACTCTTCAATTACGTGCTCTTAGCGATCGCGGCAATATCTCTTCTCGTGGGAGGAATTGGAATCATGAATATCATGTTAGCATCGGTTTTGGAGAGGATCAAGGAGATTGGCTTAAGGCTTTCACTAGGTGCCAAGAAAACAGACATCATCTACCAATTCATGTTTGAGTCGGTTCTCATTAGCATCACAGGTGGGTTGATTGGTGTCTTACTTGGAGTATCAATGGCATTGCTGGTATCACAGCTAGCAGATATAAGAACCGTTATTTCCTTTTGGTCCATCCTAATCTCTTTCGGTGTTGCAGCCTCCGTGGGGCTGATCTTTGGAATTGCCCCGGCAAGGAGAGCTGCCATGCAGAATCCAATTAATTCGTTGCGTTATGAATAGACTAATTATTTCAACTCTCTTCATTTGTCTTTCTTATGGCGCACTGAGTCAGAATACAGGTCAGTACACGCTCGGAGAGGTTATCCTCATGGCGAGAAATCAATCCCCTTCTTCAAAGCAAGCTGAGACTCGTTTGGAAAACCGCTACTGGCAATACCGATTATTTAAGTCGAACTATAATCCTCAACTTGCCCTTAGTGGAAACTTGCCAGGGTACAACAGAGATTTCTTATCAAACCGACTCGATGACGGAACCATCGTTTTCCAAGATAGGGAGCAGATCAATTCAAGTTTGAACTTAGGCCTAAACCAACCCATCGCTCTAACAGGAGGTAATCTATCGGTCAATTCAGGATTAAACTACTTCCGCGATATTGAACAAGACTTGAGAAGGTTTAACACCACTGCCGTTAATGTCAGACTTGATCAACCGCTCTTTGCGTTTAACGACTTGCGATGGGACAAAAGAACCGAGCCCCTTCGCTACGAGGAAAGTAGAAGAAGTTATGTTGAAGAAATGGAATTTATTTCCAGGCAAGCAGCTGGTCGCTTTTTCGATTACCTAGATGCCCAAATCAACTACGAAATTGCTCAATTCAATTTACTGAACAACGATACGATTTACAAAATTGAAGAAGGTCGATACAATATTGGAACCACCAGTAAAGACAAGCTTCTACAAGTTGAACTGCAGCTTCTACGCTCTCAGCAAGATGTGGCCCAGGCTTTATTGGACCTTCAAACAGCAAGCCAAGAATTGCGTGCTTACCTCGGAATCAATGATACCGATACATTGCTTTTGAGCGTACCTGATGGAATCCCTGAATTCTCAATCGGAATGCAAGATGCATTGACCTACGCAAAAATGAACCGTGCCGATTATATCGCTTTTGAACGGCAACGGATCGAGGCTAATAGAGAGGTTGCCGAAGCACGTGGTCAGCGCTTTCAAGTCAATCTTACCGCTTCATATGGACTAAACGCGGCTTCTGATGATTTAGATTTGGCTTACACAGATCCGAATCAACAGCAGAGGTTAGATGTGGGATTGGTTATTCCTATTTTGGATTGGGGCCGAAACAAAGCGAGGATGCAAACGGCACTAGCGAATCAAGAACTCACTAACTACGTGATCGACCAGGACATCCAGAACTTCGAACAAGAGATTATCACTTTGGTACGACGATTCGAGGTGTTGCGCAATCAACTCGTTATTTCAAAAAAGTCTGACGAAGTAGCTACTGAACGTTATTTGGTTGCCCAAAATCGCTACTTAACGGGAAAAGTTGATATCACTAACTTGAACATTGCCTTATCCGAAAAAGATGAAGCAAAAAGGTCTTACGTGAGTGCTTTAAGGGATTTCTGGCAAGCGTATTTCGATCTCCGCAGACTCACCCTTTACGACTTTACCGAAAAAGAGCTGCTCTACAATCCCGATAATGAATAGGGTCTATGGCTGATGTTCACGAACCGGCCATAAGATCCTACAACATGAGTAGAATCAAAGGGAAGGACACCAAGCCCGAACTATTGGTTCGACGCTTTCTGCATCAAAAAGGGTTTAGATTCACCCTCCACGGCAAGTTTCGAGGAAATAAGTTACCGGGAAAACCTGATTTAGTTCTTCCTAAATACAAAACGGTCATTTTCATTCACGGGTGTTTCTGGCATGCTCACCGAGGTTGTAAATACTTCAAAATTCCGGAGACAAGGACAGAATTCTGGAAGGAAAAACTCACAGGCAATGCAAATCGAGACCAATTAAACCAAAAAGCCTTGAGAGAATTGGGTTGGAAGGTAATGGTAATCTGGACTTGTGAGATCAAGAAAAAGGATGAGTTCATATCCAAGTTGACAAGACTTTCAAAGGATCTTCAAACGGTTTGAGTCGAATATTATCTTTGAAAAAAACATAACCTATGAAGTTCTTAAAGTGGTTAGCAATTGTAGTTATTGGTTTAGTAGTCATTGCCTTCGTTGGTTACAAAGTCATGATTAGTCAAACCAAAAAACACAGTCCACAAGAGACAGTTGTGTACAATCAGGATGGCTACGATGTCGAGATTGTATACTGCCGCCCTTTCAAAAAGGAACGAGATATTTTTGGTGGCTTGGTCCCTTACGGAGAAGTATGGCGAACCGGGGCAAATGAAGCGACCACATTTGTAACAGGAACAGATTTAGTAATTGGAGATCAAACCTTACCTGCAGGTGAGTATACGCTTTGGACGATTCCTGGTCCGAAGAAGTGGGAAGTTATTTTTAATAACGGTGAATATGGTTGGGGAGTGACTTTTGACGGGGCCGCGCGTATTGCTGAGTACGACGTAGCTAGTATTACTGTTCCAGTTCAGAGAAACTTCAAGGTTTTGGAGCAATTCACCATTGAAATTGATCACGATCCCCCTCTGCTCATGCTTGGCTGGGATTTTACCAGGGTCGATGTGCCTCTTGGAAAGAGCAAGTGACTTCAGCATAGCGTGCATTTTCCTATTTTCGACTTGTGAAGCCTCTCTTTCCCAGTTTTAAATATCTCAAAGAGCTCTATTATGCGTTAATCGTCATCATTGCCATATCCGGTATGGGAATTATCGGATACATGATGATCGAAGATTACAACTTCACCGAGGCATTATACATGACTGTCATCACGGTCTCTACTGTGGGATTTAAAGAGGTGCGTGAGTTGACCGATGAGGGTCGATATTTCACCACAGCTTTGATACTAGTGAGTTTCGGGACATTTGCCTATACCCTATCATCACTTTCGAAGTACTTAATCACGGGAACATTTCAACGTTACTACAAAAAATTTCTCATGGACAATCGCATCAATAAATTGCAAGACCACGTGGTTCTTTGCGGGGCAGGCCGTAATGGACTAGAAGCGCTACAAACTTTGAGAGCGAATGATCAAGAAGTAGTAGTAATTGAGAAATCAACTGATATTGTGGAAGATCTTCAAGATGATGGAATATCTTTCATTGAAGGTGATGCAACCGAGGAAGAGACCCTTTTGACCGCGGGAATCGAGAGAGCTTCGGCCCTAATCACATCACTTCCCAAGGATACCGACAATGTCTTTGTTGTTTTAACTGCACGTGAGTTGAACCCCAGAATGAGGATTGTTAGTAGATGTACCTATGACTCAACTGAATCAAAACTGAAAATTGCCGGAGCGAATGCAGTCATTCTACCCGATAAAGTTGGCGGAGCAAGGATGGCAGGATTTATTATCAATCATAACCTCAATCGATTCATCGATACCGTTGCTGTTCGAGAAGGGAATAAAGTTTACTTACGAGAAGTAAACAGCTCCCAACTTCCTTTGGATAACCACGTCCAAACCATAGGAGGCATTTTGCATGCATTGGAATCAAAATGCAAAGTGGTTGGGATTATGTCTCCCGACTTTGAATACATCATGAATCCTTCTGATGAATTCCAAATTCCCGAAGACAGCCAGGTTTTCTTCTTCGGCACCCCTGATCAAATTGCGGACTTGAAATCAAGAATCAGCTAAACAGAAACTGATTTGAAAATGTTCCAGGAAATCAGATGAGGATCAACGGACGAAAACTTTCAATACCTTTCTTCTAACCCCGTCTTCAACTTCAACCAGATATACTCCTGTGGCTATTCCCGAAAAGAACACGTCTCTTTCAGTGTCGAAATCGCCTGGAGTAACTTCCGAATGTATTACCCTACCTGCCAAATCAAAAAGTCGCACCTCGGTATTTGGTCCCGCGTGATCAATTCTCAAAACAAAATCACCGGAGTTCGGATTTGGAATGACACTGGCCTGAATATCTTCGACTTGCTCCATGATCGCGGGAGCTGTGGTGAATGTTACGGTCTCGCTCCAAGGAGAAGTTTGGCTTAAACTGGAATTGCAGTAGGCTCTGACCTCCCATTCATAGGTAGTACCCGGCTGAAGGGACTGTCCGGTATTCAAGAAATTTTCATCGGGCCCTGTTTGAAACGTGGTAGTACCTGATCCCACCGGGCCACCCCTAAGCTGATAGCCGAATGCTCCCGGTACCAAGTTCCAGTTTGCCGTGGCAGAAACAGAAGTAACATTGTTGGTGCTCAAACCTTCCGGGGCTCCACAATTCGTGGTGAAGAAAACAGGCTGTGATAATGGCGAGCTACCATCAGCACAGTTCGCTTGCACTTGCCATTGGTAATTCTGCCCAGGTTGCAATAATCCACCCACATTTTCAGATGTAGCAGGCGCAGGAACCTCGATTTGCGCAGATCCTTGTCCAACTATTCCACCAACTATGGTATAACTTGTGGCATCTGGGACAGCCATCCAATTCAATTGGGCGCCGTCATTCGAGATATCAGATGTGAAAAGACCAGACGGAACATCACAACCTTCACCAGGATTAAAATCTTCATCGAAATAGAAAGTATAGTACCCATCAGGAGCAACAATCGGCTTTGTCATGTTCTTTCCGTTGTTTGAAGTCGCATCAAGGTAGTATACGATTGTATCTGTTGCGGTAAAGTTTGTATTCGGAATATTTCCGACGAAATATCCGGCACTATCAACCAAGCTAATCTCATTCCACATTGAAGATCCCTTAATCTTCCAGAGGCACTTAGCTTCGGATATACCACTGGCGTTTGAAATCTCTGCCATAAGGTGGTAATTCGGACGTGCGGATTGAAGTCCGGCAATTTTAGGGTGCTTAAAACGTATTGGATTGGAGGCCGGAATTTGCATGGTAATGCAATGGATAGCTCCTCCCAGTGGTGTTAGGGCTCTTGCATCGACCCCTACTACATTGTATCCCGGAAGTGCCTCACGTATCAAATCTAAAGCCGCTTCATCATACTCTTGATTCAAACTAGGCGAGTTATCGTTAGAGTAAATCGGAACAATTAGGGTTTTGTTGACAAAGAGTCCGTTAACATAGCCTCTGGCATCGTTGTTAAATTGGTTGCACGTGCTATTTAGTCCGCCGTTATCCTCCAGAGGTACAGGGAGTCTGAAAATATTCAACGGTGTATTGAAAACCGAAGATTCTGCTTCGAACAAATCGACATTATCTTCAATTATGGTTCGATCAACGGCAGTGACAGATGAGGGATATTCAGAAACAATCATTGATTCTTCATCAATCAGTTTTGCATACATGTCAATATGACCTGTTCCACCATCACACTGTAAACGAGTCGCTTCTGTAACATTGGTCGTACGAAACAATTCCTCATGAGTATCTCGTGTTGTTTGTTCGGACCAGCCATTGATACTGGAATTGTTTTGGAATAGCGAAGTGCTGTGGTATGCATGTCCGAATCCATCGACCATTAAGTTACCTCCCTCGTGCCTAATTTCTGAACTGTAGTAATCGAGTCCCATATATTGCGCTATATAGGCAGGAACTTGATCGTCTTGAGGGCGAGATGAATAGTAGTGCAGATCGACTATTCCAATATCATCATTATCAGTGTAGTAGAAACCCCACGGTCCATAATCTCTGGTCCAAATACTGTTGGTAGGAATCTCTAAAAATTCGTAGTTCGTGAGTGTTACTCCATAAACTGCTAAGGTGTTGATGACATCCGTCTCATCGGAGATGCTCGAGCCCATTATCCAAACGGGTACTTCTTGCTGTATAGCGTCTATCAATTCTGCATACATGCTATTGAATGACGCTGAATAATTACTTGACCAGCGTAAAAGCACCGCTTGGGATTCTTCAAACTCACCTGGAACCACAAGATCAGATGGAGTTGGGCCAGGAGTTGGTGGAGGCGGTGGTGATGAGACACAAAACTCCTCATAGTCATCACAACAATCACCAAAATTTACACACTGAGGATCGCACCAACAGCCTGCAGGTGCCTGCACACCGCAATATTCCTCACAGCTATCAGGACCTGCCTTTGCATCGGTCGAAGATGGGCGTTTGTTTTTTAAAATGTATGCTGCCTTAGCCTCCATATAATCCCTTTCGGCCTGCGTGGGATATTTAGGAAGTAAATCTTCTTGGGCAATAAGGTTAAGGGATAAAAAAGCTGATACGAGAAGAACCCCGCAAAATCGTAAGCACTGCATCTTCAGAAAAACTGGTTTGAGCGGAAAGATATGGAATTCTCAAATAGAATGCATCTCTTTAATTGAGCTGGATATGATTACTAAACTTACAATAACAAAGACGTGAACCGCATCTTTGTTGGTAAACCAGCCATCTGCCAACCGAAAGGGAAATAAATAAAGCGTTCCTGATAACAGGGCAAGTATAAAAGCCCATTTCAATAGCTCCGATCCAAGAGGTTTGTTTTTTGAGAAACATCTCGCCAGCACAAAAACGTAGGTAAAGGCTAGGTCGATCACGGCAGGTAGAAAATCGAAACTCACGAAAAGTAAGACTATGACCAGCAAAGCCTTGAGTTGAAAAAGAATGTGCGCTTTTGACTTTCCCCGGATATTCAGTCCCAAGATTGCAATCGCCGCGAAATAGTTCGCTAAAGGCACAAATGAATTCTTGATTCCCCAGATTAAATAAAAACCCAATTCACTTAAATAAGTTGGAAATCCGTGAACGATCATTCCTCCTGTTGCACCAATACCTATACATGTAATAAAAAGTAACCAAGGCTTGCTCTCTGTCCTCACTTTGGTTCCTTTCAAGGACAGTAAGATTAAACAAGTAAAGGCGATTGCAAAATTAGATACCAGTGAACCAGGCTCGTGAACATAAACGCCCCAGACTTCTTGCCCGGTTAGTTCTGTTGGGTAAGTCATGGACGAAACAATTTTATACTATTGAGAAAACCTGTATCCGACCGATACTGAATAACGTAAATTCCCGTTGACCAATGACTGATGTCAATACTGGTCTCTTCAGCTAGTCTGGTCTCAGGCAAAAACTCTCTTCCGATCAAATCGAAAGCTACTATCGAATACTCTTTACCTGAAAGGTTGCTAATATGCAAGAGATCCCCGGAAACATAGATTTGCGGTAAATCCCGGGTGGTATCAAGGGTAGACACCGTGGCTCTGGTTATTCGATATACAGATGACAAGACTTCCCTATCCATACCCATTCCTCCTGCAATGATCCAACTGTCCTCTGACTCTCTGGCAATTCCCCTTAAGTCCATAACTGCGTATGGGGAATTCTCAAAAATATTCCATGTGTTTGTTGTCCTTTCAAAGGTTCGTATTTCCTGATGAGGTTGCACAACAGCCCCACCATTGTAAGCAATTCCATCAAAGTTGTATGACACGTCAGAGCCACCAATCCAGATGGCTTCCGATCCAAAATTCGTACAAGCCATTCGGTAGCCATTGGGAAGATCACTTGCATCGACCAAGCCCCACGAAATATCCGTTGGATCATCGGGGTTGATTATACCACGGCGAAAGTCATTAGTGGCTTGAAAACTAAATCCAAATATGCTGGTGCCACCATAGTAGTAAATGGTATCACCAATGATAGTCCCCGACGCACCAAAGCTCTCAAAGCTGTTAACTCCAGGAACGGCATCTCCTTCTACCCAGGTATCATTGGTCGGGTTATAAATCTGAACATCATTAACATTTGTATTCTGACTCCAACCGGTTATCACGTAAATCAAACTATCTCGCCAGACGGCTTGCACATGATCATCAATGGGAACGGGAACATTTGCCCCATCTTCCAACCAAACGTTTTGGTCAGTATCAAATCGATGGACTTTTGGTGAAGTCTGCTCACTGAAATTGTCAAATACATGGTATCCTCCAATCAAGTAGATGATATTATTCACCGTAGAAGCTCCCGCGGCAATCTTTCCCCTAAAATCATCCACATCAGGCAAAGCTGTCCATACTTCTGTTTCAGTGTTGTATCTCCACGACTTAAGATGAATATCACTCGGTTCAAGTCCTTCAGATATTCCGGTAAAGCTGTAAACGCAAAGCGTATCTCCATAATTCGCTTCTACCACAGCATTATTACTAACGGGTTCCGGCATATTGGGCAACTCCTCCCACTCCCATCCTCCTTGAGAATAGGCGAATGATGTCACGAACAACAGGAAAATAAACTCTATACGCATCGGGTAATTTTTCACAAAGAAAAGAAACCTCTTAACTGCATTTCGAATTAACCCGGTTTGTTTTGGTTGAGAAGAATGAGTCTAGACAAACAAATATCAGTTCGAGAAGATTGAGTGTTTACTTAAAGTCTCTTGTGATTTTGTTTTTTCCGCGAGAGCACTTTTCTTTGCGGAAATGATCAATTTCAGCACATATTACTATCACGTTGAAACCCATCGGGTCTGAAAGATATTGTGCGAACAAAACTTGGCCCGATTCGTAGTTGAATCGGGTTTTTTATTTCCCTGAAAATGCAACAACATTACGAGAATTACACTGAAGAGGATTTTAAGGTTTGGAGAACACTTTTCAATTGGCAAATGGGTCTTTTGGAGGAAGTGGCTTGTGCAGAGTATCTGGAGTCTCTAAAAACTGTTGAATTTCAATCAGATAAAATCCCCAATTTCAAGGAGGTGAATGCTATTCTGAAGAAGGAAACGGGTTGGCAATTGATGGTTGTGCCTAATATTATTCCCAACGAGGAATTCTTTCCCTTGCTGGCGAAACAAACATTTTCAGCAACAACATGGCTGCGGAAGATGTCTGAACTGGATTATTTAGAAGAACCCGATATGTTTCACGATGTCTTCGGTCATGTTCCCCTTCTGAGTAATTCAACATTCTGCTCATTTTTCAAAGGATTGGCAGACATTGGGATGAAATTTATAGATGATCCTATTGCCATTGAAATTGGTTTACAATCGAATTTGGACTCATCAGACAAAAAGGTCAACTAAAGATTTACGGTGCGGGAATCATTTCGTCCCATGGAGAAACGAAATACTGCCTATCGAATGAGCCGACCCATTTAGAATTTGATGTAGAAACAGTTTTGAACATGGAATACGACAATATGAAAATTCAAGACACCTACTTTGTCATCGAAAGCTTCGACCAGCTATTTGAGAGTCTTCCAAGAATTGAAGAATATCTGGAGAAAACATGTCTTGTTGAGGTGGGATAAATGTCGGCGATGCGACAAGGTCGCCCAAACATGATGAGCAAATAGTTGTTTTGATAATGAATTGTCGAAATTTGAATTCTATGAAAACGTATGCTATACTCTCTCTTTTCTTTTTCGCATTTCTGACTGGTTACGGTCAAATTGAGAATAGAACTGAAACAAACTGCAGTGGTGAATCAAGAAGTGTTTATGATGTAGGTGATTCGGGAAAACCACTTATTGTCGCTTCAAAAGGTTTTGACTGTGGAATTTGTCAGAATCAAGCTAGTGCAGTGAAAACATGGGCTGACAATAATGCAGATGTCGTGGAAGTATGGGGAGCGATGACTTTTACATACAACTCCAGCGCCGCTTCATGTGATGATGTCAATAATTGGAATTCTACACATGGTTGGAACGAGAACATTTTTAGCTTTCCCGATCAAGATGAGTTCTGGTTTGACTTGGGGACACCCAGATACTATGTGATTCATCCCGAAACTCACGAGGTAGAATACATGGGATCTAGTTTTAACACAGCCACGGGAATCGCTCTTGAGTTGACCACTCTGTCAACAGATGATTTATCGGAAACAGTGGAATTCAAGGTATGGCAGTCACAAGAAGGAGTTGTGGTCGAGCTAGAAGAATCACTTAGCGGGGAATTGAGAATTTTCAATTTACTCGGCCAGCAGGTGTTTAACCAAACTTTAAGACTGAATGAAAACAGGATGGTAATCCCGTTCTCCGAAAATGAAGGAATCTACATTCTTTCCTTGCAAACAAATTCCGGGGAAGTCACTGCAAGAAGATTCGCATTTAGATCTCTTTAGCAGAAAGAGACTTCTTTCCCAATGCAAACGGAAATAATTCAGGGAATTGAAGGGTGGTGAGAATTCGTCAGCACTAATCATGCATCCATCTAATTTTTTTTGATCCTCTTTGAATCCTTAATACCTTTCTATCGTTTAGAAAAAAGTAATCTTTTATCTAATGGTGAATTGGATAAAGTGATTTAGAGTATTAGTGATCGAAAAAGCAGGAAAAAACAATATTTCTGAGGCCTTGAAAGGATTATCGGATATTCCTTACCCTCAATTTAGGCTTGACAGAAGAGGTGAGATTTCCTTTGCCAATACAGCGGCTTCTGAAGTGTTGCAAGATGGAGGTGATGAGGTCATTTTCAAAGCCCTTTCAAAACAGTTTGGAAACGACTGGCATAACCAACTTCAGGTCAATCCCAAAATCAAAATAAGAATCGAGATCAATGAAAGAGATTTCGAGTTCATTTTTTACCCTGAAAAAGAGGAAGGTCTTATTGATGTCTATGCTCATGAAGTGACAGAATTTGTTAAGCCTGGTAAATACTTCGAGATAATCAGTTCCTTTTCAACCGCCTTGTTAAACACCCAAAGTGAAGCTGATGTTGCCTGGACAGTTGCAAGACAAGCCGTTGCCAAGCTCGATTATGTTGATTGTGTGGTTTATCTCGTTGACAGGAATAGTAACCGACTTTATCAAGCAGCAGCACATGGACCAAAAAGTCCGAAAACTGATTCGAACATGATTATAAATCCAATCTTTCTTGAGATGGATCAAGGGATTGTCGGATCGGCGGCGCTTCATCAAAAAACGATCATCGTTAAAGATGCATCTAATGACGCCCGATATGTAGTTGATGATGCCGAAAGGCTTTCGGAAATAGCAGTCCCCATTGTTTCTGATGGTGAGTTAATGGGAGTAATTGATTCTGAACATCCCGAAAAGGAACGTTTTACCAAAGAAGACGCTAAAATACTTGAATCTATTGCGTCTATTGCGGCTACTAGAATTCAGCGTGCAAGAGCTCTAGAAGAAATCAAACATACCGAAGAAAAGTACCGAAGCTTTGTCGAGAATGCATTCGGTGGTCTTTACATTCTTCGCGGTGCGCATTTTGAATACATCAATGAGCGATTCAGTGAAATAACCGGTTATGTGAGCGATGAATTGACTGACCCCGACTTCAACTCTGAAGATTTGATCATCGGCGCAGATACACAGGCAAAGGAAGCAATGGCTGCCAGGGAAAGAGGTGACTTTTCGCCAAAATCCTATGAGCTCGAAATTCGAACCAAAACAGGAGGAATCAAACAGCTCGCAATCAACACGAGCATACTCGAAGATGAAAAAGGATACTACGCTCTGGGAATCGCCTTGGATATTTCCGAAAGGGTAGAATCAAAAAGGAGGTTGGAGCAAGTTATTGAATCTCTAGAACGTCGCACGGAAGAATTGAATGAGTTTGCACATTTGGCAAGCCACAATCTGCGATCTCCGGTAACTAATCTCATGGGGCTTTTGGAGTATTACAACCATGATGATCCTACAGATCCTTCTAATTCTGTTATTGTCGAAAAATTTAGTTCAAGTGTTGATCAGTTGAATCTCACCCTTGAGGAAATGCACGAGATCTTAAAGGTGAGGGCCGAAAAGAAATCGACCTTTGATCCCGTAGATCTCAATGAAATAATTGAGTCAGTAAAACTCCAGCTAAGCGAAAAAATTCGAAACGCCCGATTTAAAATCCTTTTGGACTTTGAACTATCAGAAATTCACTACGATCACAGTCATTTAACCAACCTCTTTCTCAATTTGATTTCAAATGCGATCAAGTATAGAAGAGATGATGTCGATCCATGGATTAAAATTCGATCCGAAAAGGTTGAAACCGGAATAAAACTCATTTTCGAAGATAACGGTCAGGGTATTGACTTATTGAGACATGGGAAAGACCTTTTCGGCCTGTACAAAAAATTCCATTCTCATCCAGATAGCAGGGGCCTTGGTTTGCATCTGGTTAAGAGGCAACTGAATTCTTTGGGAAGCGAGATCACAGCTGAGAGTGAGCCATTAAAAGGAACGAAATTCACAGTTATTTTGAATAGCAAATGATTAGGTTTGCCAAGAAACTTAGAGATCAATAAATCCAAAGGTTGATAGAGCAGAAGATGAAGATAATGGTGATAGACGATGACTCGACGTTTCTTTTCATTTTTCGGAAACAAGTCGAAAGGTTTGAAGAAGCCAATATTATCAATGAATCCAAAAACGGAGCAGAAGCTCTGAATTATATCCAAAACGCAATTGCAAAAGAGGAAGGAATTCCCGATTTGATTGTGCTTGATTTAAATATGCCCATTGTTGACGGCTGGGGTTTTCTAGACGAATTCAGCAGAATTTCAGAGAGTTCAGAGATCAGCATTCCCGTTTGTATCCTTTCATCGACAATTAATCAATCAGATTTTGATAAGGCCAACACCTATCATTTAGTAAAGAGTTTCTTGTCTAAACCTATTACTTCCGATCAATTCAAGGTGATGCAAAAGCTCGCAGAACGTTTTTAAAGCTTCCATTGCCCCCTCATTGTGGGGTCATGCAATGCTTCTTTGAGCATGTTTAAGAACTTATCTCTCTCGACGGGTTTTGCACCCATTCGTTCAAGATGGTCCGTTGGTACTTGGCAATCGATAAACTTGAAATTCTCATCAACAAGAAAATTTGCCAACCTGATTAGTGCCAGTTTTGACATATTCTTTTCGAGACTAAACATGCTCTCTCCAAAAAAAACCGATCCCAAGCTAACTCCGTATAAACCGCCAACCAATTCGTTCCCTTTCCAAATCTCAGCGCTGTGAGCGAATCCCAATTCATGTAATTCTAAATAAGCGTCAGCCATCTCCTTACTGATCCAAGTATGTTCCTTGCCCCTTCCGGGTGACTTAGCGCATAGGTCCACTACGGTTTCAAACTCGGTATCTAACCTAAACTCGAATTTATCTGAATTGAGATAGGGACGCATGCTTTTCTGCATATGCACTTCGTTTGGCAAAAGGACTGATCTGGGATCAACGCTCCACCACAAGATAGGATCTCCTTCGTTGAACCAAGGAAAAATGCCGTTCTCATAAGCCAAAAGAAGCCAGTCTGCTGATAACTTTCCTCCAACAGCCAATAGCCCGTCCTCATTAGCCAATCGAGGATCGGGAAAAAGCAGTGTATTCTCATCTAGAGCAAAAACGGGCATCTGCAACAAAGATAAATGGTGGCTAAACCTATTCATAGATTTCAATCGAATGAGCTACTTTTAGCGAATGCAGCATTTGTCTGATCGACTAAGGAGAGCAATGGATCAACCTTTACCCGGTTGGGATGCTCATAAAAAGATGATCAACTATGACAGACCCAATCCTACAGAAGCCCAATTAATCCATCCGAATGCAAGGAAAGGTGCTGTGCTCGCCCTACTCTATCCTCATCAAGAGAAAACCTTCATTGCGCTGATGAAAAGAAACGATTATGAAGGCGTACACAGTGGACAAGTGAGCCTCCCGGGGGGGAAATTCGAAGATGATGATAAGACCCTCCAAAATACAGCTTTGCGAGAGGCTCAGGAAGAAGTGGGGATAAATCAGAAATCCGTGGAAATTCTAGGAACCCTGTCGCCAGTTTATATCCCTCCCAGTAACTTTTTGGTAACTCCTTTTTTAGGAATTTCAAATAATAGACCTGAATTTCAAACCGATCCGGTCGAAGTGGCTTCATTAATTGAAGCTCCAATTGACTACCTGCTGAGGAGAGATCTTTTGAAAGAAAAACCCATGTTTCTTCAGGTTTTCAACACCAAGGTAAAAGTGAGGTATTTTGACATAGATGGTCATGTGGTTTGGGGAGCTACCGCAATGATTTTGAGCGAAATAAAAGAACTAATTCTGCGAACTTGAGTATTGCCGACACCGATGAACAAAAGTAAAAGAAAGCTATCTGCTGCCATTGTATTCATTTTTGCCTTCTCCTTCTTGGAATCGGCTTATGGGCAGCTCGCGATTGCCGATAGCTTATTGCATTTTAAGAATACGAAGCATGTAGTTGTTGGAATAAAACAGAGCGAACCTTTCATAGACCTAGAAGAAGAGGATCCGGATGGGCTGAGTATCTATTTGTGGGAAAAGGTAGCTGAAGACCTAAGTTTGACCTATGAATACAAGGAATATGAAACCATAAATGATATCCTTGATGCTCTAAAAAGAGAGGAAATAGGTCTATCAATTAATCCCATTACGGTTACTCCTGAAAGACTCCTAAATATTGAATTTTCCCAACCTTTTTTCATATCGAATTTAGCCGTGGTGATTCGAAGAGACCAAGGTTGGTCCATAGGCACGATTTTCAGACTTGTATTCTCACAAACGTTCATAGAGATTCTCGGATTTCTTGCCATCGTAATCATGATCTTCGGTTTTATGGCTTGGATCTTTGAACGAAAACACAACAAAGAGCAGTTTGCCCCGGGGATTAAAGGCCTTTGGGACGCATTCTGGTGGAGTGCTGTAACAATGACTACGGTAGGTTATGGCGATAAGGCTCCAAAGTCTTTTGGGGGACGAATGGTAGCACTTTTTTGGATGTTCACGGCCATAATTATCATCGGTATTTTCACGGGGTCGGTTGCTTCATTATTGACCTATGATAAATTATCTCTTTCTGTGAATGATTTTGAAGACCTAAAAAGCTCGAAAGTCTTAACCATTGAGGGATCAACTTCGGAAGAGTACCTCAAATCAAAAGGTGTAACACCTTTGGTAGCTATTGACTTGAATGACGCATTACAAGACATGATCGAGGGAGACTACGATGCTTTGGTTTACGATGAAACGCTTTTGCAACACGCAATAGACGAACAAGGTGTAGGAGATGAGCTAACCTTAGCTCCCGTCAAATTTCTTACACAGTACTACGCGTTTGGTGTACCCCTGCGAGAGGACAAAATCCATTACCTGAACATGGCCATGATTAATCGAATGGAAACTCTTGAGTGGAAATCAAAAGTAGCTGAATACGGACTTGACTAGACTATTCAGCTTTGAACCGATCGATCACCTCATCTGAAACACCGGTGAAGCTGAATCCACCGTCATGGAAGAGGTTTTGCATAGTGACATACTTCGTGAGGTCGCTGAACAATGACAGAACGTAATTGGCACATTCCATGGCACCCGCATTTCCAAGAGGACTCATTGCTTCAGCATAAGAAACGAATTCGTCAAATCCTTTCACACCGCTCCCTGCAGTGGTTACCGTGGGCGACTGAGAAATGGTATTGATCCGTACTTTTCTTTTCACTCCATAGTGATACCCAAAGCTTCTCGTAATACTCTCTAACAAGGACTTGGCATCAGCCATATCATTATAGTCAGGAAAAACACGTTGGGCAGCAATGTATGTCAAAGCCACAACAGATCCCCAATCGTTGATAGCATCTTTTTCAAAAGCCGCCTTGAGAGTTCTGTGAAGACTGATTGCAGATACATCCAGCGTCTTGTGATAAAAGTCGTAATTCGTGTTGGTATAGTGCTTTCCCTTCCTAACATTGGGAGACATCCCAATAGAGTGAAGCACAAAATCTACTTTACCCCCTAGGTGCTCCATACTTTTGTCAAAAAGCGCATTCAAATCATCATCATTTGTAGCATCCGCAGGTACTACAAGAGAATTTCCGCACTTCTCCGCCAGTGCATTGATCTCTCCCATTCTCATGGCGATGGGCGCATTAGTTAATACAAACTCCGCTCCTTCCTCATGGGCCCGTTCAGCAACTTTCCATGCTATTGACATGTCGTTGAGTGCTCCGAAAATGATTCCTTTCTTTCCTTTTAGCAGATTATTAGCCATAATGATGTCTTATGATTGTAGGGCGACAAATATAGAAATTCATTGATTTCTTATTCAGATAGCAGCAATTCACGGGCGTTTTCTCTTGCAGAGGAGGTCATCTTCGATCCACTAAGCATTTGTGCGATCTCCTCTATTCTATCCTCTTCCGTTAGTCGAACAATTCGCGTTTCAGTAATATCGAGGTCATCACTTTTGTAAACCTTAAAATGAGCTTGACCTTTTGAAGCAATTTGAGGTAAATGAGTAATACAAATGACGGGCTGTTTCATACCCATTTCTTTGATAATCTTACCCATGGAATTCGCCACTTCTCCTGAAACTCCAGAGTCGATTTCATCGAGAATGATTGTTTGATCAGGTGTTGCAGATATTTTTTTAATAGCCAACATGAGACGAGATAACTCTCCACCTGACGCTATCCTCTTAATTGATTCGGGAGGTCTGCCCGCATTTGCTGAAAAACGCATTTCAAATTTATCTATCCCAGAATCGGTTGGTTCCTTCAATCGTTCAAAACCAATTCCAAAAGAAGCCTTCTTCATATTTAGCATCTTCAACAAATCCTCAATCTCACGGCTAAAAGTCTCTAAAACTTCTTGACGGGCAGAACTAAGTTCATTCGCGAATTTGATGATGTCTTTGCGCTTTCTTGCCAAAACCGTCTCCAATTCTTCAATTTCGCGTTCGAGATTGTTGGTAGCAGAAATTTGTTCTTCCAATTCCCCTCTCCTACTTTTTAACCCTTCTAGATCATTAACACCGTGCTTTTGCTGAAGCCGATAGAGAGCAGAGCGCAATTCTGTTATCTCCATCAAACGATTGGGGTCGATGTTAACTTCTGACGATGAGCTCTCAATTTCTTCCGCCAGGTCACTCAATTCGATAATTGCGCTTTTTAGCCTCAGGAAAAACTCATCAAATGACTTGGAATAAGTACGAAGATCTTCCAAATTATCTCGAATCTCGGCCAAGACGGTTAATACAGGGGTCTCACCGTCACGAAGAGCATAGAGGGATGAACCAAGCTTCCTGACGATTTCTTCACCATTAGAAAGCAAGTTGAAATTGTTTTCCAGTTCAGCTTCATCAATGTCTTCTAATCGCAAGGCCTCAAATTCTCCCAATTGAAAAGAAATAAAATCCTTCTCCTGTTCAACTCTTTGAATTTCTTCCTTTAGTGATCCCAGCTTCCTTCGAAGCTCCGTGTACTCACGAAAATCGGCTTGATATTGCTTTCTGGCTTGGGTAGTTCCTGCAAAGGCATCGATCAAATCTCGCTGAAAATCAGGATTATTCAACCGAATGGTTTGATGTTGAGAGTGAATGTCTACCAAATTCAAACCCAATTCCCTCATGAATTTGAGATTGATAGGCGTATCATTGATAAACGCACGGCTCTTTCCTGAGGCTAAAACTTCTCTGCGAAATATCGAAACCTCGTCAAAGTCCAAATCGTTCTTTTCAAATAAATGCTTCCATCGGGACTTGTCGAGCAGAAACGAGGCCTCAACTATGCACTTCTTCTTTCCCGGCATTACAGAGCGCCTGTCTGCTCTCTCACCCAGAATTAACCCCAGTGCTCCTAGAATTATTGACTTCCCACTTCCAGTCTCGCCCGTTAGAATATTTAAGCCTTTGGACAAATCAATTTCCAGCTTATCAATAAGCGCATAATGCCGAATGGAAATATGGGATAGCATATCTCAAATATAGAGGCTTCGCTTGATAAATCGGGTAAGAAAAGAAAGGCTATTTTCCCTTTTGCATTTTATCGTATTTAGCCAAGTTTCCAGGATCAACCTTGGCTAAAACTTCATAAATGCTATTTCTCTCCGGCGGATCGGCTTCTTTGAAAATATTCACCAGCTCATCACTTTTAGCAAGAAAGAACTGCTGGGTATTGTAGGCAAGAGGTTTTACCCTATGAATGGATTCAAAATTGTTGATGCTGTTCAAAATGCTCTGTCTCGCTGCCCTCATCTTTTCACTCATAACATCCAAACCCTCTCGGTGGTATTGATAGAGGGACTGTCTCATGGGTCGAAAAGTCTTGTGAAGGATGTCTTCAACCAGCCAATACCTGTTTCTGTCACTCTCAAATGCCTTCCACCCCTCAGCGTTAGATACTTGAGCACTTTGTACAATCCGTTGCGCTTGTTGAAAATAAATAGTTCCTCCTTCGGGTGCAAAAGTGTCATAGTCATAGCCAATAATCATGTACGCATAATAGGCTAAGATAGAAACCAAATTATTTCGAAACTGATCAGGATTAAAGTTATACTGTGTATTCTGAAAATAATCGAACACAACATTTACATCGCGAACATTTAAAACAGGAGTCTGGTAATCCGTACCGTAAACAGGTCTAGACGAAATCACCTGTAGCTCAGCGCGGTAAGTGTTTGAGCTCGCTCTAGCTTCAGTGATGTTCAAAATCAAACTGCATTCAATCCGCTCTTCAATGGAAAATTGATCATTGGTCCATTTGCGGTTGTTCATGAATTCGAATATATCGCTCTCCATTTGCTCAAAAATGGCAGGGTTTACCCCTTGAATTTGAGGATAAATCACGTCAATTTGACAATTCAATTCTTGAGCAAAAGAGAAATTCACTGATCCTAAAATCAGCGCCAACCCCATTAAAAGTTTCTTCATAAAAAGGTATCCTTTACAAACTGCAGTATGTCCTTGGCAATTTGTTTCTTCGGTTTCAACTCAGTTTCAACCGTTTTATTGCGTGAAACAAAGGTAACTTTGTTGGTATCGAATCCAAAACCTGCTCCTTTATCCTCAAGCGTATTCATTACTATCAGGTCGCAATTTTTTCGATTCAGTTTCTCTTGGGCATTTTCCAAAGCATTGTTGGTTTCCAAAGCAAAACCAACTAATACTTGACTTTCCTTATGTTCGCCCAGGTATTTCAGGATATCTGTAGTTGGTTCCAGAGGAATGGAAAGATTGGCATCGGCTTTCTTTATTTTCTGATCCGAAACACTGCTTGGACGAAAATCGGCAACTGCAGCAGAAAGTATAGCCACGTCGATTTCGCCAAAATGATCTTTAACGGCTTCAAACATTTCTATACCCGTCTCCACCCTTATCGTTTGCGCTCCTTTAACGTCTGGAAGCGAAACGGGCCCTGAGACCAAAACTACCTGGGCGCCTAATGAAACCGCGCATTCGGCAATGGCATATCCCATTTTACCTGAGCTTCTATTTCCAATAAAACGAACAGGATCTATAGGCTCATAGGTGGGCCCCGCAGTAATCAAAATGCGCTTGCCGTTCAGAGGTGACTTTTCCCTCAAGTCGGCTTCAATAAATGATCTAATCCTATCCGGTTCTGCCATTCTCCCTTGTCCCTGAAGGCCGCTAGCGAGTTCTCCAGTCTCAGAAGGTATATGAATATTCCCGCGCTTCTCAAGAGTTTCAATATTACCTCGTGTGGCCTGATTTGCATGCATATCAAGATCCATGGCAGGAGCAAAATAAACCGGGCACTTTGCGCTTAAATAAGTCGTGAGAAGCAAATTATCGGCTTCTCCCGTGGCCATTTTAGCAAGTGTGTTTGCTGAAGCAGGAGCAACAATCATCAAATCGGCCCACAGTCCAAGCTCTACATGATTATTCCAAACTCCAGCTCCAAGGGGCTCCTTGACAAACTCATTAATAACTGGTCTCTTGCTTAAGGTTCCTAGCGTCAATGGAGTCACGAATTCCACGGCTGCTTTAGTCATTACAACCTGGACCTCAGCACCTGCCTTTACCAATTCCCTAACGAGAATAGCAGACTTATACGCGGCTATGCTACCGCTAACGCCAAGAAGTACGCGTTTGCCTCGTAGCATTATAAAGATTTATCAATTACGACTCAGACTCGTCATTTTCCTCATGACGACGGAAATAAACCTTATCCTCCAGCAATTCCTGAATGGCAATTGACTGGGGTTTCGGAA
>CAZWQX010000055.1:0-22746 GCA_964635965.1 uncultured Cryomorphaceae bacterium
AGCCGGGTAACCTCCCTTACTTAATTTCTGGGCAAGTTCATTGGTATCTCGGCGCGTTCGGCAGAAGACTACTCCATATAATTCGGGTTCAGCATCAACGATTCGACGCAGCGCTTCGTAACGATCTGCCGCCTTTACCATCACATACTGATGCTCGACATTGGTCGCTCCTTGATTCCTTTTACCTACGCTGATTTGGGTAGGAGAATTCATGTATTTCCCTGCCATTTTCTCTACGTAAGCAGGCATGGTGGCAGAAAATAACCAAGTTGATTTTTCTTCGGGAGTATTCTGGAAGATGGCTTCAAGTTCGTCTTTGAAACCCATGTTGAGCATTTCATCGGCTTCGTCTAAAACGAACCAATTGATATTCTCCAGTTTGAGAATTCCCCTTTTGATCATATCCAATACTCTCCCTGGAGTTCCCACCACAATTTGCGAACCTTTGTTCAGAAACCTTGCCTGATTGGCTAAAGGTGCCCCTCCGTATACGGGTGTGATATAAATGCCTTCGAGGTATTTCGCGAAGGACTTAAGGTCTTCTGTTATCTGAATACAGAGTTCTCTTGTAGGAGAGAGAACAATCACTTGGGTATCCTTAGATCGGGAATTGACACTATTGAGAAGAGGCAATCCAAAAGCCGCAGTTTTACCGGTACCGGTCTGTGCCAATGCTACTAAGTCTCCTTCAGGGTTATCAAGGGTAGAAAGTGTCTTAACTTGGATTGGAGTCGGTTTCACGAAACCCAAGTCGTCAATTGCCCGAAGCAATTCAGGCTTTAAGCCCGATTCAAAAAATGTTTCCATGGAGTTTTCGTGAGTTGACTCTTACCTTTTGTGGAAAGAGCATTTAATTTATTGGATGCCGCTCTAAATCAGGCCGCGAAGGTAAGTCAATTTATCGAATCAATCTTCTGTCATAAACGATGCGATTCTTTCTTTCGAGGATTCCAGGTACTGATGTGCATCTCGGTGAACCCTTCGCATATTATTGTGGGCGACATAGATGAATGCAGCTTGCTGAATGAATTCTTCGTTTTGGTAGAGCTCCTTCCAATTCAGAGGTTCCGGTCTTCTAAAATCTTCTCTTTGAGGTAATGGTAAAAGACTGTCTTGAAGTGCCCTTTCGTAGTCTTCTTCTGAAATATCTGAAAGGTATAAATCAAACACTGAGAGAGTGCTCGAAAAATCCTTAAATCCTGTCATTAACATCTCGGTAGTTATCGACTTTCTCAATTCTTCATATTCGACCAGTTCTCCCGACAACAGGGCTAATTCAGTTTTGATGCTATCGTTGGAAATTAATTGAAGATCACCCGAGTTCACCAATGAAAACAGTGTACTCTGAATGACACTCCCCGGGTCAAAGCTCATGCAACGGGAGGCGGCGTTACTGAGGATGGTGTCGTGCGGAAGCTCACGACTGTAGTAATATTTCAATAACTCAGCCGACGCCATCGTGGCATTTGTTTCAAACTCCAAGGCCTCTTCCAGCATTTCAATCGAAGTATCAATATCGGCCATTAGCTGTTCGAGATAAGCTTCTTCCTTGTTGGCATCTTTTACATCCATCCACCATGAGTTAAGGGCGAAAGCAACGAGCACCCCCGTTACTACCACCATGAACTCGGCAAAAAACCATTCTAGCTTCTTCATAATTGCTGAATATGGGAATAATCCGGAATCCCCCAATAAAAACGGCCCCATTTTGCAATGGGGCCGCTCAGTTGAAGATTAAATTAAATCATTATCTCGCGATGATGAATTTCTTCATCTCAATTGTATCTCCTACCGTGAATCGATAGATATAAACTCCGTTTGGAAGATCTGATCCATCAAATTCAGTTCGGTATTCTACTTCGGCATCCATGGTTCCGTTGAAGAGGAGTGCAACTCTTCTTCCTGTCATGTCATAGATTTCGAGTGTGGCATTTTGTTCCTTCGAAGTTGAGAATTGCGCATATGAAATGCCTTCTGTCGGATTAGGGTTGATGCCCAAGAACATTGAAGCTGATTCATTGCTGTCTATTTCTCCAATTCCCGCGACTTCAACAAACTGACATCCCGAAGCAAGGTCGGCATCTTCCATAAAGAAGAGTTGGTTGTTTAATCGAAGCCTTAGTCTTTGACCCAGGTCTTCACCTTGGTTATTTCCTACAATCAGTTTGGCTTTTCCATCAACTCCCAGGAAGAAGTTTCCATCAGGTCTCAATGCCAAACCCGAAGTTTGTTCAGGCACGAAACCAAGAATGATGTTTTCTCCGTCAGAGATGATCTCAAATGACTGTTGTGGTTCAGAAGACACTAGGTAAACCATGCCATTACTACCTGTTGCGATATCTCCATCACCCACTGCAGCCGTGGAGAAAAGGGTACCGATTCCCGTCTGTTCATCGAAGGCATAAACCTTGTCTTCGCTCACATCAGATACATAGAATAATCCATTGCCATATCCGGCTCCAGAGAATCCCGATTGACTATAAGTTGTCGTTATCACTCCACTTGGTACTGCTCCGGGTACGGTTAAATCAAGCGTCTGATATGCGGCAACATCTTTGTGAGCCAGATAGAGCGTTTGATTATCTTCTCTGTATGCCAGACTAACAGGAACCTCGGTGGAAGCTATAAGAGTCAAGTCAGCTTCTGTCGCCTCGTTATCCGCTGTGAAAGAATAGATATCAGAGCCGCCTGCTTCATTAGCCGAAGACAAGAAGTATACAAAGCTACATTCAAGCACATTTGGAATACACTCACAATTTTCGTTGAATGTTCCTGATTCTCCATTCACTTCACATGCCGTACCAGGTTCAGCAGATCCATTGGGAACGCCTTCACAGTCAGCACAGCTTTCGTTGTCGTTGTTGGGATTATCATCACAAACACCACAATCATCCTCGGTTGAATTACCATTTGGTACTCCCGCACAATCTAAACAGGTACTATTGAAGTCAGGATCATCAGGGAGACGACAATCACCACATTCATCGAGAATTGACAATCCATTAGGCACTCCCGCACAGTCTAAACAAGTGCTGTTGAAGTCCGGATCATCAGGTAATCGACATTCACCACAATCATCAAGGATAGAAAGTCCATTCGGAACTCCTGCACAATCTGCGCATGTCTCGTTGTCATTTTCGGGATTGTCATCGCAAACACCACATTCATCCAGTGTTGCATTTCCATTTACTACTCCATTGCAATCAATTGGTAAACAGTTACAGTCAACGATTAAACCATTCACCCCATCAATCATACATGGATCCCCATTGTCAGCCTGCAGATCAGGACAATCGAAAATCGATTCACCGACACACTCACAATTTGAATTGAATACATCGTTTATGGTCGTTTCATCACCATCATCACAAGGTTGTCCTATGGCACAGTCGAGACTAGATAGCGCACAAACGGCATCTATATCAGCCCCGGGAGTAGTTCCGCTGCAACTACCTGGTGTGTCTACAATTTTAATGGCGTCGAATTGAACTGAGTTGGCAGCTAGCCCATCGAAGAAAGAGTCGATGTCCACATCAGCGGTTGATCCACCAATACCTCCAAATTCGTAGAATCCATCTTGATCAACATCAGTCAACCCATTATCAATCAATATTGTCTCAGTTGAGGCATTCAATGGTCTTAATTCAATTGAAGATGATTCAACCAATGGCCCTACTTCGAATACATATAAATCGGGTGATTCATCACCTGAGTTGATCAGTGTATTATTGGTAAATCCGAGGGTCACATAACCACCATTCCCAAGCGAAACATAAGTAGATGTATTACCCGTCACAAAGTCCGGCACCCCTAAAGCGCCCGCAGGTTCTGTCGCGGTGTTATTCGAACAGTTGTTGAAATAGTCCAATACCTCATCGGCAAATGAGAGTCCATCTTCGAAACAAGTAGAACATCCTAAGCCCGCATTGAGTGCCTGACATTCAGGATCATCACAGTCGATTAACCCATCGCCATCATTGTCGATTCCATCGGAACAAGCAAGGGCATTGTCCTCCGTTGGTTCATCTTCAACACATTGACAGTCCACGACTGTTCCATCTGCCCCTTCGGAAGTTTGACAAGCATCTCCATTTTCCAAATTTGGTAATTCCGGACATGGGTCAATACAGTCGGCCAGACCATCTTCGTCAGAATCAACGTCTGATACCCCACAACCACATTCACCAGGCTCTGTCTTGTTTGGATCATTAGGACAACCATCTTCTTCGTCACAAACACCGTCTTCATCAGAATCGAGATCTACATCAGTAAATACACTCGCGGATACTGCCTGGCAGTTATCAACCGTGGTTCCCGTTACAAAGAATTCGCCTGTCTCATTCACGGTTATGCTCGATGAAGTAGCACCCGTATTCCATAGATAGGTTTCAAATCCTGCCGTTGCAACTAAATCCACACTTTCGGTTTCACAAAATTGGAGAGCGCCACCAGGCGTAATTGTTAGCTCAGGAACGACAGATACTCCAATAACCAATGGTTCAGATTCCGCAGAACAGCCATCAGCCGTAATACCAGAAACGCTGTAAGAACCTGCTTGAGTCACTTGAATCGACTGAGTCGATTCTCCCGTATTCCATAAGTATGAGGCAAAACCGGCAGAGGCGTTTAAGGTCAATGACTCACCTTCACATATTTGTGTACTTCCCGCTGCACTTACTTCTAGTTCAGGCAATGGAAACAAGGTGAGCGTTACATCTTCAGAAACTCCTATGCAACCGTTGGCATCGAATCCTCTCACAAAATAGGTGCCTGCCACTGAAGTAGTTAAGGTTTGATCCGTTCCAACGATAACAGCGTTGCTAACCCACTCATAAGACTCAAATCCTCCCGAGGCGGTAAAAGTGGCTTCCTCACCAGGGCAAATCGATTGGTTATCTTCCACGATTGAAATCTGAGGATCCGTTCCGCAAAGCTTGTTCAGCTGGTATTGTCCGCAGCCAGAGGTTCTCAGTAGTCGAACGTAGTAGGTACCTACTTCATTGAAAGTGAAAGGTAAAACTGTTTGTCCTTCTCCGAATGAAGTGTTAATCAATTGTGCTCCACCACTATTGTAGAAGTAGATAAAGCCGTTTAAGGCGCCAACAACTTGGAGTTCAGCCTCAGCTTCAAATGGCACCTCTCCAACTTCGAAGCTAAACCAGTCCTCGGTATCTGTCCCCAAATCAACATCGAAGTAGCCGATGTGGCCTTCATTAATTTGACCACCGGAGCTCGGTACAGCTGTAGCTAGTGCTCCATTTGGTTCAGGATCATTTTCATATATATCAGGAGTCATATTCAGCGATGTCGTGTATGAACCACAGCCCGATGTTCTCAATATGCGAATATGGGCCGTATCTGCTGCGAGGCAGCTTACGTCGAGAGTTACAGGAACCCCGGTTTGGAAGGAAGTATTTGAATATTGAGCCCCTGCTTTGCTGTAGAGATAGATGAAACCACTGAGGGAACCATCACTAAGCATATTTAGGGAAGCCGTTCCATCATTGCTAAGTACAACTTCATACCAATCTTCGGTATCTACACCCGTATCTACATCTAAATAGCCCAACCTTCCGGTTAACTCCTCATCGGTCTGAACCACTTCTTGCTCTGACCCAAATACGTTGTTTGGTTCAACATCACCAGCTAGTGGTGGCGGAGTTACCGAAACGCTTGCTGTGTAATCACCACATCCGGAGGAAGCGAGGAATCTGACGTAAACGGTGTCTTGGGCTACACAATCATAGTTCAATACAGTTGGCGTTTCTGCAGGATATGATGTATTGGTAAACTGACTCCCCGCCTTGCTGTAGAAATAGATGAATCCACTCAATGTATTGGAAGATTCAAAAGTCAGTGTCAGAAGTCCATCGTCATCGGTTACCACTTTGTACCAATCCTCGGTATCCGTGCCGGTATCTGTATCGAAATAACCAAGGTGACCTTCAATTGCTTCGCCGGTATCAAAGACTTCAAAAGCTTCAGCGAAAACATTGTTCGGTTCGGCGTCATTTCCTAACAAAGGGGGTTCAACAGTAACATTTGCCGTATAATCACCACATCCGGACGTTCCCGTAATCCTGATGTAGATAGTATCTTGAGCCAAACAATCGTATGTCAGCAATGTCTCAACACCCGCGGAGTAGTTCGTATTTGTGTATTGTGACCCTGTTTTACCGTAGAGATAAATAAAACCTCCAAGCGAATTGGTAGAAAGGATGGTCATAGAAACTTCTCCATCGTTATCCAATACAACTTTGTACCAATCCTCCGTATCAGTTCCGGTATCAATGTCGAAATATCCAAGCCTTCCCTGAACATCCTCTCCTGCATTAAACACCTCTTGTGCTTCAGCAAAGACGTTATTTGGTTCGAGATCCCTTGGAATAGCTCGCGGTGCAACTGATACGCTGGCAGAATAAGACCCACACCCTGAAGAACGTGTCAATCTTACAGCTAAAGTATCTTCAGCGAGACAATCGATCACCAACTGGTTGTTCCCAACTGCGGCTGAAGTGTTACTGATTTGACTTCCTTGTTTGTAATACAAATAGATGAAACCTGATAAGGTGTTGGTGTATTCAACATCTAAGGTTACTTGTCCGTCATCATCCAGAATCACGTAATACCAATCTTCCGTATCAACTGCATTGCCGGTATTTTCTCCCGCATACCCTAAATGCCCCGTAAAGGTCTCGTCGGCCAAGAAAGTTTCGTTTATCGTGGCGAAACTGCTATTTGGTTCGGTATCCTCATCTAACGAAGCAGGGGTTAGATTAACCTCTAAGGTGTAGGTTCCCGAACCTGAACTTCTGAAAGTTCTGACATACACCAACCCGGTGCCTACACAGTCAGCGGTGATTATGCCGGTAGTTCCATTCACATTGATGTTGGTAATCTGTGCTTGACTAGATCGATACAGATAGAGAAAACCGTTGAGCCCCGATTCATAGGTCGCGGTGATGGTTACTTCCCCGTTAGCCGGAAGTTCAACGGCATAATAATCATTTGAATCAGACGAGGGATCAATTCCAAGATCACCCGAAACCTGCACACCCACTTCCAGCGGAGTGGCAGTAGCAAAATTGTCGTTTGGTTCAACATCTGCGAAGGACGCGCCCGCGATGGAACACAGGAAGAGAAGCAGTATTAACCGCAACCTCCCTTTCGGGTAAAGCATTTTACTTATCATTTTTTGTTGGTTTAGGCTGCCCTGCGAGCGAAATAGGTTTAAGGTAGGTTATTGATTTGTTAAAATGACGCGCTCGTCGAGCATCTTTAATGGTTCATCGAATGTAACCAAAAAAGGTGAACGTTTTACGGAAAGAAATTTTTAAACGCCTGATGATGAACACTTTATTCTCATCAAAGCGACACAAAAAAAGGCCCCATGTTGAAATGAGGCCTATCATCTGAAATATAGATTAATGACTATCTCGCTATGATGAACTTTTTGAATTCCACGGTACCTCCTACCGTGAATCGATAAATATAAACTCCATTTGGGAGATGAGAACCGTCAAATTCTGTTCGGTATTCCACCTCGGCATCCATAACTCCGTTGAAGAGCAGTGCAAGCCTTCTTCCCGTCATATCATAGATTTCAAGGGTTGCGTTTTGTTCTCTCGAAGATGAGAACTGAGCAAAAGAAAGACCTTCAGTAGGATTAGGATTAATATCCAGTGATTTCTCTAATAAATCGTAGCTCGAAGTTTCTTGGGTAGATCTCAACTCCATGAAGGTTGCATTCGACATACAGCCCGATGTCATTGAAAAACCAAAATTCGAAAAATCTATCGGAACCCCGTACCAATAAGGTATGATTGTAACACCTGTGTTAGATGCATTTTCGTCGGCAATTCTCAACTTTCTTATTCGAAAACCTGTACTACTCGAATAGAGAAAATTTCCATCTTGCATTGGAGTTCCTTCTAAGACAAATGTCTCACGGTAACCAATTGCTTCGGTCGTCTCAAAATCGTATCTGAAAAAATTTGGTTCCATGGTTTCATCATCAGGTTGAGCATAAATCAGAACGTCGTCATTATTAGCAAATTCAATGTCGGCAATAATGTATGGAAGGAACTCCAAATCATCATAAACCCTCTGATACACGGTAGTTATCTCTTCTGTTTCGAGATTGTACTTAAAAACTCGATACGCAGAAGGAACTTGTATATCCTCTGCTATTGCTACATAGAGCTCTCCATCTCTTAAAGCGATAGCTCTTAAGAACACATATTCAGTTGTAAAAGGGTATTCGAATGTCTCTATGAGTGTAAGGGAAAGATCCGACCCGGAAATCTCCTGAGTATAGAGTCTTATACCCACTTCTTCTACATAATCGACCCAATAAATCGTTTCAGTTGACTCATCATAGACCATTCGCGCCAGATTGGTCAAATTGTTGTTCATATCGGTCATCCAGTTCAAGTGAGCTATAGTGTCCGACTCACTTAATGTAAAAGAAAATAACTTATTCGTCGCCGCTGAAATGTTGAATCTTCCTTCAATGAAATATACGTATTGGCAATCGTCGTCAGGATCATTACAATCACAGATCGGATCACTCGTTTGAGCTACTGCCAAAACAGAAAGACCGAGCAAAGAAAGAAAAACCAGAAAACCACGAAAGATCTTATTGAGAAAGCGGCGTGTAAAGAATTGATAAGGGTTCATCGATTGTTAAAATGAGGTTAGCTAAATAGGAGTTAAAAACGTAAAGTCAAAAAGAGTAGAATATTTAATTAAGATAGTTCAATCCGCTGATTATAACAACAGATTCAACTTAAATCCAGCCATATCAGTTGATAAAATATGATAGTTTTGACAACCAACTTTTTTTCTCGGTTTTGAAATAGTGCTGCGTTTAGTCAAGATAGTTTTTAGTCTCTTAGCTCTGTTGAGTTTCACCGGAGCATCCTGTCAAGAAGCGATCACACCTCACATGGCTTATAACTTGAACTTTCAAAGAGGTGCAGTAATCCCTGAATATTCGAGTTTTCTCTATCTCACTGAGGAAAATGTTTACAGTTTAGAGGCAAGTTTTGAAAAGGGGTTGTCTGACGCAAATCCCTGGAACCGCATTTATGGACAACCCTCGATCGGTGCCTCTCTATTTTTTACCACCCTGGGAAATGATGAGGTTCATGGGCAAGAAATTGCGATTTATCCCTATTTCTTATTGCCCATTTCAAGGAGTGAGAAATTCGAGACCTATGCTACTATCGGATTGGGATTGGGTTACACTACAAAAATCTACGACCCTGAGGAGAATCCTTTGAATGTGGTGGTAGGCTCACACATAAACGTTCATTTCCAGACCAAATTGGGGATGCGTTTTCGCCTTTCTGAGAAGTTCTTTCTAGATGGTGGAGTTGCTTTGGCGCACCTCTCGAATGCCAACACAGCTGAACCCAATATTGGTATTAATAACGGTACATATTTCCTCGGTCTGCATTATCGTATTTCACAGAAACCGATTGAAACTTTGATGTCCCCAAACTTGGATTTGGATAAATCGCCTTTTTATGAAATTGCAGTTGCTCCCGGGTTTAAATCAACCAGGGCGCTGAAGGCATCCACTCACTTCACATTTTCCGTAACGGGAGATGTGTGGAAACCCCTTACTCATGTTGTGGCTATCGGGATTGGGCCGGATATTTTTTACGATGGATCTGCAGAAACGGAATTATCGATTGAAGAAGGATCTGAATACGAGCCTATCATGCAGTGGAGCACAGGACTGCACCTCTCTGTCTCTTTTCGATACGATAGATTGCGTTTGATCTTGCAAGGAGGTGTTTACGTAGGACTTCCGAACGAAGTTGAAGATGAACTAATTTACAATCGAGGGATGGTTCGTTACGATGTTACAGATCAATTCATCGCATACTTCGCGATGAAATCACACTTACATATTCTCGATCATCCGGAATTTGGATTGGGCTACCGTTTTGGAAAATGAAACACAAAACAATCATAGGAATCCTTTTGGTCTTTATGATGGCAGGTTGTCTCAAAGACAACGAGGTTGTGAGCGTTTATAATTCGGAGCCCTTCAGGAAGATCGAATTCGACAATAGCTTCGAAGTGCGGTTTCACCGATCCGATAGTTTCAGAGTGGTTGCTACGGGCAATGAGAAATTCATCGAAGAGATGAAATATCGCTTTGCGGGAGACTCTCTCGTGGTAAAAAATGATGCCAGAGCAACATGGCTTTATCCACAAGACAACAAAATTGTTCTGGACGTTTATTGCGATTCTCTTATGCAGATCAGGGCGAATGAAACGTGTAATTTGACTACGGTTGACACACTGTATTCCGCGAATTTATTCTTGATCGTGGGTAGCAAACTCAATATTGCAAACCTTAAGGTCAATTGCGAAATCTTCGGCTATTACAATGCCTTTCCCTGTGGCGGAGTAATGGAGTTTTCGGGAAAAACGAGACAACTCAACATTTGGAATGACGCTTTAATGGAAGTTCACGCAGCCCATTTAACTGCACAGTTCGCCTACATAGAAAATCTTTCAGGTGGAAGTTCAAGGATTCGCGTTGAACAAGGATTGGAGTACAAAATACGCGATCGCGGGGATATTTTTCTTTCAGGAAATCCACCTTCAATCACGGTTTTGGAAGATTCGGGCGAAGGGGAGCTCATCTTGGTGGACTGAGATTTTTTCGGAAAATCGTACATTAGTAAGAACCTACTAATCAATCTATCATGAGCCCTATTCTTCGAAACATTCTGGCTTTTCTTGTCGGATTTATTGTTGGCAATTTCGTTAACGGTGCAATCATTATGGCCAGTCCGATGATCATGCCCTATCCTGAGGGAATGGACCCCATGGATTCAATGAGCATCATTGCTCATATGGATGAATTCACTACGGGTAATTTCATCATACCCATTGTTGCACATGCTTTAGGCACCCTTATCGGTGCTATGTTGATCATTAAAATTGCAGGTACTAGTAAGGCGAAACTGGCCTATGGATTTGGTGCCTTATCACTGATTTTTGGGATAATAAATGCTTATCAGATTCCCGCACCAACTTGGTTTATCGCAACAGACTTGGTAATTGCCTACATTCCTATGGCTTGGTTAGCTACCCGATTTGTATCAACTGAGGCGAAAGGATCTAACTAGTTCATTTCGTTTCGGCGTTGACGATTGCCTCCCGAATGATCTGACCTGATTTTTTGAGCTTGGCTTCCTCTGCTTTTGCAAGTTGAAGCGAAGGGATGTGATCAACACCATTTTCACTTACCACAGAGGGCAATGAAATAGCCAATTCCTGAAAGCCATACGGACCCTGATGAACGGATGAAACCGTTACCACCCTTCGTTCGCCACGCAAAATCCATTTGAGCAAAGCGGCCGTTACCAGTCCGATGGCATGATTGGTGGCTCCCTTTCTTTTAATGATTTCGAACGCAGCGGTTCTCACCTCATCCTCTATTTCTTTTTCGTACTGAGGCTCCCACTCTTTCCATTCGCGGATGGGTATACCGCCGATGGAAGCTCTAGACCAAAGCACCACCTCCGAATCACCGTGTTCACCCACTACTTGAGCATGGATTGTTTTTGGCTCAATGTTTAAACGATTGGCAATAGACTCGCGAAGTCGTGCGGTGTCCAAGAGCGTTCCCGTTCCAATCACCCTGCTTCTTGATAATCCCGTATACTTTTGGTAGAAGTAGGTCAATACGTCGACTGGATTGGCCACAATGATCAAAATGCCTTTGAAACCGGCGAGTTTATCCGAAATGGTACGAGCTATGCCGATATTGTCCTTTAATAATTGAAGCCTTGATTCACCTGGCTCTCCTCCCCGTCCTGCAGTGACAACAATTGCCGAACAATTCACCATATCTTCTATCTCAGCCGCACGAATGTCAGCCGATGGAAAAAAGGAAGTACCGTGGTTGAGATCCATCGCTTCTCCCTCGGCAATCTCTTTCCGAACATCGTTTAATAGCAACTCTTTGCAAATGCCTTTTTGAAGGATGGAGATGGCCACGCTGGAACCAACCCAACCCATACCGATAATGCCAATGGAGGTTTTCATAATGAAAATAGCATTTGACCAATTTCCGAAAGGATAAGTGCCGCCATTATTAGGAACTCAAGAATTACGTTTTTCACGTGTTCTTAGGTTGAAGCTATCTCTTATATTGCGAATAACCAAAGCTATGTATCGTGAAAAAGCAAATCTTTATTTTCGTTCTTCTACTCTTCAACTTTTCGTCAAAAGGTCAAGAAGAGCCCGTATTGATTTCTACAGTGACGGAACCTCCCGGATTGGTAGATTTTATTTACATCGACCATGGCCTTCCGAAGATGTTAATTACCAATCCTACAACCATTGATTTGTACAACCTTGATCAAACCCTTTTTATCTCCATTGATATTCCCGATAATTCAATCCCCTCCTCAACGACTTCTATAAGGTATGTCACAAGATCCTTGTTTGATTGTGATACTACCAATATTGAATTCTTGTATTATGTGAGTAGCATAGATACGAATATTGCGAAAATCATTCGTGAAGACGGTGAGGAGTATTTCGATTTTGGTAATGTTTACCTCTGGACGAGTTTAGCGGCGGAAAACACTCTAAAATTGCCAATAATCTCCGATGAATCCGGTAGTTACATTAGGTTCGGAAGTTCAGCAGGGACGGTAGTATACAAGCTTAGTGGGCAAGTGCCTATGGCTTTGCCAAGAGAATGTGATGGTTCGTTAATCACTGGAATCATGGAGCAGAATAATCATTCAGGGTTTGGCGTTTATCCTAATCCAGCTCAAGATTTTATTCGCTTTGAGTATGATTTAGAAGGGAAGAATCGGGCAAAACTCTTCCTATTTGATACCTCGGGGCGGCTGGTTCGAGAGCTTCAACTCGGCCCTGCCTTTGATCATATCCGGCTCAATATTTCAAATCTCGATAAAGGAACATACATCGCCAGGATTGTCACTGAGGATGGGTTTGAGCTCTCTGAGAAGTTTGTTAAAATAGACTAGAGTCCGAATTCTCATGATCAGAATTGGTTGCAGCTTCTGTGATCAAAGTCAATGATTTGAGAGGTCTATTTTGTATTTTTATGGTTGAAATAACCTAACCAAAATCAACCATGAAAACCATCACTCTTTTGGCCCTTTGGGCTATTTTTTCAATTTCCCTATTTGCGCAAACTCCTCAATTTAGCTGGGGCACATTGGTCGGCGGAAACCAAGATGATCGCGGTAGAGATATGACCGTCGATCATGACGGCAACGTCCTTACCACCGGATTCTATTTTGAGCAAGGAGATTTTGATCCAAGTGAAGAAGAATTCATCCTTACCTCAAATGGAGGCCAAGACATTTTTGTCCAAAAGCTCTCGCCTGACGGCGATTTTCTGTGGGCCATTTCTATCGGTTCTGATGCAAACCTCGAAAAGGGAGGTGGAATTGGTGTTGATAGCGAAAACAACGTTTATCTGGCGGGCACCTTTTTAAATGAGACCGATTTTGACCCAGGAGAAGGTGAGTTCATCTTAAATCCGGGAACCAACGAAGATGCCTTTCTTTTAAAATTAGATCCTGACGGAAATTTCATATGGGTTAAGCAATTTGGCGGCCCGATTTTATCATATGGCGAAGAGCTGGCGATCGACGCCGATGATAATATCGCAATAGTAGGCTACTTCAATGGAAGCTGTGATTTTGATCCGGGAGATGAAGTGTTCGAAAGAACCTCTGCAGGACAATTTGATTACTTCGTGGTGAAGGTCAACTCTTATGGCGAGTTCATTTGGGCAGCTACAGGCGGTGGGACGGAGTATGATTACGCTTATGATGTTGCCATGGATCCTTCCGGAAATGTGTTTGTCGCAGGTGACTTTAACGGAACTGCCGATTTTGATCCGGGAGATGAGGTATTGAATCTAACCTCAAATGGCAATGTGGATGGTTATATAGCCAAGTTTTCTGCCGAGGGTGAATTTGAGTGGGTTCGCCGAGAGGGCGGCCCCACTTCTGATCCGATTCGTTCTGTGGCCTGTGATAGTGAGGGAAATGTGATTGCGACCGGTTACTTTTCGCAAAACGTAGATTTCGATCCTGGCGAAGGGGTGGTTGAGGTGGAAGCGACCAATGGTTCACCCGATGCATTTTTCTGGAAATTGGATACCGATGGTGAACTGGTGTGGGTGAAAACGATTCAAGGTGATTACAAAACCTATGGTATGGCCATATTCGTTGATGCAGAGGATAATATATACGGAGCGGGCGAACTCACCAATACTTCAGATTTCGATACGGGAGAAGGAGAACTGCTTCTGAGTTCCGTTGGGCAAGACGACGTTTATGTTGTTCGCCTGGATCCATCGGGTGATACGGACTGGGCATATGCTTACGGGGGTATCAATAATAATTGGGTACGGGGAATTGCCGTTTCTGATGAAAACCGAGTAGTTACTTCAGGAGTAAGTGGGGGGAACATCGACTTTGACCAAAGCAGTGATGAATTTATTGTTCCATTACTCGGTTTTGGAGATATTTTCATTCAGAGTTCTCAGCAATCAGGGCTTTCAACTTCGAATCAAACAGAGGTGGAATTGGCGGTATATCCGATTCCTGCGAATGACATGCTTCGCGTGAAATCCGAAGTAAACATCCTGAGGTATGAAATCATCAATTTAGGGGGTAAATCTATTCTGTCATCACCCTATGCCGGCAAATCGATCAACTTGGATGTCTCAGGCATTTTGCCAGGAGTATACCTGCTTTTCCTCGAAACGGAAAAAGGCGTGGTAAAAGCAAAATGGATCAAATAGTTTAATTAGGTAACAGTCGTATTAGACCTGAGGTGAATGGATTAGTCTTTCTTCCTTGGCTTAGGTACCCAGGTCACGAATCGGTAGTGAAGTGTAATGGCGTGCTCAGGATACGGTACTACTTCCTGAGCGGATGTTGAGCGGCTCAGCTGATATGAGTATCTATAGCCCAAGTTGAATTGATTTCGTTGCAGCCCTATACCAAATTCGAGTATGAAATTCTCGTTTTCGAACCATTTGTCAGAATCGGAAAAGAGATCGGTCATCTGTGCGTCGTTGAGCATGAATGAAAGTCCTGCCGACGCAAAAGGAATGGTCTCAGAATGGAAAAGGTCATATCCAAAAAGGGCAGTGGCTGGAAATAGAATTCTGGTTTTATCGTCAGTTATAACAAGCTGGGGACCGACGCGCGAAAGCCATAAATGTCTTCGCTTTTTGCGAATATTCCCATACGACACCTGGGCCGAGAAAGAATCGAAATAGTGAACTCCTCCTTCGATAAAACGCGTAAAGGAAACTTCGTCATCTTGGGCTTTGGTTTGTGAAAAGGTGAGCAAAGAGAATCCCAAAAAGCAAAGAGCGATTCTAAGGGTATTCAAGGTCACTTCTTCTTTTTCTTCGGTGGTTTACAGGTCTTGCAGAATTCGTAAAGGACTTCTATCTCCGCCTTAACTTCGGTATGCAATTGATTCAGAAGCTCTTCATCGGCTCCCATATTGGTTGATTTGACCGCTTGAGCATGTACCTGTGTCATTTCAGCCGAGAGCTCATTCCAGATGTTCTGAAAAAAGTTGGTTGAGCTCCCGAACTTCTTATTCTCAAACAGCGCCTTTCTGAATTTTCTGGCATAGAGTTCATGAAGATCAAAATTGTAGCGCTCCAAACGAAGAAGCTGCTCGGCGTACTCACTATTGGGAGCGATGATTGCCGCAACCGAAGGATTAAACTTGCACACCGCGTAGGAATTGAAGTTCTTCTTAAAGGCAAATTCAGCATGACTCATTTGGTAGAAGAACTCCATCGTGGAACCAGGATACACTGAGTAAGTATTCAGTTCTGGGTTTATCTCCGACTGAGGCGATGTAAAGTCGGTAAGGGTTAACTCGTGGTTAGGGCTCCATTCAAACGCTTCTTGCGCGGTAGAAGAAACCGAACACAGCGAAAAGGAAAGACATAATATTAGGATATATCTCATCTCATCGAAATCTAGTGCCGATAAAGTTAACCGGGTAATTCGATAAAATTCGAAGGACCGCTCTTTTACACGTTTCTCTATAGAAATCAGAGCCTCTTAATCCATCCGCTCCCCGTGCTGACTAAGATCCAATCCTCGTGTTTCCTGGTCTTCACGCACCCGCATCGATAACATGGCATCTACCAATCGGAAGAGAAGATAACTTCCGCCAAATGCAAATATGGAGGTCAAGACCAATGCCAAAAGGTGGTAGAGAAAAGTCTCGGTCTCACCGTAAACCAAACCGACTTCTTTGGCAAAAACCGCCGTTAAGACCATTCCGACAATACCTCCTACCCCATGGCTGGGAAATACATCAAGGGTATCGTCAATGCGCGATTTGTTTTTCCACTGGATGGCCCAATTGGAAATTAACGAGGCGATAAATCCGATAAACATCGATTTATCGCCTCGTTAATTTCCAATTGGGCCATCCAGTGGAAATTAACGAGGCGATAAATCCGATAAACATCGATTGGCCTATGTTGACAAATCCGGCGGCCGGTGTAATCGCTACCAATCCAACCACGGCTCCTACGCAGGCACCCACGGCCGACATTTTTCGGCCCAACATACGCTCGTAAAACATCCAGGTAATCATGGCCGTCGCCGAGGCAATATTGGTGTTGGCGAAGGCAATCACTGCATCGGCGTTAGCTCCGAGGGCAGAGCCCGCATTAAAACCGAACCACCCAAACCAAAGCAGTCCCGTTCCTAAAATCACAAAAGGAACATTGCTGTGGCGATCAAGTGCTTCTTTTCGCTTACCCAAGAAAACAGCTCCGGCTAAAGCAGCCAAACCAGCCGACATATGCACTACGGTTCCGCCGGCAAAGTCGAGTACTCCCCAATTGCGGAGCAGTCCATCGGGGTGCCAAGTCATATGTGCCAATGGACTATAGATAACCAAGGAGAAAAGCACCATAAAGAGGATGTAACTCCTAAAGCGAATTCTGCCCGCCATACTACCCGTGATGAGTGCCGGAGTGATGATGGCGAACTTGAGCTGGAAGAGGGCAAAGAGCAAAAAAGGAATCGTTTCGGAGAAGGCAGGATTGGGCTCTGCTCCTACTCCCGAAAAGTTGAAATAGGTCATGGGGTTACCAATTACCCCACCGATGCTTTCGCCAAAGCAAAGACTAAAACCAACCAATACCCAGAGAACACTGATCACTCCCAATGCAACGAAACTCTGAAGCATGGTAGAAATGATGTGTTTCTTATCGATCATCCCTCCGTAAAAGAAGGATAATCCCGGCGTCATCAGGAGCACAAAGGCGCTGGCTACAACCATCCAAGCGGTGTCTCCCGAATCGATGGCAGAAGTTAATTCTTCGTAGTGTCCTGCGGTAAATACGCTAATCAGAACGATTAGTGATAAGGCGATAAAATTGATCTTTTTTCCCATAGGTAAGGTGTTGATGATTGAGTAATCCTATGGGGCCGAAAAGTAGCTTAGTGTTAGATAAACACTTTATGTTTTTTAGTCTAGTCTCTCTTTTTTAAAAATCATTCAATATTCGACTGAGAAAAAGAAAAATGTGGCCGGAAAAAGTTCGATTTATCGCTTGCCAAAAATCAGCTAAAAAGACCTCTCAAACTTCCTCAGCATGGAGTTGGTTTGAGCCTGAAGTTTCTTTTTGAAAAAGTTTGTTCCGCCCAAAAGTATTCCCTTAAATCCCAGGGCTTGTTTGGCCCATTTCCTTAGGTCAAAAGAGTCGACGTGTTTGATGATTTTGCCATCGCTAAACTCAAACTGAGCCGAGATCTTGTTGTGCACTTTGCGGCCTGTTTTCGAAAAGGTATACCAAGCCTCCCATTCAGCGGTGCCGTTTTTATCGTCGGCAACCACGGCAAAGTGTTTTACCACAAATCCCTTCCCTTTTTGGCTTGCGCAGAGCATACGCCACATATTTCCCGCGTGTTCACCATTTAGTTCACCAAATGCGGGATCTTCAAAAACGATATCCTGGTGGTAACAAGCAGCCATTCCCTCAGCATCCAAATTGGCAAAGGATTGGTAGAATTTTTCGATTAAGTCTTCATGCTCTTGGTTCATGGCTAGCGAAGTTTTCGGAGATACTCCTCGGCATTTTTGAGAGGTGGTGACTCGCTTGTACGAATCTCGATCAAATTAAAGAAAACGGTATCTCCCTTAGGCAAGGTAAAAGTCAATTGTTCAAAGCCTTTCTTCTCCGAATAGAACGCTTCGAGCTTCGTTTGCCCTACCGCGCTGTTTCCGATGGCCTCCAGTCGGTAGATGGATGCCGCAGTTCTCTTTTCTACTTTTTCCGCAATGCGATACGTGTGATTCAGGTTGAGTTCACCTTCCCATTCGGCCCATTCGGGATGCGACCAATGTGAACCGATGGTGATCTCATCACCCCAAGCCTTGTCTTGTTCTAGTGGCAGCTGTACGTAGGGAAAAGGACAGAGTTCCAAAGATTTGAAAAAGCCCGATCTCGGCGGATGAAGCCAAACGTTGTCTGCATTCTCAATCAGCCCGGTAGTTTCGACAAACTCGGGCATTCCATCGGTTGTGTATAGGATTTCGGTTTGTCGCTTATTGGTTCGATCACCTTTCTTAGGGCCCAGAACAACCATCAGGATCCGGTTCATGGAATCAGGACTCGCCTCGGCCCACTCCCAGCCATTAAATCCGTTTTTTACCAGCAACATGTTCTTTCCCCCCTTGGTAATGGTTACTTCGTAAACGAAGGTCCTCCCCGGGACGTAGATCTGATTATCGGCATCCACGTTTTTCTTCTCAGCAATCACTGATTTATAACCTTGTCCGGTGAGGATAAAAGGCAGAAGAAAAAGGCAGAAAACAGCCGTAATTCGTTTCATGCATTAAAGGTGCGAAATTTTGGTCGTGGTTCGTGGCTCACTGGTCGTTACTCGCTGGTCGTGTTTCGTGTTTCGTGGGAGGCAGTGTGCAGTTTGCAGTGTTCAGTGTTCAGTGCTCAGTGTTCAATGTTCAATGTTCAATGTTCAATGTTCAATGTGCAGGGTGTTGCTGGAAGAAAGCGGTTATCCTGTTAAATTTTTTTGCACAGAATTCACGAAGAACAATTTTATCTAATGTTCTTATTACGGCGGGTTAAGTCCACACCTCCTACTTTTTACTTCGGCGGTCGAGAGAGGATGGCCCTCACGATCGAGAAAGAAACGACAAAGGTCAAAGCTACTTTTGATCTCATTCAATATCGCAAATTGGTCATGCCAAAACCTGCAAGCCCTCAGTCTGCAGCAAGCAACGAGCAACGAATACCGAGCCACGAGTAACGATCACCGATAACTCACTCGAAAACTGCGGATTCTGAGATCTGGCGCATTTTGTCCATGTCGTTTCTCAATTCGTCGAGTTTCATGGCTATGGTAGTGAGCGGGATCTTTCCCAAGGGCATTCGCAAAATATCGGGTTGGGTATGTACCAGATCCAAAATGGCTCGGGCCGCCTTATTGGGATCTCCCTCTTGTTTTCCATCAACACTTTGGAGTTTTTGCTTAAAAGCTCCCGAAGTTTGAGCATAAGCTTCAATCTCCTTTTCGGCCAACATGAGTCCCTTACCCGCGAAACCCGTTCGGAAAGGTCCAGGCTCGACGAGGTAAAGCTTAATGCCCAGCGGTTTCAGTTCTTGTTCCAGCGCTTCACTCATTCCCTCCATGGCAAACTTGGAAGCATTGTATACCCCAAATCCGGGGAAGGCTTTAATGCCGGCGTGGGATGAAATCTGAACGACGGTTCCCTCTCCCCTTGCCCGCATCATGGGCAATAAACCTTGGGTAAGTTGGTACATCCCGAAAAAGTTGGTTTCGAAAACGGCTCGCACTTCTTGTACAGAGCTCTCTTCAATCCCACCCGCAAATCCAACTCCTGCATTGTTGACCAGCACATCGATTTGATCAAATTCGGTTCGAAGGATATGGATTGCCTTCTCGATTG
The DNA here is from genome assembly GCA_964635965.1 of uncultured Cryomorphaceae bacterium. Taxonomy (GTDB): domain Bacteria; phylum Bacteroidota; class Bacteroidia; order Flavobacteriales_D; family Cryomorphaceae; genus JAKVAV01. The sequence goes on from CAZWQX010000055.1 coordinate 20,011, forward strand.
ATTCGGGATCAGAGAGATCCAGCTCAATAGCCCTCGCCGAAGCGCCGTGATGCTTGTTGAAATCCCTTACTTGTTCTGACTTTCGAAAGGTGGGAATCACAAAGTCGTCTGATTCCAAAACACATTCCACTAATGACTTTCCCAATCCGCTTGAGGCTCCCGTTATGAGCCATGTTTTCTTTTTCATACTGATGAATTGACGTTTACGGCACAAAGTTGGCCAGACAGAAGCTCTGGAAAAATGAACCCGATTAAGAAATTATCTTGAAGTAGTTCAAGATTTTTCGGCGAGCCGTTTTCTGATTTTGCTGAGAAACTCAGGGGACATGCCGAGGTATGACGCAAGGGTGTATTGAGGTACGCGTTGGACGATAGATGGATAGAGATCATTGAACTCCAAGAATCGCTCCTCCGCCGATTTACCGAGGTTGGAGAGTACCCTTTGCTGCGAATAGGCAAAGGCTTTCTGGGCTACCAATCGAAAGAAGCGTTCGAATTTTGGGTTTTGGGCACAGAGGTTTTCCACGTCTTCGTAAGCAATCTGCTGGATAACGCTGTCTTCAATGGCTTCTACAAACAGCGAGGCAGGAGTTTGATTGATGTAGCTATTAAAATCGCTGATAAACCAATCTTCAATGGCGAACTGTATGGTGTGTTCTTGACCCTCATCGGACATAAAGTAGTTTCGAAGTACTCCTGAAACAACATAGGTTTGGTGCTTGCAGACGAAGCCGGGTTGTACGACAAACTGCTTGCGCTTAATATGTCTGGTAGAAACAATGGAAGCGAATTGATTTTCATCTTCCGAACTCAGTTCAACGTATCGCTTAATATTCTTAAGAATGTTTCGAAATTCCTCCACAGCCGCAAAGATATCATGCTGATCCTTGATAGTGACAGTTCAAGTGAAAACCAGACATCCATATTTGTACTGAATAACATGTGAATCCTGTGATTTGCTTATTTTTCTGCAAACAACAATTCGCCATTTGAGGATTGAGTTTTTGGCATTTGATCTCCCCGCCAAGATTAACTTTACCCTCAGACACGGGTGAATCCGCTTGAATAATGAATACCGAAATCGATTCCTTGCTTCATGAAATAAGCTCTTCACGCAGTACAGTTGAAAATTTGGTCAAAGGACTATCCACAGAGCAAGGCAGGGTGAGAATTGAGCCAAACGGGTGGAATATTCAAGAAGTTATCGAACATTTAGTGCTCGCCGAAAGAGGAGGATATGACCTGATTCACACTGCTGCTGAAAGATTTAAAAGCGGGAATCCCATATGGAAAGGTGACTCTGAAAATGTGGGATTATCTATCGAGGAGATTATAGAGCGCACTTGGAAAAAGAAAGAAACGGCTCCTGCATCAGCCTTACCATCAGGCAAATGGAGTTTGGGAGTCTGGATATCTCATTTTAAGAACTGTGATGATTTATTATCAAACTTGCATATGCTTTTGGAAGATCTCCCCTTGGATCAGGTGATATATCCCCATTTTCTTTGTGGACCATTGAACGCTTATCAAAGACTTGAATTTATCAGGTTTCACATTGACAGACATTACTCCCAAATTGGGGAAATCAAAAAAAAGCTGCTGCAATAAATTCCTCCAACCAAAATGAAAAATTCACACGTTATATCTACCCGTTTATTCTTTATCGGATTGATTCTAATCGCTTTGGGAATGAGTTCTTGTATCAATTCCGGCGATGGGAATCAATCCTCGAATTCAGATGGATCGGGGAACATCGAGATTTCATTCTCTTCTAAACACTACGAAGAAGCCGTAGATGGAAGGCTGATTCTTCTGATTTCGGAACAGTTAGAAACCGAACCCAGATTTCAACTTAGGGACGACTCCAAAACCTGTCAAGCGTTCGGTATGGATGTGGAAGGCTGGAATCCCGACGAGCCATTGCAATTTGATATGGAGTCGTTTGGTTATCCCGTTCAAAATTTCGCCGACTTGCCCAAAGGTGATTTTTACGTCCAGGTACTGTTTCATAAATACGAAACGTTTAATCTGGCAGACGGCCATGTAGTTAAACTACCGATGGATCGAGGCGAAGGACAGAAGTGGAATCGAGCGCCGGGTAACCTCTACTCCAGTCCAAAAGAAGTTACCATCGAAGAAGGAAAAACGCTGTCACTTTCTGTAAATCTCGATCAAAAAATCCCTCCGATTGAAGAATCCGAGGATACGGAGTATGTAAAGCACATCCGAATTAAGAGTGAATTATTGAGTGAATTCTGGGGACGAGACATGTATCTCGGAGCCCATGTCTTATTACCAAAAGGATGGGAAGATCACCCCGATGTAAAATATCCGCTGGCCATTATGCACGGACATTTCCCGAAGGATTTTGGTGGTTTTAGAACCACTCCCCCCGATCCCGATCTGGAGCCCGAATACAGCGAGCGATTTGACGTTGAAGGATACAATTTGATTGTGCAGCAAGAAGCCTATGATTTTTACAAAACATGGACAGGGCCAGATTTCCCGAGAGTTATTGCAATTAAGATTCAGCACCCGACTCCTTACTACGACGATTCCTATGCGGTAAATAGTGCCGCTCAAGGACCTTATGGAGATGCCATTACCTACGAGCTAATTCCTTATATCGAGAAGGAGTTCAGAGGAATTGGCGAGGGTTGGTCGAGGTTTGTTTATGGAGGTAGTACCGGAGGATGGGAAGCTTTAGCAGTTCAAGTGAAACACCCCACAGAATAC
>CAZWQX010000056.1:0-22285 GCA_964635965.1 uncultured Cryomorphaceae bacterium
ATGAATGACTCATCTGAGTTGGATTCTTCACCGGTTGTTCTGGTCACGATGGCTACTGTATAGTCGCCTCCTGAGAATGCGTGCTTTTCGATGAATACATTTTCAGAACCCTCTGAGCTTTTTCCATCCGTGATAACCGTAACATACCTTGGTGAATCAAAAGCCTTGTCTAGGATTACTTCAAATTCGAAATCTCCTGCTTCTGATACCAGCGAATCAAAGTCGAATTCTTTTCCTTCAATCTTGATTTCGATTTCAGTCTTAAGATCTTCAATGAGTTCCTGCATTTCTTCTCCCATTTCACCCATTTCTTTTTCGAGCTGCTCGTAAATCACGGTGATTTCCTCTTCTGAGCCATCTTCAGATCGGAAGAATTCGACATCGACACCTTCTTTCTTTTTCAATTCTTCGATCAACTCGTCAAAGTCAATTTCAGTCTCTCCCAGTTCATTTTCGAGTTGTTGAAAGACCACTTTCATCTCCTTCGTTGAGCCCGATTTGGATGGAAGTAAGATTACATCTTCAGATGGGACCACTTCCACTTCAACCACTTTTTCACCGTTTTCAATTGTGGTAGTCGTAACGGTTGATTCTCCACTGCCATCGCCTTTATTGATCACGATGATCTCTTGGACCATATCTACTTCAGAATCGCCATCAGGTCCTATGATGGTTTCGGTAAGAATATCTTCTTCGTCAAATTCGAAATGAAAAGAGTTGCCTTTGCCGTTTAGAAAAAGAACTGAGTCATCTCTTTTCCAAGAGTATTTTCCATCAAAAGCATCCGTGTCGATGATTTCCGTTTCTGCAGGATCAAATCCGTTATCAGTTAAAAACCGTTCAACGGTGTAACCGGAAGAAGCGAGGAATGTGGTATCCAAAACGATGGTTTCGTTTCCACTGTGCTTCACAACCGTCACCTTAATCGTTTCTTCAGGATTGGGAATTGCTGCCACGGTCAAAGCGCCTACCAACAATGCAGCGAAAAAGTAAATTGATGTCTTCATGTTCGTTTGTTATTTGATTCGGTACAAATCTATGGCGACACCGGTGACAGAAGGGTTAAAACCCAGTCAAAGAAGGTTAAAGAAAGGTTAAAGTCCTTGAATGGCGGGCCCGAGGCGGTTACTTTTGTCTGGCATGCAATTACGTAATATTACACTTATTGCTTCGTTCATGACGGTTTCACTGCTCGGGGTGATCGGTCTTCAGGGCTATTGGTTAAAGCAAACTATAGATCAAGCAGCCGAGGAATTTGACCAACGAGCGGAACGGGCACTATTCGCTACAGTGAGTAACTTAAAGCAATCGGAGGTAGAGCTTTTGATCAACGAAGAGTTCGAGGAAGTCTTTGATATGCGCACGCTAATCAGGGATAGTATACCTCAATACACTACGGAGTTTGTGTATGAGGTAGGAGAACCTGGAGAAGTTGAGGTGATTGTTAATGCTGGTGGCAAAACGTTGAGTGAAGATCACCGATCTGTCATTATCATTGAATCTGATACCACAAACATTTTCAGGGAATTTGAAAAGGTAGAGCAGGAGTTCGAAGTGCTGGAACAAGCATTCAAAACTGTATTGGTTCGCCAGCTCACCGCCGAAGAAGATCTCTATCGACGCTTGGAAAATGTAGAAATTCAGCCGTTGATTAATGATGAGCTTCAAAAGGAGGGAATTGACCTGCCCTTTGATTACGCCATAACCACTGATTCCGTGTTGGCCCAATTTTCCAGTTCAGTGGAGATTGATAATATGGAATATGCCGTAGACATTTTTCGGTCGGAAGAAGATAGTCCGATACTCCATCTTGGTTTTGCTACGAAAGGAGCTTACATTTTAAAAAATACGGGCTCTGTTCTGGGTCTGGTAACCCTATTTACCTTGTTGATGCTGGGTACAACAATTTACGCAATTCGTTTTATGTTGAGCCAAAAGCGATTGGCCGATATGAAGTCCGACTTCATCAATAACATGACCCACGAGTTCAAGACGCCCTTGGCTACCATTGGATTAGCTGCAGATAGCATTCGCCATCCTCGTGTACGGGGTAATGAAACTGAACTCGATCGGTATTCGGATATCATCGCCAAGGAAAGCAAACGACTCAATTCCCACGTGGAAAGCATTCTGCATTTGGCTAAAATGGAGAGAGGGGAGATTCGACTGAAAAAGGTCAGGGTTAAAATCAATGACCTCTTACGTGAGGCTATTGCGGCAAATCGTCTGCGAATTGAGCAGTCTGGGGCCAACCTAACTGAAGACTTTCTCGAAAACGACGCAGAATGTTTGGTCGATCCGTACCATGTCGGAAATGCCTTGTCCAACCTAATTGACAATGCCATCAAGTATTCAAAGGAGAATCCGGTGATCGGTATTTCCGTGAAACGAGAAGCGGGTTTCATCCACTTTAAAGTGACGGATAAAGGAATTGGGATGAGCGAAGAAGCCAAGAAAAGAGCTTTTGAAGCTTTCTATCGAGAACAGACGGGAAACTTACACGATGTTAAGGGGTTTGGTGTAGGTTTGAGTTATGTGAAAGAGATAGCCGAAGAACACGGTGGATCGGCAAATCTTGAATCTAAAAAAGGAAAAGGAACCACGGTAACCATCAAAATCCCTTGCGATGAAAGCTAAGATTTTATTGGTTGAAGACGAGGAGAACTTCGGTCAGGTTTTAAAGAGTTACCTGGAGTTGGCTGATTACTCTGTTGAATTGGCTCAAGATGGTGATCTCGGTTATTCACGGTTTAAGTCCGGTACTTATGATCTCTGCATTTTTGATGTGATGATGCCCAAGAGAGATGGTTTTACTCTGGCCGCAGATGTTCGTAAACTCAATCAAGAAATTCCAATAGTTTTTCTTACTGCTCGAGGCGAAAAAGAAGACCAAGTAAAGGGCTATAAAACCGGGGCTGATGACTACCTCACGAAGCCTTTTGACTCGGAGGTTCTCTTGTTAAAGATTGAGGCGATACTAGCTCGCAGAGGAGGAACAAAACCTCAGGCTGAAATATTAGAAATAGGTCATTACCGATTTAAACCCCGGGAGCGCATGCTTGACCTCAATGGGAATTCCGAACGACTTAGCCCTAAGGAAGGAGCCTTGTTGGAAATGCTCATTCAGCACGTCAACTCGGTGATGCCTCGCTCGGAGGCACTGCTGAAAATTTGGAACAACGAGGACTACTTCACCACGCGAAGTATGGACGTTTACGTGGCGAAACTTCGAAAGAAACTCGAACGCGATTCAAGGATCAGAATAGAGAATATCCATGGAACGGGATATATCCTTCATGTTGGTTCCGAATGATCAGAATTCAACGACTTGTCAGTTTTGATGATCTCAAATTGAGGTTCTTTCAATTTCAAGTAAACTCTGTTCTCATATAGATTTCATTCTCGGGATTCCAATTATTTTTAGGCAAAGCGCTCCCCATGCCGAAAACCATCATCGTATCTAACCGATTGCCAGTTAGGATTGAAAAGGAAGACAATGAATTGACGTATAAGCCCAGTGAAGGAGGATTGGCAACGGGTTTGGGTTCCATTTATCGCGAGGGAAATAATATTTGGATCGGGTGGCCTGGAGCATCCTTTGAAAGTGATCAGCTTAAGCAAGAAGTTACCGAAGGCCTCAAAGCTGAGAGTATGTGTCCCGTATTTCTCACAGAAGAGGAAGTAGAAAAATTCTACCTGGGTTTTAGCAACGAGACGCTCTGGCCAGCTTTTCACTATTTCGTTCAGTATATCAACTATTCGAATACTAATTGGGAATATTACCTGAAAGTCAATCAAAAATTTGCCGAGACGATATCGGAAAATCTCGATCCTGATGATACCATTTGGGTGCACGATTATCAGTTATTTCTTGTTCCGGGGTTGTTGAGAGAAAAACACCCGAACATCACCATTGGCTTCTTCCAGCACATCCCGTTTCCGTCTTACGAGGTCTTTCGAACCTTGCCATGGAGAAGGGAATTGCTAAAAGGAGTTTTGGGTTCTGACTATATCGCGTTTCATACCTATGATGATATGCGCCACTTTCTGAGTTCGGTGCACCGATTGGTAGGTTTTCCTTATCAAGGAAATCGAATCCAACTGGTAGATCGCGTTGTTGTAGCCGATTCTCTGCCGATGGGGATCGACTATGAAAAGTATCGGGATAACGCCGTACATCCCGAAGCCTTGGAAAGGGAGGCGAGGTATCGTGAATCCCTTGGTAATCAAAGATTGATTCTTTCAATGGATAGACTCGATTACTCTAAGGGAATTCCAAAGCGGCTCAAAGCCTTTGCCGCATTCCTGGAGGAGTACCCTGAATTCAAAGAGAAGGTTTCTTTGTTGCTGATAGTTGTTCCTTCACGGGATAAGGTTCCTAATTACCAAACGCTCAAGGAGCAGGTTGACGAGCTTGTGGGAAAAATTAATAGCCAATACGGTCGGATCAGTTGGACCCCGATTCACTATTTCTACCGCAGTTACCCATTCAGAGCCTTGGGTGCTTTTTACCGTATGTGTGATGTTGCGATGATTACCCCGCTGAGAGACGGGATGAACTTGGTATGTAAAGAGTACGTTGCATCACGAGAGAACAAAAATGGGGTATTGATTCTCAGTGAGATGGCGGGGGCATCTAAAGGAATGGCTGATGCAATTCTAGTCAATCCCAACGATCGTAAGCAGATGGTTGAAGCCTTGCATCAAGCTTTGAACATGAGCCAAGAGGAACAGGTCGAGCGAATGAGCCTGATGCAAGAAACGGTTCAGAAGTATAACATTTTCAATTGGGTGAAGGTGTTCTTTGATAATTTGATGAATATCAAAGAGAGTCAAACCGATATGGCCACGATTCGGTTGTACGGATCAAATCGCGCCGATATGTTGCGTCGATACGATAAAAGTAATTCGGCCCTGATTCTACTTGATTATGACGGAACGCTGATGGAATTTCACGAGGATCCAACTTCTCGTTTTCCCGACAAAGACTTACTAAGGCTATTGAAAGGTCTTTCGGAGAATCCAACCAATCATGTGGTCGTGATTAGCGGAAGAGATGCTGAAACTCTGGAAAAATGGCTTGGTCATTTACCTGTTCACTTGGTCGCGGAACACGGCATTTGGTCAAGGCCATTAGATGGAGAATGGACCAAAAAGGAAAGTGGAGATGACGACTGGAAGGCTGACGCATTTGAAATAATGAATTTCTATGTTGACCGGACCCCGGGATCTTTTATTGAAGAAAAAAGCCATTCGCTTGCTTGGCACTACCGAAGGGTAGAAAAAGGATTGGGCGAAGTGCGTAAAAGTGAGCTTTCGAGTCACTTAAAACACATGATGAACAGTCGTGGATTTCATGTAATGGATGGAGATCACGTGGTAGAACTCAAGCCAAATTATACCAACAAGGGTGTAGTTGCCAAAGAGATTTTCCTTCAACTAAAACCTGATTTCACCCTCTGTATGGGTGATGATGTTACAGATGAATACATGTTCGAAGCACTACCTGTTGAGGTCTATACAGTAAAAGTTGGACCAGGAGCCAGTTATGCTCGTTATGGATTGGAGGGCGTAACGGATGTTCGTGCTTTCCTAAATGACCTAGTTACTATCTGATAGAAAAGTTGGTAAGTCTTGCTTATTGTTGATTCTCGCCGCCGCATTAATTAATCCGACATGGCTGTATGCCTGTGGAAAATTACCCCACATTGATCCATCTTTAGGATCGAGGTCTTCACTCAGCAAACCGAGATGATTCCCATAAGAACACAACTCTTCAAAAGCTTCTTTTGCATCATCTATTCTTCCCTCACAGGCTAAAGCTTCTGCATACCAAAACCCACAGATCAGGAAAGTGGATTCGGGTTCTCCAAAATCATCCGAAACTCGATACCGATAGAACAATCCCTTTTTCATTTTAAGGTCTTCTTCCAACGCCTTGAGATGATCTTTAGCGACTTGAGAAGAGTGGGGAAGGTACGACATGATGATGAGCTGTAAGGTGCTCGCATCCATATACCCATTCCCAATTGCCGCGCCGTAGGCATTCTTTTCTTTTAAGTGACACGCTTCAATATATCCTGCGGCTTTGTCAACCATTTTCTGGGCTCGCTGAACCAATTTTGTCTCGCCTATGCTGCTCGCCACTTTTACTACAGCTTTACCGCCCGCCCATTGGAAAAGGTTGGTGTAGGCATGATGATCTGCCCGATTTCTAAACTCCCAAATTCCCGCATCGGTCTCATCGATGGTCATTTCGATTTTTTCGAGAACGGTTTCGACAAGCTTGCCTGTCATTGCCCCCGGGTGATTTTGAAAGCGATCATCGACATAAAGGGGTAGCACAGCCATTAAAATCTGCCCGTATACATCATTCTGAATGTGGGTATATGCATCATTCCCAATCCTCACGGGTTGGTTTCCCCTGTATCCGGGCAAGTCAAGTTCTAGCTCCACGAGCTTGTGATCCCCCGTGACTCCATAGAGCGGCTGGATTCTTTTTCCGTCTGGAACAGACAGGTTGGTGAGGAAAGAAAAATACTTTTCCATTTCCTCGAAGTGACCAATATTATTGAAGGCGTTTAATGTGTAAAACGTATCACGCATCCAGCAAAAACGGTAATCCCAATTCCTTGTGCTTCCAGGTGATTCGGGAAGAGAGGTAGTCGGAGCCGCGATAATGGCGCCCGTATCTTCAAACTGGCAGATTTTTAATGCCAGAGCCGAACGAATCACAACATTTTGATACAAATTCCCGATGCTGGTGGACTTTACCCATCGTTCCCAATACTGCTTTGTAAGGTCAATGAAACGTTCGGTAGTTTCGCGTAATGGGCCCTCGAGTGGAACCCCATAAGTCAGCACCAAGTAGTAGTTCTCACTGAGAACAAAATCCTTCTCTTCCTCTAAGTAGCTCAGCGGTAAATTTGTGGTCAGACGAAGAGCTTCATCGAGTCCTTCGTACCGAATGTGATTGCTTCCTGTTAGAGGCTCCAATGCTTTGGCGCCATTGTCGCCTCGGGGTTTGCAAATTGCTTTGACCCGTGGACTTCCCTTTAACGGCTCGACCTTTCTAAAGAGCATTCGCGGTCGGAAATAGCGATCATTCTGACGAAAACGAGGAGCAAAATCAGTCACTCGGTAACTACTGTCTCCAACGGTAATTGTAGTCTGAAGAATATTGGTGTTCGGAATGTATTCTTGATGTGAATGGTAATCATCCGAAGAGGGCTTTATGCTGAACTCACCTCCTTTTTCCTCACCTCCAACCAAACTGCCAAAAACAAAGGTGCTGTCGAATCTCGGCAAACACATCCATGCTACATTCGTGTCCTTCCCAACCAAGCCCAGAAAGGAGCAATTCCCTATCAACCCGTAGTCATAAGTGTGTCTCTCAGCCATTTTGATTTTTTTTCGAAGGTATTTCTTTTGAATTGTTTAAAAGGTAGAACCCAAAAACTCATTTCAATTATATCATTCTTTCAATAAAATCGACTGAATTGCATTCATTGAACTGATTTTTCTCATTTCTGCGTTTCGCTTTCATTGCTACATTGCAGTTCAAACCAATACATATGTCAGAAGTAGCATTAAATATAGATTTCAAAAAGAAGGTGATCGACGCCTTTAAAGCTCATAAAGAAGAGGTATTGAATGACTTTGCGGGGGAGGAAAAAACCAGGCTCGAACAAGTGGCCAACGAAGACATGGATAACCGTCACCTCGATTCCAAAAATGAAGAAACGCTTCATGAAATGGACTTCCTCACCCACAGCATGGAGATTATTGAAAAAGAGATATACATGTTAAACAGCATAGATACCTCTACCGAGAATCAGGACGTATCGTTTGGATCCCTGGTTCAAACCGATAAGGTGACCTTTCTTGTAGGGTCTGCTCAGGAGAAAATGGAAATCGATGGGATTCCAGTGGTTGGAATTTCCATGGCAGCTCCATTAATGAGAGCAATGGAAGGTAAAAAAGAAGGCGAGAAAGTCACTCTTGGATCTTTAACTCACGAGATTCTTTCTGTCTGCTAGTATGGAAATGAAAGTGTCCATCCAAAGGGTGGGAAAAGATCTTCAGTTTGACGCTCAAAATCCGAACGGGAATGTGGTGAGAATCGACGGTGGTTCGGAAAAGTCGGGGATGCGCCCAATGGAACTGCTTTTAACGGCGATGGGGTCATGCAGTGCATTCGATGCGGTTTTGATTCTAGAGAAGCAACGTCAAGTGGTTAATGATTTTTCAGTTGAAGTAGTCGGACAAAGACCAGAGGAAGGAGCCGCCAAACCATACGAATCCATTCATTTAAATTTCAAGTTATCGGGAGAAGTAGATCCTGATAAGGCACAACGCGCACTATCTCTCGCAGTTGACAAGTATTGTTCAGTAAGTGCTACTTTTCGTCCGGAGACGAAGATTACTTTTGATTTCGAGATTTTTGAAACAACTTAGGTTCTTATCTGTATCTAAGATTAAAGTATTTAGTCATGGATCGTGAGTTTCTGAAAATCCTTTTCGATAAAAACACCGCTTGCGCTGCTTGTCCTTCGCCATCCCAAGTTTCGGGTTTTACCGAAGGAATAATTGCATTGCTCTTTCCTGCTTTTGACAAAAAGGATTTTAATTCTTTCAGAGAGTTTCAATTGCACGTAGACCGCTTGAAAGTGCAGTTGGACTTGCTTCTTACCCGGAATCCCGATTACTGTGAAAATGCCGATGAGGTCACCGAGGCTTTTTTTGAAGAGCTCCCAAAACTTCACGATCTGATTGCCGAAGATGTGCAAGCCATGTTTGATGGTGACCCAGCGGCAAAATCGAATACGGAGATTATCCGATCCTATCCTGGTTTTTATGCGATCGCGGCATACCGAATCGCCCATTTGCTCTTGGATTTGGGAGTAAGTTTGATCCCAAGAATGATTGGGGAGTTAGCCCATAGTAGAACAGGAATTGATATTCATCCAAGGGCAGAGATCGGCCGGCACTTCTGCATTGACCATGGAACAGGAATTGTTATCGGAGAGACTACGGTGATTGGTGATCATGTTAAGATTTACCAGGGAGTTACACTCGGCGGTTTGAGTGTAGATAAGGCGGACGCCGAAAAGAAAAGACATCCCACAATCGAGGACCGGGTAGTTATATATGCAGGGGCCACCATTTTGGGAGGAAAAACCGTGATTGGAAGTGGTTCGGTTGTTGGAGGAAATGTTTGGCTCACGCGATCGGTTCCCCCCAATACCAAAGTGTACTATAAAGCCGCTTTAACCAACAACGAAGGAGAAACGGATATAATCGAATTTAAATGATGACCCTTGAACGCCTGATCGGTAATACGCCTTTGGTGCAGATTCAAAGGATTTGGCAAAATCCCGATGTTAGGATTTTTGGAAAACTTGAAGGACACAACCCCGGGGGTAGCGTCAAAGATCGTGCTGCCTACGGTATGCTGACAGGAGCCTTGGAAAGGGGTGATATTAAGAAAGGAGATAAACTGGTCGAGGCCACTAGTGGAAATACAGGGATTGCCCTTGCTATGATAGCTCGCCTTCTGGGTTTAGAAATGACACTTATAATGCCTGAGAGCGCAACCATTGAGCGTCGTAAAACGATGAAAGCATTTGGTGCAGAGCTCATTCTGACTCCTGAAGCAAAAACTATCGAGTACTCAAGGACGCTTGCCGAAGAAATGGCAGCGACAGGTGAGTATTATATGCTCAATCAGTTTGGAAACGACGATAATTGGAAGATGCACTATCGTTCAACGGGGCCCGAGATCTGGAGAGATACAGAGGGTGAAGTAACCCATTTCGTTTCTGCCATGGGTACTACGGGAACGATTATGGGAGTTTCCAGATACCTCAAAGAACAAAACCCCGACGTTCAAATTGTTGGGACCCAGCCCACTGAAGGTTCTAGAATTCCCGGGATTCGTCGTTGGTCTCTTGAATTTTTGCCAAGAATTTTCGAATATAATCGAGTGGATCGCACGATTGATGTCAGTCAAGATGAAGCGGCCGATATGGCCCGTCGACTGGCTCGTGAAGAAGCCATATTTTCTGGAATGAGTAGTGGTGGTGCCTTAACAGCGGCTTTGCAAGTGGCGAATGAAATTGAACGAGGCACAATTGTGTTTATCGTATGTGACAGGGGAGACCGCTACTTAAGTTCTCCTTTGTTTGAATCCTAATCCTTTACATACGATTTAAACCGGGTCTTCGTTTATCTTTGCGCCTGCAAAAACCAATTGAAACAATGAAGTACCTCTTAACTTGTTTGGCACTCGCCGTCAGTGTCATATCACTTGCTCAAAGTCCTATCGGACAAGGCGGTTCGCAGTTCAACTTCGGACTTGGACTTTATTCTGATGGGATTCCTGTTTACGCAGGGTATGACTACGGAATACACCCCGATATTACCCTTGGGGCTCAGGTGGGATTAGACTTGGGCTTCGATTACTTCGCATTTTCGGGAAGAGGTGATTATCACTTCAATACGCTTTTGGAAATTCCCCGTGATTGGGATTTCTATGCTGGTCTCAGTGCGGGTTTTATTACCGGTATTGATGATGATTTTAGTTCCGGCGTTGATTTGGGAATTCAGGTAGGAGGCCGCTATTACTGGAATACTGATTGGGCCTTTAATTTAGAATTCGGTGGTGGAAATAATCTAAGTGGTGGACGCTTCGGGGTATCACGTCGCTTATAGAATTAACAAGAATTAAAAGCCAAGCGCCAACTTTCTCCTTGAGGTTGGCGTTTTTTGTGCCATGGGTAGAAGTTATTATTTGCTCGGAATATTCAGTCTCTTTGTATTTACGGGAAGTGCTCAAGTCAAAACAGACTGGTATAACGAGTCTTTCGTAGATGGAGTCAGCTTGGGAGCTGAGGTGAATGAGGCTCTCAAATTAATAGATCAAAGTGAATTGCAACCTGTCATTGTTGCGGTTATAGACGACGGGGTGGATATTTACCACGAGGATTTTGAAGGAAAAATCTGGGTAAATCAAGATGAAATTCCAGGTAATGGAATTGATGATGATGGAAACGGATTTATCGATGATCGCAATGGCTGGAATTTTTTGGGTAATCCTTCCGGAGAGAATATCAAATTCGAAACGCTGGAGTTAACCCGTCTTTATCGGGAATTTGACAAAAGGTTCGGTGGCAAATCAGTAAACGATATTGGAAAAAATGAGAGAAAAGAGTTTCAGCAATATCTCAAGCTTAAGAAAGAATTTGAAGCTGAGCTATCCACAGTAAAAGAACAGTTTTCTGAATATGCGCAACTTTCAGCACTTTTTGAAGGTGCCAGTGCTTATCTCTCAGAGCGAATTCCGGAAGATGAATTATCGCCATCTTCTCTCGAAGCTTTTGTGCCTTCAACCGACGACGAAAAGCAAGTGAAGGAATTTATGACTTTGGCATACGCCGAAGGACTAGAAGGTTACCTCGAGTCAGGAGGAGATTATTTCAGTCGTTTTTTAGATTACAACCTAAATCTTGAATATGATCCCAGGTGGATTGTCAACGAAGAAGAATTCCCTGAATCTTATGGCAATAATATGGTTTGGGCTGAAAGTCCTGATCACGGTACGCATGTGGCCGGAATAATTGCGGCCGTTCGAAACAACGATTACGGAATTGATGGAATCGCTCCCAACGCGTTGATTATGCCCCTTCGAGCGGTACCTGGAGGAGATGAAAGGGATAAGGACATTGCCCTTGCGATTCGGTATGCCGTAGATAATGGTGCTAAAATTATCAATATGAGTTTCGGCAAAGGATACTCGCCCGATGCTGAATTGGTGATAGATGCCGCTAAATATGCCGAATCGAAGAATGTTTTACTGGTTCATGCAGCGGGCAACGATGCTTCGAATAATGATGTAGTGGATAATTACCCCGATGGTCGGTTAGGTAGAAAGAAGCCTGCTAAAAATTGGATTACCGTAGCTGCCAGCCATTATTCCTCGTCCCCCTCAATTCTTGCAGATTTTTCAAATTACGGTGCTAAATCGGTTGATATTCTTGCACCCGGAGTGGAAATACTCAGTCTTGCACCTGATAACCAAACTGCTGCACAATCGGGTACAAGCATGGCAGCCCCGGTTGTTTCAGGAGTGGCGGCAATTGTTTGGGGATTTTCACCTGATTTATCTGCTAGGGACGTCAAAAGGATCTTAATCCAATCAGGAAATGATGTTGGTGATTACAAAATTACTATCGACGGAGGAACAGAATCAGTTGATAGTGTGATAATTAATCCGGCCATAGTTTCTGCGCAAAATGCCATCGAATCGTTAAAAACGGAAAGATAGCTCGACTGGGATTCCAAGATAGACTCGCAATCATCGATTTGTTTTCTTATCTTAATCGACTGATTGCGATCTCATGTTCCGTATTAAAGCCATTCCATCACTTGCGTTCTTCGCATTTATGCTCGTTTCGGGTATGGCTATCGGACAGTCTTCAGGAAGCGAAAAATCCTTTGAACTAGACGCTTTTTTTGGATTTAATGGACTGAGGCCCAATAATCCCGATCAACTCTACAATCAGATTTTCCTTAAGGACTCAACATATATCTACTCCATCGATGAAGAAGATGGTTCTTGGAACCAAGATGAACGCCTTCTATTCGGTTATGATATCCAGGGGAGAATTTTAACGGAAACTTCATTTTTGAAGCAAGATTCGAAATGGGGGAATAATTTGCTCAAAGAGCATCTTTATGGTTCAAACGGAAACTTGGAGACGCGACTAACCCGTTCTTGGCAAGAGCAGGAGAAGACATATATAGCTTCCGAAAGAGAACACTTCTACTATAATTATCTGGGTTTAATCGAGGAGGAAATTACAGAGATCATTGCTGATGAAGAATGGGATTTGTCAGGAAAAACCAACTACCTCTACACTACATTTGGAAGCATTTCTGAGAAAACTCAATATAACTGGAACAACGAATTGATTTCTTGGGATCCTTCTTTGCGCGTTATATTTGACTATGGCCAGGGTGAAAATCTGCTGTCCGAAACTTACCAGATCTGGGATGATAGCAGTTCAAATTGGGTCAACGATGTATCGCGTAATTTCTCTTATGACGATCAAAATAGACTTATTGGTTCCACTCGTAGTTCTTGGAATACACAAACCCAAGCATGGGTGAGTGATATGGTTCAATCTCTCTCATACAACGAGAAAGGTCAGCTTCAAAGTTCTCAGCAGTTTACGGTTACGAATGGAGGAAACGAAGCATCCGTAAGTGTTGATGCTGAATATGATGATGATGGAAACCTTGGAACTACTTTGTTCCGTAATTGGAATCCCGAACTGGGCGAATGGGTGCCCGTGAGAAGGCATGATCATTACTGGAATCGGTATATCACGGGAAATCTCAATTCGACCAAAGATGAGATTACCTGCTTCTATTCAAATCCTCATGTTCCTGGATTACCTTGGTTTTGCGAATCACTACTCGTGGGAGAAGAGTACGTTTTAACCGTATACGACCAAACAGGAAGGTTGCACCATGAACAAATCATTGTTGGGGGTAGTACGTTCCGTTTGGAATCAGCTCTCGAGAACGGTCTTTACGTTGTTGTGGTGAGAGGCGGCCTTACGGTTCATTCAGAAAAAGTTTTAGTTAAGAATTAAATCCAATACGCCCCGGCATAAAGGATTATGCTACCTTCAAAGCCGTATGGAGCAAACTACCTTACCCATTCCAGACTATCTGAGGCAAACTGATCTTTCTACTCGGTTCAAAGAGGTTAGAAAGCGCACGGAAGAGATCTGTAGTTATCTAAAACCTGAAGATTTTCCCGTTCAACCTGTTGTTGATGTTTCACCTCCTAAGTGGCACTTAGCGCATACCACCTGGTTTTTTGAAGCTTTCTTTATGTCGGTAGTTAAAAGTGACTACGACGTTTTTGATCCTACGTTTGCCTATCATTTTAATAGTTACTACAATACCGTTGGTAAGCGGGTTCTACGGGCAAATAGAGGACTTATGTCCAGACCTGAGACTTCAGAAATCTTTAGGTATCGGCAATATGTTGACGAGCAAGTTCTCGCCGCTCTTGGTGGCGAACCTTTGGACAGAGAGATATTGGAAATCCTGGAATTGGGGCTACAACATGAAATGCAGCACCAGGAATTACTGTTAACGGACATAAAGTATATTCTCGGACACCAACCCTTTTTTCCTGTCTACAATAGTGGTGAACTATTGGATAGAATCAAGGTAGAGATGCGACCTCATGCCCTTGTTATTGAAGAGGGTGTTTATTCGATTGGTTATGAAGGAGGGGACTTTTTCTTCGACAATGAACAAGGCAGGCATCGAGTCTTTTTAGAAGCATTCGAAATTGAAAATGCGCCGGTAAGCTTTGGGCAGTATTTGGAATTCATAGAAGATGGTGGATACGATGATTTTAGATTCTGGCATAGCGATGCGTGGGACTACATCAATAAAAATGAGGTAAAGGCACCGCTTTACGTGCACAAGATTGATGGTGAATGGAATAGATATACGCTTTCTGGCCTAAGACCAATTGATCCCGATGAGGTATTAATTCATGTCAGCTATTACGAAGCGGCTGCCTTCGCCGAGTGGAAAGGAAAAAGACTTCCTACGGAGTTTGAATGGGAAGTGGCCTCTGATCGATTTAAATGGGGCGACTGCTGGGAATGGACGAACAGTGCCTATTTGCCTTACCCGAATTATCAAAAGGCCGGTGGTGCATTGGGAGAATACAATGGCAAGTTTATGATAAATCAAATGGTTCTCAAGGGAGCATCAAAAGCCACATTTCCCGGACACAGCAGAAAAACCTATCGAAATTTTTTTCACCCTCACCTGCAGTGGCAATATGCAGGAATCCGACTAGCCAAATAAGAAATGTCATTCAGCAAAGATGTAGATAAGGGTCTTTCCGCAGATCGGAAATTCCTTTCTTCCAAATATTTTTACGACGCCAAGGGCGATCAGCTTTTTCAGGATATTATGAAGATGCCTGAGTATTATCTCACAGATTGCGAGTATGAGATATTTTCAACTCGGGCCGCCGATATTTTGCATGCCTTTTCCGAGAAGGATATCCCTTTCGACTTAGTGGAGTTTGGCGCCGGTGATGGTACCAAGACAAAAATTCTGATTCGACGCCTTCTGGAAAATGGCGCTAACTTTCGTTACATCCCGATAGACATTTCGGGAGATGTACTGGAATCGTTGAGTGAGGGATGTAAGACGGAGTTTCCTGAACTAGAGGTTCGTCCGGCGAATTCAGACTATTTTGCCGCTCTCGACAATCTTCGAAAGGAGTCAGGCAGACCCAAACTCATTCTTTTTATTGGTTCCAGTATCGGCAACTTCAAGGAAGATGCAATCCATTCATTTCTAACGGCCATCTGGGAAAAGTTGAATTCAGGGGATCAGCTATTGATTGGATTCGATCTCCAGAAAAATCCGAAAACCATTTTGGACGCTTACAATGATCCTACGGGAATTACCAAGGCTTTTAACCTAAATCTGTTGCGTAGAATTAACCGTGAGCTTCAAGGTGATTTTAATATTGATGCATTCGATCACTATGCAGTTTACGATCCACAAGATGGAGTGGCAAAGAGTTACTTAGTGAGCCTTAAACAGCAAACGGTACAGATTGGAAAGCTCAACAAAGAGTACCATTTTTCTTCAGGGGAAACGATTCATACCGAGGTCAGTCGAAAGTTTCGCCTAGCCGACATTGAGAGGTATTTTAAGGAATCAGACTTCGAAGTGATCGAACATTTCATGGATTGCAAGCATTATTTTGTTGATACACTAGCAAAGAAAAAATGAAAGTTCAAGCCACCTACAACGGAAAAGTTATCGCTGAGAGCGATAAAACCATTCAAATTGAAGGAAATCACTATTTCCCACCTGAAGCCATCGTCAAAGAGCATTTTAAGGATTCAGACACTCACACAATGTGCCCCTGGAAAGGAACGGCTTCTTATTATTCAATAGACGTTGATGGAGACGTAAACTCAGATGCCGCTTGGTATTACCCCGATCCAAAATATGCCGCCAAAGAGATCAAAGATTACGTAGCGTTCTGGAGAGGAGTGGAAGTAAGAGAGGTTTAGTTGATCGGCGACAGCCCGATTTTTTTGGCTTCGTCAAGCATGAACCTTCTCGCTTCGACAGGATCATTGGGAATAACCCCGTCAAGAATGGCGTCTTTGATGCTGTTTTTTATGATGCCCACTTCTTTTGATGGCGAAATTCCGAAAGTCTCCATGATCTCTTCACCTGAAATGGGCGGCTGCCAGTTTCGGATGCGATCGCTTTCCTCTACTTGAATAAGCCGTTCTTTTACTTTTTCATAGTTAGACAAGTAGCGACGAACCCTATTCTCATTTTTTGAGGTTATGTCTGATTTGCAAAGGATCATCAGATCGTCGATATCATCGCCTGCATCAAAAAGCAGCCTCCTAATTGCCGAATCGGTCGCTTCCTCCTTGGTAAGTGCTATCGGTCGCAAATGAAGGGCCACCATTTTCTGCACGAATTTCATTTTTTGATCCAGTGGTAATTTCAGCCGTTTGAATATTCCAGGTACCATTCTGGAACCTCGGTCCTCGTGACCGTGAAAGGTCCATCCTATACCTGGCTGAAAACGTTTTGTTGGCGGCTTGGCAATATCGTGAAGGATGGCACTCCAGCGCAACCATAAATTGTCAGATGACTCAGCCACATTGTCTAATACCTCCAGCGTGTGATAGAAATTGTCCTTATGACGAATTCCATCTTTTTCATCAACTCCTTGCAAAGCCACCATTTCAGGAAAGATCTCTTTTAGAAGGCCGGTCTTAAAAAGTAGCTTGAATCCTATGGAGGGTTTTTTCGCTTCAATGATCTTGTTGAGTTCCACAGAGACTCTCTCGGCGCTAACGATCTCAATTCTATGGCGCATTTCTTGAATCGCCTCTAAAGTCGTGGGTTCGATCAAGAATCCCAATTGAGTGGCAAAACGGATAGCCCTCATCATCCGAAGCGGATCATCACTAAAAGTTGTTTCCGCATCGGTCGGTGTTCGGATAATTCCATCTCTCAAGTCTTCAAGACCGCTAAATGGATCAATAAGCTCTCCCAAGTTCTCCTTATTCAGCGAAATGGCCAGCGCGTTAATTGTAAAATCACGTCGCAGTTGATCATCTTCCAGCGTTCCCGGTTCAACTTCAGGCTTGCGTGAATGTCTTGAATAGCTCTCTTTTCTAGCTCCGACAAATTCTAACTCCCACTCTTGGTAGCGCAGCATCGCCGTTCCGAAATTTTTGAAGATTTTGACCTTGCTGGCACCTAACTTTTCGCTAACTGCCTCTGCGAAAGCAACACCATCACCTACACATACCACATCGAGATCTTTCACGGTACGGTCAATAAGGTGATCTCTCACAAAACCACCGATTACATATGCTTCCAGACCCGTTTCGTGTGCCACTTCGCTCAGCTTTCGAACAATGGGTATCTCTATTATTTCTCTGTAATCTCTGAAAGACATTTTTCAGGGTCTGATGATTTCGACTGCTCCGTTTAGACCAAGTTTGATTATTGGAATTTGACGCTGATTATCCTTAGGAAAATCGGCCTGCAAAAGTAGGAGATAATCAATCTTCATCAAAACATCGGGATCAGCCAACTCAATATCAACGACGGGATCTCCTTTATCATCGGTAAGTGCAGTGCAGGCCACCGGACCGTTCACCATTTGCACCAGTTTTCTTTCAGCCTGTTCAGATACCATCCTAATGGCAATGGAACCATCATCGGCCAAGGATTCTTTGGCTACTTTTCTTCCGTTGGGTAAAACAAGAATAACCGGGTCTTGGGTCGTATCGATTATGTCCCAAGCGAGAGAAGGAACTTCATCCACGTGAAGATTAAGTCTTGCATCGCTTTCAACCAGAATTGTAAATCCCTTGTTTGCAGGTCGACTTTTCATTGAACGCATTTCCCTTAATCCTTCCGGATTATTTGCGTCGCAAATCAAGTTCCATCCGCTGATGGTCGCTGCTAAAATCAAGTTTCCCTCCTTGATTTTAATTGGTGCGTCTTTGGGACTAAGCTTTTCCAACTCCCGGGAAATCTTGAATATTAATGGTCTTAGCACAGTTGAAATGACCTTCAGGACATTCCTTTTTTCCATGTAATCCGCAAGGACGACATTGGAGCGTTTCTTTGGTCTGAATCACATGTGATTCTTCACTCAAGGGTCCAAATCCGAACTCGGGAATTGTACTGCAAAACACCGCCGTAACTTTTGCGTTTACTGCCGATGCTAAATGCATTGGTGCAGAGTCATTTACATAGTTCATTCGTGCCTTCTCCATCAGGGCTGCAGATTGTAACAAACTTATTTCACCTGCGAGAATCTCAATTTTGTGATGAATGGACTCTGCCTTTATTGCCGCACAAAGCTCCAGATCACCAGGCGCTCCCAGAAGATAGACCTTGTAATCATGGTTAAGTCGGTCGATAAGTTCTACCCACTTTTCTTTCGGAAACTGTTTTGTATACCAAACCGAGGCAGGAGCGATGCAATAATAGGCTCCCTTTTTAAACTTGCTAATACGCAAATAGTCTTGTTCTGAAGGATATAGAACAGGTCGTTGAAAAGAACTATCAGTTAGATGTTCTATCAAACTCAGGTTTCGTTGCACTTCATGCATTTCGCGATCAATGACATGAGGAAATTTGTGGGTAAAGGCAAAAGCAAAGGGGTTTTTGGAAAACCCGATTTTCATTCTGGCCCTTGAAGATGTAGTAAGAAGTCCTGAAGATGCAAATCGCTGAAGGTTTATCAGGATATCATACCTGTTTCGTCTAACCACCCGACCAAGCTTGGCCAGGCTATTGTACTTCGCCTTATTTTTATCCCAAATAAGCACTTCGTTCAGTTTGGGATGATTCTTCAGCAAACCTTCATTTCCTTTTCGAAGAAGAAAATCAATTTCTGCTTCAGGGTAGAATCTCTTCAGCTTCTCGATTAAAGGAGTCGCTAGAATCACATCTCCAATAAAGGCAGTTTGAACGATAAGAATTCTCTGCATGCGATAGTTTAGATAGCCACCTTGTACTCTCTAAGAGCATCGTTTAGTGAAGTCTTCAAATCCGTTCCTTCACTTCTCTTTCCGATGATCAAGGCACAAGGTACTTGGTATTCTCCCGCGGGAAACTGTTTTGTATAGGAACCTGGTATGACCACCGATCGCTCAGGAACAATCCCGCGATGTGTTATGGGCTCTTCGCCAGTCACATCAATGATTCGTGTTGTCTTTGTAATAACAACGTTCGCGCCTAAAACTGCCTTTCGGCCTACACGAGCACCTTCTACTACAATGCATCTCGATCCGATAAAAGCACCGTCTTCAACGATTACAGGAGCTGCTTGCAAGGGTTCCAATACTCCGCCAATACCAACACCACCACTTAAGTGAACGTTTTTTCCGATCTGCGCACAACTGCCAACGGTGGCCCATGTATCAACCATGGTGTTTTCATCGACAAAGGCACCGATATTCACGTAAGAGGGCATCATTACCACTCCTTTGGCCACGAAAGCTCCGTATCTGGCTATCGCATGCGGAACCACTCTAACTCCCTTATCAGCGTAGTTGGATTTGAGTTTCATTTTATCGTGAAACTCAAACGGACCAACTTCAACCGTTTCCATTTGGCGCATGGGGAAGTAAAGTACCACAGCCTTTTTGACCCATTCGTTGACTTGCCATCCATCTTCTTTTGGGGTAGCACATCTCAATTCACCTTGGTCCAGTCCTTCTATGACAGACTCAATGGCATTTCTGTACTCTTCTTTTGAAAGCAGATTTCTGTCTTCCCAGACAGCATTAATTCGTTCCTCTAGACTCATTGTTTCTTTACAGGGAGTGCAAAGATAACATAACGACTCAGGGAAAGCGATCCCGGAATCTATCGAGAAATTACCAAGAGGGTGCTGTAGGTAGCTTTGTTTTCTTCAACAGAAACGACGTAATTACCCGTTGGTATACCAGCGATATTAAGTGACTGATTGTCGCTGTAGTTGATTTCTTCTAAAACAACCTTTCCTGAAATATCAAAAATCCGAACAGTACCATGCTCAAAACCACCGGTCAAACGAAATTCATCCTTAGCAGGATTAGGAAAAATCACTAATTCCGTTTTTGTTAAGTCACTTGTAGTTAAGGTCGATTCACATTCGCTGGCGAACTCCTCAAAGAATTCGTAGGCCCCCAAAATAGCTGGCAATACACATCCTCCGTGGTCAGCACCTGGAAGAATGTTAATGGCATCCACGTCTGAAGCACCATTACTATTCATCGCAGTATTTGCGTCTACGCTGTTTTCGAAAAACACTTGTTCATCGCCATCACAATAGAACATGCGGAGGGGAAAAGAAGGAGTCCAATCGAAGTTGTCATTGTCGATCAGTGCTAATCTCAACGGGTGATTGGGATTATTCTCAAAATTGGTCAAAACGGTATCAACCATTAAGTCTTCAACCAAACTCGGAAGCAGGGCATTGACCGTAGACATGTTGAATTCGTTTTGTTCGCCATCGAAATAAGGAGCCACTTGCTCGTCATATGGAGATTGAATGATATCTCCGAGCTCATTGTAAATATTGCCGTATACTGCCTCGTAACTAACCAATAGGTAGATTATATAACCGGGATTGGAATAAGGTAAATCACTCAGGATAATTTCAGATTGTGTTCCCGACATATTGTATGGTCCGCTAAGAGGGGCACCGGCTACAATTCCTAACTCATCGAGAAGATCATTGTCTTGAGCATACTTTACCGTAGCCATTGCTGCGTGTCCACCTTGTGAATATCCCGTAATAAATACTTCTCCATTATCCGAAATATCTGTGGTTTCAAGAAATTCCCTGGCCGCCGATATCATGTCCAGGGTAGCGGTAGCTTGAGATTCGGCATGGACGTAAGGATGGACACCCTCATCTTCGCCCAAGCCAAGATAATCAGGTGCAAGAGCTATGTAACCTGCCGCAGCAAATGCGGTGGGTAGAAAACTCTCAAAGTTCTGTTCGGATGGAACATCAAACCTTCTCAGCACTGTTCCATGACAGTAAGACACCATTGGAAAAACATTGCATTCGTTTGTCGCGGGTACTGCAATTGCCCCTGATGCTACTGTTTCTGATCCATCGATATCCGTTGTGGTGTATGTAAGCTTGTAAAAGTTTACGTCATAATCCACCGGCAGGGGAGAGCCCAAGAAATTGATTAGAGTGGTAGTGGAAAGACCGAGGAATTCGGAAGAGACTAATTCTTGGCCTCTTCCGGTGGTAAATGAAACTAAACAAATAAGGAGAGCTAGTATTCTTTTTATCATCTCAAAAGGTAATTGCATCAGACGTAAACATAGTAAATTTGCGCATGCCAAGGATTTTGTCCATTGATTACGGCACCAAACGTTGTGGATTAGCTGAAACTGACGACCTCCAGCTAATTGCTTCGGCAATTAAAACCATAACCCGTAAAGAATTGTTTCCGTTTCTGGATGAGTATTTTAAAAATTACTCGGTAAGTGATGTCGTAGTTGGACAGCCAGTGAGGCATTCAGGCGAAATGAGCGATTTAGAGAATGACATTCTGAAATTTTTGGAGGTATTTATTAAACGTTACCCGAAAGTCAGGGTTAATCGTTGGAACGAGAGCCTGACATCCAAAATGGCTCTAGAAGCAATGATTCAGGCGGGTAGCAAAAAGAAAGACAGAAGGAAGAAAGAAAACATCGACAAAATTGCGGCAACCATTATCTTGCAGGAGTTTTTGGAAAAAAGAAACTATTCATAATGAGTAAAGAAGAAAAAGAAGAAAAAAAAGAGCCCTCAATGGGCAAAATGATAGATGAGCAATACGTGAAGGACCGCAAGGTTTTTCTTTGGGGTGGAGTAGATGACGATTCGGCCAAGAATGTTATTGACAGACTGCTATTGCTTGATGCGAAAGATCCGGGAAAGGATATCACGTTGGTAATCAATAGTCCGGGAGGATACGTAACTTCAGGTTTTGCTATTTACGATACGATGAAGTCCATAAAGAGTCCTGTCAGCACGGTATGTATGGGACTTGCCGCTTCTATGGGAAGTATCTTACTTTCTGCGGGAGAAAAAGGTAAAAGGTTTATCTATCCATTGGCAAAAGTTATGATTCATCAGCCTAGTGGAGGTGCCAGAGGTCAATCAACAGACATTGAAATTCAAGCC
>CAZWQX010000057.1:0-22191 GCA_964635965.1 uncultured Cryomorphaceae bacterium
TGCGTCAGCGGCACGAATTTCTTTCCAGTAATCGCGAACCGAATTACTATTAACGTAATCCATGTACTCCTCGAAGGTCATTACAGTAGGATTTCGGTAATCAATGTTCTCGCCGATCCTTTTGTAGAAATAATATTGACCTGTTTCGGGATCGTATTCGATCACGTTGTTCATGTTGCTTGGGTCAGTGAGATTGATCCTGCCATTATCACCAAACGGATTTATGTCATCCGTAATCGGGTAAAGTAGCTCCGTTTCCGGCGAATCAACGGGCATTACCGTTAATTCAGGAAGGTTTACCACTTTGCGATAAAAGACAGGGTTCTCGGCACTAACAGACCAAACAAACAATACCAGCGCTCCAATTACCAATAGGCGCCAACTATTTCGAAACCGCAAACCCAAAACACGTAATAAAGAGTCAGAGACTCTTTAAACTTCTTTTAATTAAGTCTTCAATACTTATCGATTCATCTTCATTCTTGAGTATTTGGTCGATCGATTGCTGGGCTTTTCGTCGATCAAACCCCAAGTTTTGCAGTGCCTTTAACGCTTCTGATCGAAGTGTATTGTTTTGGCCGGCAAAATTATCAAAATTAACTTCCTGAGATGCTAGTTTATCCTTGAGATCTACGATGATCCTTTGCGCCGACTTTGCGCCGATTCCCTTTATCTTTTTAAGCGCATTTACGTCTTCAGAAAAAATCGTCTCTTGAATCTCTTCAGGTCTCATTGCTGAGAGCATAGCGATAGCTGAAGAAGGGCCAATCCCTGAAACTGATGTGAGATGGCGAAACATGGTTCTCTCTGATTCTTGGAAGAATCCGAATAGGACATGGGCGTCATCGCGAATGGAAAGATGTAAGTAGATCATTACCTCTTTTCGCCCGGATAACTGCTCATAAGTCTGCAAGCTATGCTGAAAAACATAACCGATACCGTTTGCTTCAATTACAGACTGTCCAAGATCACGGACCGTTACATGCCCTTTAATGTACTCGTACATAATTCAGGAGTTTACCAAATGTCGGGTAGGAAGTACTAAATTCGAGTCAGGTGTTAATTTGAGCGGCGTAAATGTAGGCATATGCGTTGGTAAATGGCAAACATGGAAAAGAAAAGGATCATAGTATTTAGCGGAGCGGGGATGAGCGCGGAAAGTGGACTAAACACATTTAGAGATAATGGTGGTCTGTGGGAGAACCACAGAGTAGAAGAGGTGGCCACTCCAGATGCTTTTCGCAGGAACCCTTCCCTAGTATTAGAATTCTATAACATGCGCTATCAACAGCTTAAAACGGCTCAACCAAATAGCGCTCATGTTGCAATTGCCTCGCTTGAAGATAATAAGGAAACAGAAGTTTCGGTCATCACTCAAAATGTTGATGACCTCCATGAAAGGGCAGGGAGTACAAATGTTTTGCATTTACATGGAGAACTTACCAAGTGTCAAAGTTCAGGGAATCCCGACTTTATTGCTGACATGCCAACCGAAGGAATTCGACTGGGAGACCATTGCCCTCAAGGATATCAACTGAGGCCGAATGTCGTTTGGTTTGGAGAGGCAGTGCCAGCAATGGAAAAGGCTGCAACGATGCTTCTTGATGCGGATTATATGCTCGTTGTAGGCACCTCCTTGAATGTATACCCAGCGGCAGGACTAGTGGATATAGCACCAAGACAAAGTAAAATCATTCTTGTTGACCCGGGAGAATTCGGGCATATCAATTCCAGAATTCACCACATAAAAAAGCCCGCAACAGCGGGCGTTTCAGAGGCAATCGAAAAGATTCTATTGAACAGATAAAATATTTGTAGAAATCTGTTGATTAGACTCATTCCACATTCTGACTATATAATTTCCTGTTGGAAGTTCAGAGACATCCATGGCTGTTGATCCGGTATTTCTAAATTCCTTTACCAGCTTTCCTTCAAGGTTGTAAATATCCAATCGCTCAACTTTATCACCACCCTCAACAAAAAATTGATCGGCAACGGGATTGGGATAAATCTTTAACGCATTGTTGATTACTTCAGGAACAGAAAGTGCTTGGTTGAAATAGTAAATTGCCGTTGCATTGTCCTCAGCGTTATTTACATTCACTACGGTAACACTTACGATGGCAGCACCCTCATTACCCCCGGGGTATACATGCACATCTAAAGTTCCCTCTTGACCGGGTGACAAAGCAAAATTCGCTTGATCAACTGTCGGACCATAGCACAGATTTACATCGCAAACTGCCGTGTTCCACCCATCAGCAAGGTCAATTATTGTCCTTGTCCATTGATAAGATTGCTCGTCATCCGATTGATTGACTACCACGGCATCACCTACGATGTCAGTATCAGCCGATGTAATCCCTTCAACCGCGATTTCAGAAGGAATGATTACCGTTTGTGCCGTTCCGATCAGAACTGCAAAAATGAATGAAAGTGAGAGGTAAACGTGTTTCATACTTTAATGATTTGAGCCAAAAATAGGCATTTCAAAGGTACCTAGCTAACTCAAGCCCAGGCAATAAAATGAATAGGAGTCATAGCTTGAGAGCCCAAATCCGGAAATTCATATGAATGAGAAAATCAGTAATAATGGGACATAGCGCTTGGCATGGTAATTCTAACAATGGTTTTTTTTAAACATTTAACCATTAGGAATTCAATCCAAGCTTGCAATTATTCACATCTTTAGTTGAATTACACTACTTTTATTGGCCCATTCAATTTTAACCTGAATATGAAAAAAATCTACACTCTTTTAGCAGCCGTATTGTTTGTAACATCGGTTAGCGCACAAGTACAGTCTTCTCAAAGACACACAATCGTTGAGCATGCCACTAATGCCAGTTGTGGCCCATGCGCTTCACAAAACCCGTTTTTTCAGCAAGTAGCCGATCAAAACACGGATATATTTACACCACTTAGACTTCAGTGGGACTTCCCTGGATATGATCCAATGAATGAACACAATCCTTCGGAAGTACAATCGACTTTCTTACTACGGCATTAACGGAGTGCCAACAGGGGTTATTGATGGAGTAATTCCTACTACATCGGCATACCCTGGAGCAGTTGGTTTATTTACTACAATGATGATGCAAGACGCAGCCGACGTTCCTGCTTCATTTGACATTGATGTGTCATACACCGTTTCTAACCTGGAAGTTGTTGTAGATGTAGAAGTTCTTTGCACTCAAGCTGCATCTGGAAACCTGAAGTTGAGAATTGCGGTTCTTGAAAAATACATTGAATTCGATGAAGCTCCAGGTTCAAATGGAGAGAGCGAGTTCCACAATATCATGAAGAAATTTTTACCCGGAACTAATGGTGTTTCGATGGCGAGTTCTTATGATGTTGGAGACACTTTTTCAGCTACTGAATCATGGACACACTCTAATGTTTACAACCTAGAAGAGCTAGCCGTAGTAGTTTGGATTCAAAATGATACAAACAAGGAAGTTCTTCAAGGTGCATTTGCTGAAACGGGGGAATTTGTAGCAGAGTCTGAATTCGACGCTGCAGGTATCTCAATCAACAATGTAGATAGTGAAGACTGCGCTTCTTCAATCACTCCAACATTTACACTTCGCAACTTTGGTAGTGAAAACCTTACCAGCTGTGACATTGAGTACACTATTGGTGGAGAAAGTAACACAATCAATTGGACAGGTGATTTGGCATTTTTCGAAAGCGAAGAGGTTGCTCTCGGTGAAATTGCTACCCCAACAGAAAGCGATGAAACCCTTTCAGTAACCGTTTCCAACCCGAACGGAGAGGAGGACGGATTTCCTGGAAATGATGTAGTAGAGACTACAATAACCGCAGTTCCTTCTGCAGGTACAGAATTAGAAGTTACTATTGTTACGGACAACTACGGAAACGAAACTTACTGGAGAGTGGTCGATGGCGATGGTGCAGTAATCGCTGAAGGTGGTAACTCTTGGGTAGGAACGACTAACACAGGAGAAGGACAAGGCTCGCCTCAGATAGGTTCAGGAACTTATTCCAACAATACTACTTATACCGAAGAAGTAACTGTTCCTGCAGGCGTTGATTGCTACTCATTCGAAATCTATGACTACTGGGGAGATGGAATCTGCTGCCAGTATGGAAGTGGATCTTACGAGGTAACTGATGTGAATTCGGGACAAACATTAGCAGAAGGTGGTCAGTTCGGTGCGGACGATGCTAAATTCTTCAGTGCCGGGGTTCTTGGCGTAGAAGAGACATCGGAAGTTACCGGGTTCAAAATGTTCCCGAATCCAACAAATGGAACGCTCAATGTTGAATTCAATCTATTGAGCAGCCAAAGAGTAACCATTGATGTTCTGGACGTAACCGGTCGATTGGTTCTTTCTAAAGACCTTGGAATGCTTCCGGCAGGTTATAGCCTACAACAAGTTAATCTTTATGGACAGAGTCAAGGTCTCTACTTGTTGAATATGAACGTAAATGAAGGCCGTGTTATTGGTAAGTTTACGGTTAACAACTAACGATATCTAAAACTCAAATGACGTTCGTAGCTAAGGCTGCGAACGTCATTTCATTTTATCATGAGACACTACTTTGCCCTACTAATCTTCCTATTCACTTTCTCGCTTTCATCTGCTCAAAGCGATAAGTCTACCATTCCCTCGGTGAACGTAAAATCTTTAGATGGAAAGGTTTTTGACACTGCCGACTTCAACAATGACGGGAAACCAATGATCATAAACTTTTGGGCTACTTGGTGTGGCCCATGTAAAAAAGAACTAAGCAATATCGCAGAGGTTTATGAAGATTGGGTGGACGAGACCGGTGTAAAACTTATTGCCGTTTCCATTGATGATGCACGAAGTCAAGCGAGAGTTTTGCCTTACGTGAATGGATCCGCCTGGGACTACGAGGTATACATTGATGAGAATCAAGAATTCAAAAGGGCCATGGGTGTAAACAACGTACCCCACACTTTCTTAGTAGATGGCTCAGGAAACATCATTTACCAGCATAACAACTATGCTCCGGGTGATGAAGATGAGCTCTACGAGAAAATTCTGAGCCTATCCCTTTAGTATGATCAAACGTATTGGCTTTTTCATCTGCCTTGGAATCAGTTTATCGGCAGGCGCACAAAATATAGGGCAAGTTAGAGGTAACTTTTCCGTAGATGCCCAATACTATCGTGAAGATTCAGCGATATCCGCCGTTGTTCCCGATGAGCAAGTTGCGCTTCAAGGATTTGGTAATATTATTTATTCGATTGGGAAATTCGAGGCGGGAATTCGATTTGAAACATACTTACCGGCATTCGTGGGATATCCTGCAGGCGCTCCTTGGGATGGAACTGGAATAGGCTACAGATATGCCAAGTACAATGGAGATAAACTTGAAATTACTGTAGGAAATTTCTATGAACAATTCGGAAGTGGACTGGTCTTCAGAACTTGGGAAGACAGAGGTTTAGGTGTGGACTATGCCCTTGACGGGGTAAGAGTTGTAAGCCGCCCTATACCAGGAGTTACGCTCAAAGGATTGTATGGAAAACAACGCTTCAATTTTTCGGATGGATTTCAAAACGGAGATGGAATCGTTCGCGGAGCTGACGTCGAATTCAATCTTAATCAACTACTGGATTCAATTGTAGACTTTGGTGGGCAGTGGACGATTGGAGGAAGTTTTGTTAGCAAGTATGAAAACAATACCGATCCAATCTATGATTTCCCTGAAAATGTTGGTGCAGGTTCGGTTCGATTAAACTACCAAAATGGTGGCTTTCAAATTGGTGGAGAATATGCCTACATCTCGCAGAACCCATCTTCGCTGAACAGCAATATCGTTGATATTCCTGATAGTTTGGATCCCTCTGTAGGTTTGTTTCAGAATGGGCAAGGTTTACAAATAAACACCTCCTATTCAAGGAAGGGGTTTGGATTGGGCGTTACAGTGAGTTCAATAGCAAACATGGCATTTCAGAGTCAACGAAACTCAGGCCCTTTTGATTCATGGATCAATTACCTACCTCCAACTTCGGTCCTTCAAACGGCTCTGTTGGCCCAGTTTTATCCGTATGCTACTCAACCAAATGGCGAGACCGCAATAAGAACAGATCTTTTTTATAACATTCCGAAGAACAGTGCACTAGGTGGAAAATACGGAGCGAAGTTGGAAATGAGTTATACCCACATTCAGGAACCCGATTTTCCCGTGGTGGACGACTTTCCGGTAAATCGAAAAGGAATAGAACCCAATCTTTTTACTTGGGGAGAAGAAACCTATTATGCTGACTTCAATGCGAAAATCACCAAAAAGATTTCCAAAAAATTCAAAGCAAGTCTCCTTTACATGTACATCCACTATGATAATGATGTAGTTTTAGGTGCATATGACTATGACAATAATCCTACAAAAGGGAAAATATTTGCGGATTTGATTGCCTTCGAAGGAAGCTGGAAAATCAAACGAGGTCACAATTTGCGATTCGAACTACAAGGATTATTCACGGATCAACACCTCCAGGACTGGCTTGCAGTTGTTGCAGAATATACCGTTTCACCACATTGGTTCTTCTCAGTTGTAAACCAATACAATTACGGAAACGCGGATGGGGACTATTTTAACTTCCCTGTAGTATCTTCAGGGTACATTAGTGGGAGCAACCGAATTTCAGTAAGTTATGGGAGACAACGAGCCGGTGTATTCTGCGTTGGTGGAGTATGTCGAGTAGTTCCCGCTTCAAACGGATTGACGATTAGTTTGACAAGCAGTTTTTAAGATGAAGAGAATATCGTTTTTGATTTTAGCAGGGTTGTTCACTTTTAGTTCTTGCGATAAGCCTTCCGATCCGTATAAAGACAATGGAGCCAATATTGGTGATCAAGGAGGAACCATTTTTTACGGTCCGGATTTCTTTGATACTTATCCCTCTTCGGTTTTGCTTGAAGATTTTACGGGCTTCAAATGCCAGAATTGCGGCCCTGCGATTCAAGCAGCAAACGATTTAGGAGATCAATGGGGCGATAGATTGGTGGTTGTAGGTTATCACGTGTTGGAATTTTTTGCTGCACCTGATGCGAACCCACAGCCTCCCGATTTTATCTTTTCAAAAGATTTCCGAACGGAGGAGGGTGAAGAATTAGCTTCGAATTATAATGTGCTCGCACTTCCCCAAGGCTTGGTAAATCGCACTGATTTTGGTTCAGGGCCCCTCCAATTTGCTGGTCAATGGGCAGGAAGAGTTTCAGAACAAATGGATTTGGCTCCCAGAGGATTTGTTGATGTAATTGCTGATTCAATCTCTGTTGAAGGAGATCAAATTAAAGTTGGGGTAGCAGTGAGACCGCTTAGCCCCGTTGACGAAGATTGGAATCTGGTCGTGGGCATATTTGAAAATGACATCATTGAAGGTCAGAAAGATGGAAGTGATATCATCTTTCCATTCGTTCATAAGCACGTTTTCAGAGGTTATATAAACGGTTTAGCAGGGCAATCCGTAATTACACCATCCAGTGAATTCGCTGAAGGTGAAGCAGACTATTATTCATTCACGAAGCAAGTGAATTCAGAATGGGTATTACAAAACTGCTATGCGTTTGCTTTTCTTCAGAACACGGCGACACTTGAAATTTTAGCTGTTAGCTCAACAGCCATTCCGTGAGAACGCTATTATCGCTCCTTCTCGTCTTTTCGTCCGTTTTGGTATATGGCCAAAATAGTAGCCAAGGAAAATTCAATTTTCTGTTAAAGGGGGGTGTCAATGCAAGTCAGGTAGGTGGTGATGGCCTTTCAGGCTTTGACAAATTGAATCTTGCCCTAGGTATTGGAACACAAACCGATTTTTCAGAAAAATTTTCCGGAAGATTCGAATTAAACTATCTACAAAAGGGGAGTAGAAAAGCACCTGATCCCAATAATAATGATCTCACTGAATATCGGATGGCGTTACAGTATATCCAATCGCCTCTCTTACTCAGATATAGTCATAATGAAAAACTGGCTCTTGTTGCGGGTCCTGGAATTGGGTATCTAATTTCAGCTCAGGAATCAAACTTCGATGGTGATATAGAATCCGACCCGGAGTTCAACTTCATTGACTTGAGCCTAATTTTGGGATTCGAATACACTTTATCGGAGGTCTGGAGTGCTGAAATACGATTTGATCAATCGATCATCCCGATTCGCTCTAAAGGTGAGGTAAATACGCCAAATTTGATAGAGAGGCAATTCAATACAGTTCTGGGAATAATGCTTTCGTATTCAATTCGTTAAGGCTGTTAGTGTGTACTTAACACACTGATTTTCATATATCTTAAAAAATTGTTAATCTGTCGAAATGTGGTATACCAACTACCGATAATCGTCGTTTTGTTCTTATCTTAATGAACGAAACCAAATACAGTAGGACATGTTAGAATTAAGCAAAAAGATTCTTCAAAAAGTGAGTTTTGATCGCACACTTTTCAGGAAGGAGCTTAAGAAGTCCCTTGCCTGGATTAAACCCAGCGAACGTGTTCTTTTAAAAACGTGGTGTTTGGCCACGTTTGGAGCCATTTACAAAGATTTAATTCTCGAAGTATTCGAATCCATGGGCGCCTCAGTTTGAGGCGCTTTTTTTTAGAATAATCCTCCTTGCTTTCCTTTCAAGGGAGTTTGGCGCCCCAGATGCTTATAGGCAGCTTCCGTTACTTGTCTGCCTCGAGGAGTTCGCATTAGAAACCCCTCTTGAATCAAGAATGGTTCGTATACCTCTTCAATAGTCCCTGAGTCTTCGCCTACCGCTGTGGCAATTGTGGTTAAACCTACAGGGCCACCTTTAAACTTGTCCATGATCGTAACCAGAATCTTGTTGTCCATTTCATCCAAGCCATGGGTGTCGACATCCAATGCCTCTAAAGAAGACTTCGCAATGCCCATCTCAATAATACCTTCTCCTTTCACTTCTGCGAAATCCCGTACTCTTCTCAAAAGGGCATTTGCAATCCGAGGGGTTCCTCTTGAGCGTCGGGCAATTTCAAGTGCTGCATCATTCTCTATAGGAATCTGAAGAATATGAGCGCTCCTTTTAACGATCTTGGCCAAAACATCGTTGGTATAATAACTCAATCTACTATTGATTCCAAACCGTGCCCTAAGAGGGGCTGTGAGAAGGCCTGACCGTGTTGTCGCACCCACCAAGGTAAATGGATTCAAATCGATCTCAACGGTCCTGGCATTTGGCCCTGTATCAATTACCAAATCAATTTTGTAATCCTCCATTGCCGAATAGAGATATTCTTCAACTATCGCAGAAAGACGATGGATTTCATCAATGAAAAGCACATCGTTCTCTTCCAGGTTTGTTAATAGTCCTGCAAGATCACCGGGTTTGTCCAAGACTGGCCCTGATGTAACTCTTAAACCAACTCCAAGTTCTTGCGATATGATATTCGCAAGTGTCGTTTTTCCAAGACCAGGGGGACCATGAAGTAATACATGATCTAATGCTTCAGATCTTCTTTTAGCGGCCGTCACAAAAACTTGAAGATTTTCTAAGACTTTGTCTTGTCCGCTGAAATCGTCGAATGTCCGAGGCCGTAAAACACGCTCTAATTCGGAATCATTAAAGGTTGCTCCGTCGCGAATGTCAAATTGATCCTCCATTAAAGTTTAAAGATAATCCATAAATCAAGAAAGGGCTCGCTCAGCGAACCCTTTCCAAATCCAATTTAAGGTCAATTAATGCTCCTCTTCGTCTTCGGTAAGCGGTACTGTTTGAGGTACATAATCAAGCTCTTTTCCCGGCTTACTGTAATCGTACGGCCATCTATGAACCTCAGGTAAAGCTCCAGGCCAGTTTCCATGCATATGTTCGACGGGGGTTGTCCATTCAAGCGTATTAGACTTCCAAGGGTTTTGAGAAGCCTTTTGACCTTTCCAAATGCTGTAGAAGAAATTGAAAAGGAAAATCACTTGTGCTATTGCAGCAAATATGGCAAAGGTTGAGATGATCACATTTAGATCGTAAAGGCCATCGAACATGGGGTAATCTGTGTATTGATAATACCTTCTCGGTGCACCTGCCATACCCACAAAGTGCATTGGGAAGAACACCCCATATCCACCGATAATGGTCAACCAAAAGTGAGCAAAGCCCAATTTCGTGTTCATCATTTTTCCAAACATCTTCGGGAACCAATGATAGACCCCTGCAAACATTCCAAAAATTGCCGATAGTCCCATTACGATATGGAAGTGGGCAACAACAAAGTAGGTGTCATGTACATTGATGTCAAGGGCTGAATCAGCCAGGATAATACCTGTCAATCCACCTGTCACGAATGTTGAAACCAAACCAATTGAGAAGAGCATTGCAGGCGTAAGCACCAGATTACCTTTCCAAATGGTTGTGATATAGTTAAACGCCTTCACAGCTGAGGGAATTGCGATCAACAATGTCGTAAATACGAATACAGAACCTAAAAATGGATTCATACCCGACATGAACATGTGGTGTCCCCATACAATGAAAGAAAGGAAACCAATCGCCAATATCGAGCCAATCATTGCTCTATAACCGAAGATTGGTTTACGTGAGTTTGTAGCAATCACCTCTGAGCTGATTCCCAGAGCCGGGAGCAATACAATATATACCTCAGGGTGACCTAAGAACCAGAAAAGGTGCTCATACAAAATTGGACTTCCTCCCACAGGATCTAAAGCCTCACCTCCAACGAATATTTCACTTAAGTAAAAACTAGTACCCATTGATCTGTCCATGATCAAAAGCAGAACTGCCGCAAAAAGAACAGGGAATGACAACACCCCAAGCACAGCAGTAATGAAAAAGGCCCAGATTGTCAACGGCAATCTAGTCATCTTCATTCCCTTGGTACGAAGGTTAAGGATCGTTACTATGTAATTAAGACTTCCAAGAAGAGATGACGCAATAAATATGGCCATACTAACTAACCAAAGGGTCATTCCCAATCCTGAAGAAGGCATAGCTTGTGGCAGTGCACTTAGAGGAGGATAAATGGTCCATCCACCTCCTGCAGCTCCTGTCTCTACAAACAATGAAGCCAGCATTATAACAGTAGAAACAAAGAAGAACCAGTAAGAAAGCATATTAAGGAATCCTGATGCCATATCGCGAGCACCAATCTGAAGTGGAATAAGCAGGTTACTAAAAGTTCCACTCAATCCTCCCGTAAGAACAAAGAATACCATAATGGTACCGTGGATGGTAACCAATGACAGGTACATATTCCTATCCAGCACTCCATCCGGTGCCCAACGATCACCGAGGAAATAATTTAATATCTCGAAACTCTCTCCAGGCCATCCCAGTTGCATTCGAAAGAATATCGAAAGCATCATGGCTACGACGGCCATAAAAATCGCAGTGATCAAGAATTGTTTGCTGATCATCTTGTGATCCTGCGAGAAAATGTACTTACTCACAAAACTCTCCTTCTCGTGGTGATGCTCGTGTGCGTGAGCATGACCTTCATGTACTTCAACTGTAGCTGACATAAGCTTTTAATTTCAGTTATTTTCTGCCAAACGGCTCTCTTCTTTATTCTTCTCCTCTTCTTCCTGAATGGCTTTCAATTCTTCAGGGCTAACAAATGGCTTCTGTTCAGAAAGCCAGGTATTAAAGTTTTCCTCCGACTCTACTATTATGTTCATTTGCATGTTGTAGTGTGCCGAGCCACAAACTTTATTACAAAGTAAAACATAATTGAAATCAGGATCATCCAAAACTGTTCTCATTGAGTCGGTTGATACAGTTGGCTTAAAGGCAAATTTAGTGGTCATACCCGGCACGGCATTCATTTGCGCTCTGAAGTGTGGCATGTAAGCACTATGGATTACATCCCTCGAGTTGATTTGGAAGTTCACATCTTTCCTGATAGGAAGTCTGAACTCTCCCTTCACGATTACATCATCGTAAGCGGTAGAGAAATCTTTGTTGCTCTTTCTAAAATCGAGAATTTTTGCAATCTGACGTTTCTTGGAAGCTATCTTATCTTCCAATTCTTCCACTTTATCGTCAGGCAGAATCTCATTCCGTAAACGTTCTTCCGTTTTCTCAATGTTCTCTTTTAATTCTGCAACCTTCTCATCTATCGTTTGATCGGTAATTATACCAAGAGGGTTTTGACCTGTTATCATGAGGTAACTTGACTCTCCTAATACACCATCAGGTCCTGCATATCTCGCGGTCCAATCAAATTGCTTGGCATAAAGCTGGACCTGCAAGGCTTCATCCCCTGGATCGCTCATAACTTGGTTCCAAGTGCGGAGACCATAGATAATGATAAAGGCGAGAACTATAGATGGTATTACCGTCCAGATTAGCTCTAAGCGATTGTCATGGGCGAAGTAATAAGCCTTTCTATTCTTATTGTAAACGTATTTCCAAGAGAAAAAGAAAAGGAGGAAGTTCACCAAAAAGAATACGGTGAATAGTATAACCCAATTTACATTCAAAAGAGTGTCAATTGCCGCTCCGTGCTCCGAAGCAGCCAATGGCAACAATACATGATCATACGCTATAAGCTGATAAATAAAGGTACCAAAGAGTGCTATCATAAACAGAAGCAACAAGTTCGCATTAACTCTATTCGACTTATCCGAAATATCTTCCTCACGCCGCTTCTGCAAATCAGCAGATAACTGATAGACCTTGGCAATTTGAGCAATACCGATAATCGCAAGTATTACTGCCAGCACTAAAAGAAGCTTCTCCATAATCTAAATTCCTTTCCTAATTAAATACTGTGGTGTAAACTTTCGTCTAGATAGGGAGACTTCTGTGGCATCAGAGGGGCCTTAGTGAGAGTGCTGAACACCCTATTCACAAAGAGACCCGTAAAACCTAAGAACATTCCTATCTCCATCCAACCGAAATGCCAATGTTCAAATAACACACCAGGTGTAATCAACATGTAAGTATCCAAATAATGGCCAATAAATATGATTGTCCCCACTATAATCAAAAAGCGAGGATTCCTCTTTGCATCTCTCGACATCAATAATAACATCGGAATGACAAAATTGATGATGAACATTCCAAAAAATGGAATCTTATATTCCTCAATTCTGGTTATGAAGTAAGTTACCTCTTCAGGAATATTGGAATACCAAATCAATAGAAACTGAGAGAACCATAAGTAAGACCACAAAAAGCTAAGGGCAAAAACCCATTTTCCTGCATCGTGGATGTGACTTGAGTTAATATCCTTCAAGTATCCTTTTGAAATCAAATAAAGGCTGAGGACCACAATTACATTCATTGCACTCACCCACATACCTGAAAACACATACCATCCATATAGTGTTGAGAACCAGTGTGTATCTATAGACATCAACCAATCCCAGGCAAGTGTGCTCGAAATAACGGCAAAGAGAACCAAAAATAATGCGCCTCTCCGGTACCCTTTGAAGTGAAGCATGGTTCCTCCTTCTTGATCTTCGCGCAGAGATCTTTTTCTAAACCACCTAGCGAATAAAAAGAGGATAACAGCGTAGGCTATACTGCGAATCCAGAAGAATGGAATATTCAGGTAAGCCGACTTATTCGCAATGATTTTATCGTATTCCTCGTTTTCTTCAAATGCTTGGCCTGAAGCCTCTGCCTCTTCTAAAGATGCAAAGTAAACGGCATGATGAGCCTCTTCGCTGTGTTCTTGGGCGACAAATTTTGCATGGACAGCTTCATCCATCCAATGATAGATATGATTAAAATGGAATGTCGATGCAAGGAGAACTACAATCATTACTCCCAAACCGATTGGCAGGAACGAGAAAACAGCTTCGATTACCCTTCGAAGGGCAACTGCCCAAGCAGTTTCTGTTGCAAAATGGAGTGCATAA
The DNA here is from genome assembly GCA_964635965.1 of uncultured Cryomorphaceae bacterium. Lineage (GTDB taxonomy): Bacteria > Bacteroidota > Bacteroidia > Flavobacteriales_D > Cryomorphaceae > JAKVAV01. The sequence goes on from CAZWQX010000057.1 coordinate 13,834, forward strand.
AAGAAAAGGGCACCCAAAGAAATTGCAAGAAAGTAGAATCCATTGATCATAACATTTGACCAAAATCTACCATGATGATCACTTTCATCAAAAATGAACCCTAGTACCACGGTTAAAATCCCTATGGCAATGAGAACATATGATGCAATCTTAGCTCTATTTGAGAAAACGAAGTTCATTCTCTTGTAGTTAGTTTCAGTAGTTATCCTTTAATCTTTTCAGCTTCTTCTCCTTCTTCTTCCTGCTCTTCCTCGTTACCAATCTTCTGCAGTTCCATTACATATGCAACCACTTTCCATCTTTCGACTTTCGTCAATTGAGAGGCATGAGATCCCATCGCTCCTTTCCCATAGGTAAGTGTATGGAACATCTTACCTTGGGGTAAATCCTTTAATGGTCCGTTGTAAGCTTGTGGTGCCGGGTGTCCCCCTTTTTCCACTACAGGTCCATTTCCTTGTCCTTCTTTTCCGTGGCACTGTACACAGAAATTTGAATAAATCTCTTTTCCTTCGGCAATCACGGCTTCTGTGTTCTGAAGTGGTGATCTCAGGACTTCACCTGCTAATTCATATCCATCCAAGTTATTGGGAATGGTATAAGGCATATCGTTTAAGGCATTGGCTGACATCGGAACCGTGCCTTCCACAGGGCGTCTCGCCGAGATGGTCATATTTAATTCCCCACGAACGGTATCGCGTATTTCGCCATAGTCAACATATGCCTCTACTGCAGGGCTTCTGTACATATCGGGCATGTACTCATAGCCAGGGCTTTGCTCTTGTTTGATACAAGACGATATCAATCCAATAAAAAGGATTGAAACAATTACGGTAAGACTCTTTGCTATTCTCATTTTACCGCGATTTCTTTTTCGTTGATTTCAATTGCGCCAGCACCTTTGAGCATCTCACTCAACTCATCTGCCGACATTCCAGGATTCTCCACGCTCGTAATTTCCATGACAAATTTGTCATCGGTTGTGCGAGGATCAGGATTTACAGCCGGCATTCCAGGCAGAGTTCCGTTTCTCAAAAGGTAGGTTATGGCCATTCCATGTGCAGAGCATAACACAGTAAACTCAAACGTTACAGGTATGAAGGCGGGAATGTTCTCGATAAGTGAAAAGCTTGGTTTACCGCCGATATTCATTGGCCAATCGGAAATCATGAAGTACCACATTCCCAATAGAGCCAGCATCAGCGCCGTGCTTCCGAACATAAAGGAAACGATCGCCATACGCGTACGCTTAATTCCAATAATCGGATCTATCCCGTGTATCGGGAAAGGAGAGTATACGTCTTTTACACGAATTCCCTGACCAACAACAGATTTTGCTGCCTCCAACAAAACGTGGTCGTCATCGAACATTGCGTGTATCACTTTCATGGATTGAGTAGTAGCTGCCATGATTAATGATCTTCTTGTTTATACTTTTCACCTGATGACCGTAAAATCGTCTTCAGCTCATTGAGTGCTAACACCGGGAAAAACCGCGCAAATAGCAAGAAAAGAGTGAAGAAAATTCCAATTGTACCAATGAAGATTCCTATATCAACCCAAGTTGGATAGAACATTGACCAACTTGATGGAACATAATCTCTATGAATAGAGGTCACGATAATTACGAATCGCTCAAACCACATCCCAATATTCACAACAATTGAAAGAATGAATGTAGCCGTAAGATTCGTTCTAATTTTCTTAAACCAAAAGAGTTGTGGACTAACAACGTTACAAGTCATCATCGACCAGTAAGACCACCAATAAGGACCGCTAAATCGGTTGATGAATGCGTATGATTCGTATTCTACACCAGAGTACCAGGAGATGAAAAGCTCTGTGATATAAGCAACACCTACGATCGAACCGGTAACAATAATTACTATGTTCATGTACTCGACATGTTTGACCGTAATGTAATTCTCTAATTTCATCACCTTACGCATGATGAGCAAAAGCGTCAGTACCATGGCGAATCCCGAGAATACCGCTCCCGAAACGAAGTAGGGAGGGAAAATGGTCGTGTGCCATCCCGGAATCACACTAGTCGCAAAGTCCATTGATACGATTGAGTGAACCGAGAATACAAGTGGTGTAGCCAGACCAGCCAATACAAGTGAAACCTCTTCAAATCGAGTCCACTGCTTAGCTTTTCCAGACCAGCCGAAGCTTAAAACACCATATATCTTCTTAGAAATGGGATTTGTCATCCTATCCCTGATAGTTGCGAAATCAGGAATAAGTCCGATATACCAGAATACCAGCGAAACACTGAAGTATGTTGAAATCGCGAAAACGTCCCAAAGCAGCGGAGAGTTGAAGTTTACCCATAAAGACCCAAAAGTATTTGGCAATGGAAAAACGAAATAAGCCAACCAAATTCTTCCCATGTGAATTCCAGGGAATAGAGCTGCCATAATTACCGCGAAGATTGTCATTGCTTCTGCAGAGCGGTTAATCGCCATTCTCCATTTTTGACGGAAGAGCAAGAGCACCGCGGAGATCAACGTCCCTGCGTGACCAATACCTACCCACCAAACGAAGTTTGTAATATCCCAAGCCCATCCAACGGTCTTGTTCAATCCCCAGACTCCGATTCCGGTGCTAATTAGGTAAACGATACATCCCAATCCCCAAAGCGATATTAGCCCGGCTATTGTAACCAATAGGTACCAAGCTTTCGGCGCTTTGTTTTCAATAGGACCAACTACATCAGCAGTGATATCGTGATAGGTCTTATCACCTAAAATGAGTGGTTCTCGTATTGCAGCTTCTCTATGCATACCGAATCAATTTCTCGTAATCAAGTATTTCTTACTTTCAATTTGTAGCTCACGCTTGGCCTCACCCCAACCTCTTCCAGAGCGTAGTAATGACGATCGTGCTTTTCATTCTTGGCAACAACAGATTCAACATCGTTTTTATCACCAAACACAATCGCATTTGTTGGACAAGCTTCGGCACATGCCGTTACCACCGCACCATCTTCCACAGGCTGACCGGCAATCTTAGCATCCAATTTACCCGCTTGGATTCGTTGAACACACATTGTGCATTTCTCCATTACCCCTCTTGAACGAACAGTAACATCCGGGTTCAACACCATTCTCGCCGTACCATCCTGAGATGGATTCACTTCAGCAAACTTGTCGTAAGCCTTGTAATTGAACCAATTAAATCGTCTAACCTTAAAAGGACAGTTGTTTGCACAATATCTGGTACCGATACATCGGTTATATGTCATTTGGTTAAGTCCTTCATTGCTGTGGGTCGTCGCAGCAACAGGGCAAACCGTTTCACATGGAGCGTGGTTGCAGTGCTGGCACATCATCGGCATGAAAGTCGTGGTTGGATTCTCATATTCGGGAACCTCCATTTGACGATACGTTTCAATTGCACTGAGCCCCTCTTCTGCTCCTTTTTCCTTATCCATGTCTGATGAGAAGTATCTATCGATTCTCATCCAGTGCATATCACGACCTCTCCTGATCTCATCTTTCCCAACAACGGGAACATTATTTTCAGAATGACAAGCCGTTACACAAGCACCACACCCAATACATGAAGAAAGATCAATGGTCATTCCCCAGTGATGGCCAACACCTTCTACCGGATGAGTTTCCCAAAGCGTGATCTTATCTACATCTTTCTTAATGTTTTCTCCATCTTCATGAACAGGCAACTTATGCTCATGATTGTATGCCTCTTTAGGTTCGTTTCTGTACACATTAAGGGTCGTTTCCTTAAGCACGGATTCTCTTCCCATAATGGTATGGTGAACCTGAGTGGTTGCAATAGGAAATTCATCTCCCGTTGATTCAATTGTAGCACCCTGAACCGAATAGTTCATGTGGCCATCAGCCAAACCAACAAAAGGATATGCGTTTTTTCCAATTGGGATGCGAGCACCTTCGTCGGTCATCTCGTATCCACCGTATTGTTTTGTTCGGTATGCCGCTCGTCCTATCTTCTCATCACCCGCTCCTCGTCCATATCCAAGTGCAACGGAAACAGTTCCTTTCTTTTGCCCTGGCTGCGGAACAACCGGCAATGTTTCTGAAATGCCATTGACAGTAATCTTGGCAACTGAAGCAGGTAACTCTTGGCCCAAGTGCATATTGAATCCCATCTCCTCAACATCGGCGGGATTCATGGCGATGTAGTTATCCCAGGTAACTTTTGAAATTGGATCAGGAAGTTCCTGCAACCAAGGATTGGTGGCATGCGAACCATCTCCGATTCCATTTTTCATGTAGGTAACCAACTCGTATCCATCAGTAGAAATGTCTTTCGCTGCATTACTAGCAGCTGTCCCAACGGCGCTTGCATCAAGCTCCATTGCTGATTCTGCATCAGGAACCCTAACATTAACAGATCCATTTCTCAAGGCATTGAACCAAAAGTCATCAAAAAGAAGACCTTCACCGCCCATCGAACTCAGGTATTCCATCCAAACACTGCGAATGAAATCTCGGTATTCGGATTCATTACCCGACCAGGCCAGGAGGCTTTCTTGGTATTGACGAGTGTCATAAAGTGCATTAACCGTTGGTTGGCCCAATGCATAATGACCCGTTTTCGGGTAGAAATCGTTCCATGACTCGAGGTAATGGTTGTCGGGACAAACCACCTTGCAAAGTGACGCCGTTTCGTCCATCCATGAAGCAAAAGAAACAGTGGTTCCAACTTTGCTCAAAGCCTCTCTGAATTCGTTTGAATTAGGTAGTGTGTAAGCAGGATTGATCGAACTTCCTATCATTAGGACATCGACCTTACCAGATTTCATATCACCAATGAGATTCATTACCTCTGAATCTTTCCCTTGAGCAATGAAAACTTCCACGTCAGTATTAACCGTCTTGCCGTAATTCCCCAATAGGCTATTGATAGCATTAACTACTACCTGTATGTTCGGATCATTTGAGCCGGCAACAACCAGAGACCTACCCCTGGAAGCAACAAGATCAGCAGCTGCTTTTTTGATCGCGTTCATGGGTAAATCATCAGACTTAACTGCCTGTGATGCACCCCCAACTTTTGCTGAAACCTCATTGTGCAAGGCAACCGCCACACGACCTGATTGCGAAGGCTTAATTGGAACTCTCACATCTGCGTTTGACCCGGTTACTGAGAGACGACCTTCAAATTGGTAATGCTTGCTCATCCAATCACCATCCGGATTGCGATTAGCAGAATATCCGGTCACATACTCCGTGTGCATCAGCCAATTGCTCAAAAAGTCTGCATCGAGACTAACAATTGTTTGCGCTTTAGAAAAATCATATGATGGAATGAAATTCTTTCCAAAAGAAGCCTCATTCGCGGAGCGTATTCCTGCAGCAGAAATCGGATCGTAAGTCACTACGGAAACAACTTCTTCGCCGTATGTTTCTTTCAACTTATCAATCGCTTTTGCCGAAGAAGGACTCATTACCGTTCCTGTCAAAAAGGCTATTTTCCCTCCTTTGTCACTTGCAGCTTGAAGCTTCTTGGTAATTTCTGCGTCAATCGTTGTCCAATCCGAAGCTGATCCATCCATCATTGGGGACTTCAGTCTTTCGCTGTCGTACAAACTCAAAACTGAGGAGTTTATCCTAGCAGTAACAGAACCACCATTTATTCCGTGTTTGGCATTCCCTTTTATGAAAATGGGACGACCCTCACGAGTCTTTACCACAACGCTGGCGTAATCAACACCATCAAAGTAAGTTGAGGCGTAGTATACAGGCACCCCCGGAGTAATCTCCTCAGGTTTGTTAACGTAAGGAATGGAATGAATTACCGGTGTTTCGCATGCAGCAACAGTAGCCGCCGTTACACTGAACCCTAAAAACTTTAAAAAGTCACGACGATTTGTCGAAGTTTTATTAAGCTCAGTATCCGATAAGAAGTCATCAACTGATTGCTCCTCTGGAAATTCGTTCTGACTGTTTTTCAGGAATTCCGGGTTTTCTTGGAGTTCCTCCAGACCTACCCAGTATTTTTTCGTATTGCTCATGTACTTTGGCTAGTCTTTAATAATGACATTTGGCACATTCCCAACCACCCAATTCTCTCGCGGTGATTGTTCCATCTTCCAGATAAGCCTTCAGCTCATCTTTGCCGTTTTCTTTTAGTCGCTCGTGAATCTCGTCATAGTATTCATTGCCATCCATTGAAACTGCCGTTTCGTTATGACAGTTGATACACCATCCCATGGTAAGAGGAGCATGTTGACCCGCAACCGTATATTCTTCCTGAATCTGACCATGACATTCCTGACATTCAATTTCTCCTACAACGTAATGTTGTGCGTGATTGAAATAAGCATGATCAGGCAGATTGTGAACTTTAACCCATTTAATCGGTTTTTCTTCTCCAGTATATTCCTGGGCATCCATATCCCATCCTACAGCTTCATAAATTTTCATGATTTCTGCGGTACCTTCTTCACTTCTTCCTTGGCTGATTCCTTTGTGACAGTTCATACAGATATTGGCAGAAGGAATTCCGGCATGCTTACTTTTCAATGCACTGTGGTGACAGTAAACGCAAGCTACTCCGTTCTCACCTGCATGAAGTGTATGGTTGAATTTGATTGGTTGTTCAGGGGTATATCCCTGGTAAACTCCCACACCCATTAAAGCCTCATATCCTGCGACAACAAAATAAACCAGAACAAGAATGCCAATAATGGATACAAAAACTTTATTCTCCCACATCCAAGCTTTAGTTCTCTGCCCAAAAGTGAGTGTCTCTTCAACTTCTAATCCCTCAGCAACGTTTAAAGAGTTTTGAAGCTTCGAAAGGGATGATCTAACGCTCCATAAGGAGAAAATCATAATAAGCAGGATGAAGATTACAATCAACATCCAGGTTGTACTCAACCCTTGCTCAACAGGAATTTCCGCCACCTCGTCACCTCCAACAGGTGTTTTCGGCGCTGGAGGCGTCCAGTTTGCAACATAATCCAGAATTGCCGCAATCTCCTCATCGTTAACTGCCTGAGCATTCATCAATCCTGCCTTTGGCTCCCATTCAGCAAGAAGCTTATTCACATACGGATCGCCCATTTCCTTTACCTCGGCGGGATTCTTGATCCATTTGTAAAGCAATTCTTCTTTGCCTTCCCAGCGTTCTTCTACTCCTTTCAGAGCAGGGCCGGTCATGTTTTGGTTAACCTTGTGACAGGCAGAACAGTTTGCTTTGAATAGCTTTTCGCCATCTTGAGCTGACAACTCTCCTCCACTAATCAATATCAACGCAGTCAGCGCTGTGAAAAGGAATTTTGGGGCTTGCCCAAGTACCTTAAAGTACTGCATCATATCTATAAAATATCTTAGATAAATCGCGGCTAAATTTGCGGCAAAAATAAGACAGAAGGTTATTCAAGCCCTACTATTGTCACAAAATCGTCATGGCGGAAAATAATTTATAATGATTCTAAATAAGGTTTAAGGTCAAATAAATGCTTGTTCGAACAATCGTAAAAACACACTAACGTTCTGCCCATAGCTGATGAGACTTTATTTACCGGCTTTATATTTGCATCGCAACATGAGAATGAAAAAATTAAAAAGCACGCTATTTACTATCTCTCTTCTTGCCTCTTTGACGAGTCAAGCACAGATTGAGGAGATGGACAGAACCAATGACAGGGTCTACTCAAAGAGTCCGGAAGAAATCCGTATTGATGATCTCGAAACTCAACGACAAGGTGAAATTCGATACATCGAGGACAAAAGAATCACCAGAATTGATTCATTCAAAACAGCATACCCCGGACAGCGTCAAGGGTATCGGGTTCAAATCTTTTTCGGGAATCGAGAAGAGGCCTTGAAGCTCAAGGCAGAATTTGGAGAAAAGTATCCCGACATCACATCGTATATTTCTTATCTCGCTCCAAATTTCAGGCTGAGGGTGGGAGATTTTCGCACCAGACTTGAGGGAGAAAGACTCAAGCAAAAAATGACTATTGATTATCCGGGATGCTATTTGGTGAAGGATAGAATTGAGCTTCCTCCTTTAAGAGAGCAGGACCTATCAAAAGAGAATTAATCTTCCAAGGTTTGCTTCACCTCAACTTCTTCATAAGCTTCAATGATATCTCCAACCTTAATATCGTTGAATTTCTCGACATTAAGTCCGCACTCATAACCCTTTGATACCTCTTTTACGTCGTCTTTAAAACGTTTCAAACTTCCCAGTTCTCCGCTGTAGACACCTATTCCATCTCGAATAACTCTGATCAAATTGTTTCGATTGATCTTGCCATCTGTCACGAAACAACCCGCAACCGTTCCAACTTTCGAAATTCTAAAGGTCTCTCTGATCTCAGCATTACCAACAACTTTCTCTTCGATTTTTGCCGAAAGCATT
>CAZWQX010000058.1:0-21727 GCA_964635965.1 uncultured Cryomorphaceae bacterium
AAGAACACATCAGACTGAAGAGATCAGAGAAAATCACAAAGGCGATAGCAAACGATGAATGCTTTATCATATTGACGGGTGGAAAAGAAGTAGGATTCTTGATTTTCAATTACGGGTTTTTTGACAACTGTTGGATTGAGCTACTAATACTAGAAGAAGAATACAGGGGTAAAGGTGTGGCAGGGAAAACGTTTGACCTCTTATGTGAGCGTTGTAACTCACTTAAGATATTCACCTCGACGAATCGATCGAATATTCGAATGCAGAAAGCGCTTGCAAAAGCTGACTTCCATTTTGCGGGTGAGCTTATCGGACTGGATGAGGGGGATCCCGAATACTTCTACTACAAAGAATTAGCCTAATTTGAATAATCTGAAAATGACTAGAAAACTACCGTTGATATTCGTCCTATGTGCAGCGTTCACTTCCTGTAAACAAAGAGCTGAAATCGAATGGGTTTTTGTCGAGGGAGGTACGTTTGAGCAAGGTGTGAATCAATTCATTGTGAGTCCGAAAGGTGACACCATACACGGTTTTACCAGCCCAAACCGAATCGTTGAACTCGGCGATTTTTACATCAGTAAAAATGAAATCACCGTGACACAGTTCAGAGCCTTTTGCGAAGATACAGGCAGGGAAATGCCCGATCCACCCGCTTCAAACGCTTACGGAGAAGAAGTGAATTATACTTGGGAAGATGAAAAGCCGATGTTAGCCGATTGGTATGAAGCAAGTGAATTTGCCAAATGGATGGGTGGAAGGCTACCCACTGAAGCGGAATGGGAATATGCTGCGAAGGGCGGACAAAAGAGCCTTGGATTCAGATATAGTGGAAGTAATAATCCGCTGGAGGTTGGATGGGTCGGCGAAAACGCCGATAGTACTTTACATGAAGTCGGTCTATTGAAGCCCAATGAATTAGGCATTTACGATATGACGGGAAATGTCAGTGAATGGGTTTCCGATTGGTACAATCCTGATAAAGACAATTTGGTTAGCTTGGTAAACCCTCAAGGACCACCCGACGGGAGAGACAAGATCTCAAAGGGATTGAGTTGGTTTTACAATGCGAATGATGAAAACGGGGAGCCCTTGAAATATGGCATTCATATGCCCGAGGTGCGGTATCAATCTCCCAGAGAAACGAGGAATGACGGATTTGGATTTAGAATCGTAAAGGATAAATAACAGGTCACATTGGCTGCGAAAATCGTCTGGCACTGATTTGGGCGTCTCGATGATTTACAACTCTAAAACGAAGAAGAGGCGAGAAGAAGGATAAAAAAGCAATACCGAAACAAAATGAAAACAAGCCTCTACCTGGTTGGCCTCTGCATTATACTTTCCGGATGCCTCAATCGCAAGCCGGTTCAAAACACGATTTGGGTCTTCGACAAGGAAGAGGTATTGAGCGATAATGAAGAGGCAACCTTGAACGAAATAATAACTCGCTTCGAGAGGGAAACAACCAATGAAATTGTGATCGTAACGACCCCTGATATCGGTGAGCATGAGAAGATGGTTTCTTATGCGGTTGAATTTGGAGATAGTTTGGGAGTAGGAAAAAGAAACAAGAACAATGGCTTGGTAATCGTATTCAGTTCAACTCTCAGGGAGACCTTTATCGCAACAGGATTGGGAATTGAGGATATTCTAACAGATTCAATTTGTCAGATGATAGTCGATGAAGATATGGTTCCCAATTTCAAGGACGGAAACTACTACGAGGGGATCGAAGGTGGTTTGAATGAATGTATAAGAATATGGAAGGAAAACGAATAAACTGCATCGCTAACAGAAGTAATTATGATCGTTCCATTTAAAACATGAAAATCAGCATACCCGGATTAAATAATTCAGGCGCGGACCATTGGCAAACCAGGTTCGAAAATTCAGATCCTACGGGCTTTAGAAGAGTTGATCAGGAAAGCTGGGATCAACCTGATTGTGAGTCATGGATTAATCGAATTGAAAATGATCTAAAAGGCTTGAATTACTCTGAATTAATACTTGTAGGTCACTCAATTGGCTGCATTGCGATTTTGAAGTGGTATGAGAAATTCGGACATAAAATAAAGGGCGCATTACTTGTTGCTCCAAGCGACTCGGAAAGGGAAGGCTATCCGGAATATATAAAAGGATTTACGCCTATTCCCAATAAGAAATTACCATTCCCGACAACAATTGTGGCAAGTGACAACGACCATGTGACTGAACTCAAAAGGTCAAGAGAATTTGCTCATAAATGGGGAAGCAAACTGGTTATTTTAAACAACGCGGGGCATATAGAATCAGAGAGCGGATTTGGTGATTGGCCGTTAGGGCAGAAGTTGATTGATCATTTAGCTTATGGCAACTCTCGATAAGAGGCTCAGGTACAAGATATTCAGTTCCAGGTCCTCCCGCTTTTCACGTACCTCCCAAAACCAATTGCAGCAATTAATCCTAAAACCGATATAGCCCCAAGCAATAGAAAAACCAATTGGTGCCCATATTCTCCAGGGTTGTCATCGAGTAAAACGCCCATTAAGGGACCCGCAAAAATATCTGGCGTATAACCAATAAAGGAGATAAGACCAACCGCCGTTCCCGTCAGGTATAAGGGTATTCTGCCTTCCTGTAATACGGCAAAGTACAGGGTTCTAACCGAGTAAGTACCGACTGCGAGGATAATCACAGAAATAAGAAAGAGCGCGTTTGAGCTTGGTGAATTGATCCCACTGGCGAATAGTAAGGATCCGCCGATCACAAGAATAAAACTCAGTATCAAAAACTTGGTGCTCTTAATTGAGCTGGCAAAAATCCCCATTGCCAAACCTACCACGGGTCGTAGGAAGAGGAGAAAGGTCGCCAGGTTAGCCGATTGGATTTCATCGTACTCCATCACCTCATTGGCATACAGCGATGCGATATCCGTGACTTTGTAGGCGAAGTAGGCACATAATATGATGACCATCAAATACCAAACCGATGGTATTTTCAACACTTCGGATAATTGGGCGAACCCCATTTTATCTGAAATATCCTTATCTCCGGTGTCCTGGCTCCGGAGGAATATGAGACTAAGTATGCCTACAATGAGCACAATGGTGCTGATAATCTGAATGACCAGCCTGAATGCATCCCTTTTGCCATCTGCATTCACCGTATCAATTCCTTCGGCCAGCATAGATCCAAAGACTGCCACTCCCAAAGAACCCAAAAGTGCAGCTATCAGTCCTCTTCCTCCATCTAAAAAGGCAAAGGCTCTGAGTTGTTTTGCCGATCCTCCCCAGATCCTCGTGGCCTTTATCATTGCAGCCCAAAACAGGAAAATGGTGGTGAATCCCCAATAACCATATAAGGTCTTAAGACCTAGAAAGGAAGGGTAGGTGGCCATGTAAAACCCTCCCGCGGCAGTAAAAATTAAACTACTGGCAATCAAGACATTGGGTTTGAAGCGATCTGCAAGTCCACCTCCAAAAAAGTAAGAAAACAAGGCAACTATTCCGTAAACGGAAAAGCAGAGCCCCAATTCGAGATTATTCAGAGAAAAAACGTCCAGGAATGTAGGCCTAAAGACTCGTTGTAAACCAAAAGGCAAAAAGAAAGATGACGTACCGGCCGCGATTAAAAGAATGAGTTTATAATAGGGCTGGTTTTCTTTCACCGTAATTCTTGAAATAGAGAATCTCAATATATGGATATAATGCTACCTTCTAACCAAGGAATTAAAGACAGAGTTCAACAAGAAGAAATTTGGATGAAACGATCAGCGGAGTGTTCGAATTAATTGGCATTTTTACTTATTGCTTTTAGCGAATATGAGGTGGATCGAAAAAGTAAATTGTGCCATCTACCCAAACGTTGGACATAATTGAAATATGAAAACATACTTAGTGGTGCTCTCTGTATTGATTTTAAACCTAGTTCAAGGTCAAGACGGTCGCAGAGAAGATATTAATTTAATAACCGACGAAATAGATTCATCCTTAGAATTGACAACCAAAGAGTTCGATGCGGTTGAGGTTTGTCAAACCCCGTTTGATGGAGGAGGCATTATTACCATTAAGCATAACGAACAGGAGCTAAAAATGGTCAAAGAAGAAATAGGCCTATCATTTGGCCGTGTAACTACTTGCATTTACTTCGACAATGGCAAGCCAATTAAGCTGATAGAATCAGAAGAAAATTTCCCAATGAATCACGATGAATCCGGTTTCGATTATACAGTTCTTAACCAAGTCTTTAAAGCTACATTCTGGATTTATAATTGGAATATGGATGAGATGGATGTGGTACGTGAAGGAAAAAGAATTTCATCTGACGGCACATGCTCGATCTATGAATATTCGCCTCTAATTGAATTAGGAGAGAGGTTAATGAAAGAATAAACGACTACCTGAAATGACAAAATATGGATTTTGGGGCTTCAACGAGAACAGGCTAAATTGAGATCTTTAAACAGGTCTTTTATCAAAACTAAGCGGGTATTGAAATGCTGAAATTTCTTCAAACACCTTTTCCCCGGCCAAAAAGCAATTGGACAAATCTGTTTTGGGTTTTCGCCATCGGTGTATTGTGCAGCATCTTTATTATCACATTTAAACCCTTTGGCATAGAGAACACAACTGGCGAACTCTACAATTATCTCATTTTATTCTCTCTTGGAATCCTCTTTTCCGCATCTATTTTTTTTTGGGATTTTCTAATTCCTAAACTGATTCCGACCAAATTCAAAAAATGGACTCTGGGAAAAGCGGTGTTGTGGTATTCGGTAATGATGCTTTTTGTTGGAGGCTTGATGTTCTTATACAAGAGCTATCTGGGAGGGTTCAACGACTTCACCTTTAAGGAATACCTTTTTGTCTGCGGAAGGGTCTTCCTGATTAGCATAACGGTGTCTTTTTTTGTTCTTGGTTTGATCAGTTATTTCCGGAAGGATAAAATATCTTCCATCGCATCTAACGAAAGTAGACTGATTAGCGCTCCCAATGCCAAACCCATTAGGCTCTATTTCAACGAAATCCTCTTTATTGAAAGCGACGACAACTACGTGGATATTCACCTATTGAAAAAGGGTGAGCGCTGCAAAGAAGTTTTCCGTTCCAGTTTGAAAAATATGGAAGATCAATTGGTTTATTCTTTGTCGCCAATTTACCGATGCCACAGAAAGTTTCTCATCAATTACAATTACTTCGAAGTGGTTGAATTTAGCAGTAGAAGTATCACTCTAAAGCTGAAAAATGGAGATGAGAAGATTCCTGTTTCTAAACAATACGTATCACAAATCTCTCAATTGATGCGCACTCGCCCCTAATACTTGTCCACTCACCACAAAGCCCTATTCTATTAGGATACAAGCGAAAGAATTGAAGTTCATTTGAGCACAGAAATTTTAAATGTTAATCAAATGAACAAGCTTAAAAAGATCAAAACAGTCCTGGTAATTTCATTCTTCAGTCTGTATTTGGGAACTGCTTATGGGCAGATTTCCGATGATTCGAACTCCTCATCAAATGAAGTATTTGAAGATGGTTCACTCTCCAAAAATGAAGTCGAAAAAATCATTCAATCCTTTGTCGATGACTATAAGTCCGATCGACATGCGTCGGAGGCTAGAATCGTGGGCATTGATGTTCCCGAAGTAGATGGAAAATGGACCATCACCATATCGGGTAAGGAAATAGAACCCAAGAAATGGGAGGTTTCCTTGAGCGAAGGGATGCCCAAAGAGCCAACCTATGTTTATCGAGCCGAGGCATCCATACTCGAAGCTATTCACGATGGCGAGATCAATGCCTTGACCGCCCAGGCAAAGGCATTTTCGAGCGATTATGCTCCACTAGATGCCTATGAAATGGATGGATTTATCCCCACCGAAGAAGAGGATGGTAAAATGAACGCATTCTCTTTTCACTTTTGGACCAAAGGTTTTCCCGAAATTATTCCTTTTAGGCCGACTTCTACCCGAAAAGTTCACGGCGGAAATGCATCCCTATTCTATTATGAAAAAGGTCTTCGAAGCGGCTGGTTGAGGATGGATCCGGGCGATAGAGTGCGTGAAGATGCTAGAGAGCAAGCCATGCCTTTCCCAATGATGGGCATTGTAATTAGTGGTGAGGCCGAAGGAATTGTCGATGGAGCACCCGTAACAGTAACAGAGGGGAATACCGTATTCATACCTGCCAACGTGCATCATAAATGGTGGAACGAATCTGACAAACCTTGTGAACTAATCCTGATTATGTTTGGGAAAGGTGCATGATTAACCGGTGACCGGGAGGTATGGATTTGGCAGAATCGTTTTGGACAATATGTTTTTTATTGAAATTTGGAATTGGTGAGTTAAATCGAATGAACAACTAAAGTCTTCCAATTAAATTGCATTTTTACCTATGGCTTACAGCGAATATCAGGCCGATCGAATCAGGCAGCGGTTATCCAGAGTTAACCTAACGGCAGAAAAGAAAATGATGGGAGGACTCATTTTCATGGTGAATGATAAGATGTGCATCGGATTGGATATCGATAAGAAAACCGGAAATGACCGCCTTATGGTAAGGGTAGGCAAAGCCAACCATGACCAATTAGTTTTTGAAAAAGGCAGCCGTGAAATGGATTTTACCGGAAAGGTGATGAGAGGTTTTCTTTTCATCGAACCCGAAGGATTTGATTCAGAAGATGACCTTGACTTTTGGGTGGAAAAGGCTTTGTACTTCAATAGAGAAATAAGCTGAGTACGGCCGCCGAGGTCAATACAACTTAAAAAGGTGTAATTTCCACTCTCACATGGAGAAGATCTACCAATACTATAAACAAGCCTTCAACATATCTGATGAAGACTGGATTATTTTCTCCTCCAAACTGATTAAGCAAACCTTCAAGAAAAAATCACCCATCTTAAAAGCCGGAGAAACCGAAAAATACCTGTCATTCATCGATGAGGGCATTACAAGATTTTATGTCCCAAGAGAAGATTACGACTTCACCATCGGTTTTACGTTTACGAACTCCTTCTTCTCAGTATATGATTCGTTTCTTACCCAATCACCTTCCACTTATGCCGCAGAGGCCATAACCAATACTGTACTTTGGCGATTGACCTATGATGATTTACAAACTGTTTATGCCGAAACTGAGATAGGGAACCTCATAGGAAGAAAAGCAGCTGAACAGTTGTATTTATTTAAGGCGCAACGAGAATTCTCACTTCTCAATAAATCAGCTGAGGAGCGGTATTTGGATCTCTTCGAGATAAGACCTGAGTTGATCAAGTACATACCATTGAAATATATAGCCTCATATATAGGTGTTACACCTCAGGCATTGAGCAGAATACGCAGGCGAATTACTTAACCTGGGTTCATTGTTTGGGCCTTGGCGCACCCATAATTTTGGTGTGTCAAAAAATCTAAAACAATGAAAACAAACATTAAACTCTTACTTGTACTATTGATGGGGATACTTCCTCTTCACAAATCTTTTGGACAAGGCGGAAAACAATTTGTCAGGGTAACAAATCTTGAAAAAGTAAAAGGCACCTTATACGTAGGTTGGTACAATGACGCCGCTGACTTTCGGGTAAATGACAAAGCCATTTATAGGGCGGAAATTGAAGTAAACAATCAATTAGAGGAAATTATTCAATTCGAAGATATACCTCATGGCACATATGCCATTGCCGTATTTCTAGATGAGAATGATGACTATGAATTAGAAAAGAACTTCTTCGGGATACCCACAGAGAAATATGGGTTTTCGAATAATATCCTACCTGCTTTAAGGCCAGCAACATTCGAAGAATCTTCCTTTAGTTTGAGTCAGTATGAAACAGTCGTCTCCATAAACCTGAAATAAGCCATGAAACCACTCATCGTATTAATATCAGTATTCGTTATCTCAATTGTTGCTACAAAACTGTTCCGTGGAACTTATGACTTTGCTCTCTCAGGAAGAGTTGCGATGGCGATAATGTTATGCTTCACTGCAATCGGACATTTTGCCTTCACCAAGGGAATGTCTATGATGATCCCTGATTTTGTTCCTTTTAAAATCGAAACAGTTTACCTAACGGGTATCCTTGAAGTTGCTCTAGCAATAGGCCTACTCTTACCTAGATTTCAAGTATTCACTGGTTGGGCTCTTATTGTTTTTCTACTTCTAATGTTACCAGGTAATATTTATGCTGCCATGCATAATGTAAATTTTCAAAAAGGAACATTTGACGGACCCGGCATCTCCTATTTATGGTTTAGAGTTCCTTTACAAATGCTCTTTATTGGTTGGACCTATCTCAGCTCGATTCGAGTTCTATAAGCCGAAAATATCAGACAGTTATATCAGGGTTTTGACAAAGAGGTAGCAGTAACTCCTCTCGTGCTAATCTCTGCCCTAACAATATAAGAAAGCGACCAAACTCACTGCATATCAGGTTCGATGTCATTGTGGTGAATGAGGAGTAAAATTTATATCATCAAAAAAAAATAAAATGAACAATACTGAAAATAATGTTGCCGAATTAGTGAATCTTGTCTCACAGTATAAAGTAGTAGAAGCACTAGTGCAATTCTACAAGGAAGATTTTCATGCCTATGAGAATAACGATGGTCCAAGAATTGGGTTGGATAAAACCATTAACAGGATGGAAACCGAGAAAAATGAATTGGACACTCTTTACTATCTAGATGCTAAAGAATGGATGGTAAAAGGTGAAAAATCCATGATTCATTGGGTATGTGAGTTTAAAGATCTCACGGGTAAATATTGGATGGTGGAAGAAGTCAGTATAGCCAAATGGAAGGATGGGAAAATCTATGAAGAGAAATACATCTACAATGGGTTCGTTGAGATTCCAAAACCTACAACCGAGAAGTATATTTATCGAAGTGAGGAATGACGATTGCCAAAACCTGACATTGTATATTTCCCTTAGTCTTTTGCTAATCTGGAGCGCCAAAACTTGTCGTGGAAGAGTATATTCAGGACACTGAAAAAATGAACTAAAATGAAATTCGCGTACACAATTCTCTATGTAGAAAATGTCTCAAAAACAATCGACTTCTACGAACAAGCTTTTGGCTTCACCAGAAAGTTTGTTACGCCTGAGAACGATTACGGCGAATTGATATCGGGAGAGACCACATTAGCTTTTGCATCAATAGAGCTCGGAACGTTGAATTTCAAAAAAGGCTTTGAAAAAAGTGACATATCCAATAAGCCCTTTGGCATTGAGCTCGCATTCACTACCGAATCGATTGAGGAAGACTTTCAAAAGGCGATAAAGTCAGGAGCTATTGAATATGAATCACTGACAGAAAAATCTTGGGGACAAAAAGTTGGATATGTCAAAGACATCAACGGTTTCATCATAGAACTCTGCACCCCAATGAACGATTCTTAAACAATTGGTCAGCGAATCGCTGTGACTTAGGCTGCGATGCCAGCCGGCGGCATGTCTTGGTTATTATGCTAACTATACGAAACCAGAATTGACCCGATAATTTATAGGACCATGATAAGCTGTGAGAGCATGATCATTGGAAGTTTGCTTTTTCCTGATAATTCCGATTCGTGGAAAGCAAGTGAAAGTAAAGGATCCCAATAAGCGCTCGTTCATCCTGCTGCAAAAGCTGATTTCTATTAAAAAGAAAAGGGCCCGAAGGCCCCTTTTAAATCAACTTATTCTCGATTTATTGTACCGTCATTTTTCTCGTCACACGTTCACCGTTAGCCCTAATAGAGTATGTATAGGTTCCTGGCGCCAAACCTTGTGCGTCAAATTCATAAACCTGAGTTGAATGTGCAGGAACGACCCCAAGCATTTCAATCATTACCAGTTTTCCATTCATGTCAAATACTTCCAGATAGGTCTCGCCAGTAACATCGAGTTGAAATTGAATCGAAGTTGTTTCGGCAAATGGATTAGGGAAATTCTGTGTTACCTTAATTCCTGATTCGTAGGTAACTTGATCAACCGAGCTAATAAGGTTTACTCTGAAGCGGAGGAGTGGAACAAGGTTTCCGCCATCATACCACCAACCATTCGGGCCGGGAGAAATATCATTGGGATCGTAGAATACCCCCGTATAAGTTTCCTGTCTGTCTGAAAGACCTATAAAAACGGCATCATCACCAATTGGAGGTATCTCTAGCTCTGCTTGATAAACGGTGGTTGGTTCAACGAGGATGGGAGAGGGGAGTTCAAAAGACGCCCAATTCAGATCTCCTCCTGATTGGGTTAAGTCTTCTTCAACAATTACATATTCCAATTCATCATCACCGAAATAGCGAAAGATCTCATTCTCATCAGATTCTTCTTCAAGCACTGATCCCTGTCTCACGTTCAGAAAGCAAATCTCACCAGGTACAGTCTGCACATTACCTCCTGTTTGAAGGACAAACTCTACATGAGTGATAACAAGGTTGGTTATCCCGGTGATATCTTCAAATACAAAGCGATTGGCCCAAATAATATCATCCCCGTTAAATGGGTAGTGTGAAATATTGTTATTGTCATTCCCCAAAATTCCAAAACCTTCGTCACCATTGACATCAAAAAATGAGCTCGAACCGATATTATCGGATGGCCTTTGTTCGTCCTGAGCTTGAATTACCTGATAGTCTATCGAGTAAACACCAAATTCAGGTGTGGCCCACATATCGGGTTCAATTCCATATGCTCTCAGTGTATCGCTAGCTCCCGGTTCCAAGGTGATCGGATCACTCACAAATGTCTCAGCGGGAATTTCTTCATTCGGGCTGTTGATGGTAACTAAAAGTTGCACTTCCGTTTGCGTGTCCGTCCCCACATTACTCACTTCGCAGGCAAAATTAAATGGCTCCTTCACGTAAGATGGGTGTTCAGAGTATTGTAAATCACCGAGATACTCTCTGTCGAGCAAGTCTAAATCATTTACTTGTTCAAACCACTCCTTGTACCAAGTTCTTCCAATAACGAGGTCGTTTTGAGGAATAGAAACGATAGAAACATCGTCAAGAGACCAATAATAGTGAGTCATCCCACCCTGAAACGAAGGATCCCATTGAAACCGAACTCGACAATTAGAAAGGTCGGATGTCGAAGCGAGAGCATCCGAGATATTTATCGCCGCATTCCCTGTTATACGCTGGTTTCCTTCAGCTTCAAAAATCTGAAACAAATCATAGATCACCCATGTGTCTCCGCCATCTACAGATAGCTCAGCAGTAAGGTTATAACCGCCACAGCACATGCGCCAGTCTTGGTAAAACGAAAGGTTGGCAAACTCGACTCCTTCAAGGCTAAAAGATGGGGACGTCAAACTGGCATTTACGGCATTGGAATTTGTTCACCATAAATATCTTGAAGTTCTTCAGGAAGGGCCAATTCCGAATCATAGCCCCCTTCAACACCTTCGGGTAGGCTATGAAACCATAGGTCACCTTGGGTGCCTCCGGTAGTCCAAGCCCCGTTATCGCCTTCACCTGCGAGTCCATTGGAGAAATCTTCAGACCAATAAATGATCAAATCTTCGCCATCTCCTTTTGCTTCATCTTGAATAGTCGGCGTTCGAATATCATCACCGGGATTTGGTGTGTCCTTCACGGGAGCTCCTATTTGGCGAGCAGTTTGGCTATAGCCGGCAGTGAATGCGAGTAAAGCACCCTCAACTAAGTAGAGTCTTTTCATTGATTTTGAGGTTAGGTTAGCTTACAATGTACTCAAATGATTTAGCTTACTATTACTTTTCCTACCAAATTGGTTATGTACTAACTTTAGCGGGCAGACAGAGCGTAGACATCAGAAATCTTCAGCACGCCCACCTGGCATAAACCCAGCAACAATTATGATAAGGCTTCTATTAGCGACTATTTGTTTCTTTTTTCTTGCGAATTGTAACACACAAAATGAATTCCCTGTTGATCTCTTAACTATGGGATTAAACGGGAAGGTGAAAACAATGAGACAGATATCCAACAGCAAGGGAGCACAGCCTTTTCGCTTGGAAGAAACATACTATTTTGATGAAGAGGGAAATCTGGAAAGAATTGAGCATCACACCTTGCCCCAGGCAAACATCGAGACAAAATCCATGGGTCGGGAAACGATCTTTACATCGAAGGGTACTGATACCAAAGTGGCGATCACTTTCGGTGACACGGATAGTGATACTGTCAGAACTCAACTTATTGAACTCTTAAACGCCAAGAAAATTCGAATTATCGACAAACAGCATTGGAACGATGACTACGAGAGTGAGATAATACAGAGTTTAGACAATTCGAAAAGATTGGTGGAAGTAGAAACAACCGTGTTTAAAGGAAAGCCGAAAGAGGTTTTATTCGAGTACACTCATAGGTTTGTTTATGATGGTGACTTAGTAAAAGAGATAATTATTGAAAACGATAATGAGGAAAGCAAAATGAGCATCGAAAATGAAAATTTGGATGACTATGGAAACTTCACTTATCGTGTACACAGAGATGAAAATGGGGCGATCACCTACACAGAACAAAGGATGTTCGAATACTATTAAATCATACTACTGCAGGATGGTAATTCGTCTCTATTTTTCACCATTACCGATTTAATACGGAACAATAATCATCGGAACCAGTAAAAAACTTGGAGCCCTTTAAAGAACGTGGGGTTGCTGAGGGTATGCTCTTTTCCTAAAAGACCAATCGATCAGGCATCTCTAAGAACAAAGTAAACTCTTCTGAGATATGCTTTCGTCGTTCAAAAACACTCTTGCCATCAGCCACTTTTTAAAACGAGATTTGCTCCAAACATGAGCTCAGAAGATCATTGTGGCGGGTTCTTTTGTTCTCAACCGCAAGTGGTGATTCAAATTTTTAGGTCACAACAATAAAACCGAAACCCACACGTATTTTCATTCGTGAAGGGATGTGCTCTCTTATTTACCTGTTTCATCAACTGCGTGGTTCATTGCCAGGACAAACCAATCTTGGTTTTTGATATTGGAAATCAGACTTGGGACTCCATATCCAACATCAGCTTTGACCCGACGATTCTTCGAGAGAACACCAAGCACCACTACGGGTGTTTTGATTCGTCAATCGAGCAATTGGCGTCAGAGCCACCAATTTCAAATGTCTTCCCCGAAAGTCAGTTCACAAAAAAGGAGAGAGCTTCGATCGAATTGGACCTGAACAGCTATCCGATTCGAACAACGGTTAAAGTCTTTCAGACCTTGGATGATTCCTTACAGCACTTGTGTTCGGGAAGCTTAATTAGTTCAAGACACGTTTTAACCGCAACTCATTGTTTATCATTGGTCAATACCAACGATTTAAGGGAATTCGACTCACTCATTGTGGCTCCCGTTTTCGACGATGGTCGATTCAATGATTTCTTTCCCCGCAGTTATGTCTCCAAACTTTATTTCTTCAAAGATTGGTCGATCGGAAGTGAAGACCTGGCTATACTGGAAATTGAGGAACCCATTGGTTTATCTACCGGATGGTTGGGTATTGGATTTGCCCCGACTGAAGAATTAGCAGACGAAAGCATTTTCTACAAGTTTTCGTATCCTTCGATCACGAACGTACTTTTTGATCCCAACGAATACAATGGTGATACACTTTACTACAATTATGGTCTCCCGGATTACTTCACTGATACCAGAATAGGACATACGGCTGCTACAGGAATAGAGGGTGAAAGTGGCAGTTCCTTGATCAAAATCGAAAACGAAGTTTCTTACGTAAGTTATGGTGTTTTTTCATTGGGAGTGAATTATACCCATAGCCGAATCGACAACTGGAAGTATTTTGCGATTAAATCGATTATCCAGGATGATCTGATCATTGGAAATCAAGACCTTGCAGAAGAAATTGTGGTTTACCCCAATCCCTCCACTGGCCTTGTTCGGATTAAAAAGTCCCGGGAAATAGAAATTACGGGAATAATTCTCTTCGACAGCATGGGCAGAAAATGCCTGGTTGAAAATGATCCCGAAGCTTGTTTGAAAATGGATATTTCAGGTCTCCCAAACGGGATGTACATCATGGATATAATAACACCTGAAACGACTATTTCGAAGAAGGTGATCAAATCAGTTAATTAGAACGAGATTCAGGGCAGAAGATAATTGGGAGAAACAGCAGGTGCTGTGATCCATATATCAACTGGCTGTAACCATTTTAGGGTTTTGAGCACTCTATGACAAATGTCCTTTTTTGTCAATCGAATTCTTCACTCCTTTGACTTGAGACTGCAATGAATAAGAATTACGATTGCGTCGCAGTCACTACTACCAAAAGTTAATCTATGAAAACCGGAATCTTCTTCTTACTTCTCTTGTACTCATTTGCAGGATACGCACAAAAAGAGGTCAAACCCGAACTGGAACCTTATGTCAATTTTCTAAGTGAAAACAAGTTTCCATCAGCAAAAGACTATATCCTCAAAAAGTTTGATTCTAAGGACATTGTGATAATTTCTGAAAGAGATCATAGGGACCTCAACCAATACGAGTTCATAGTGGATGTAATCAAAGACCAAAACTTTAAAGGTCATGTATACACTGAGGTTGGTTGCAGCAATAACTTTAAGAAAATCAATCAATTTCTCCTCAATTCAAACCTAAGCCAGAAAGAAAAAGAAGAGGAGCTCCAAGCAATTTTCAGAGACCTGGACTATTGGATTATCTGGGATATGTACAACTATTATTTCCTCTTGGAAAGTATTTATGAAATCAATCAAGAAAGAGAAGAGAAGGAGAAAATTCTGCTCTTTCCTTGTGATATAGAATTTGTTTGGGAGGATTTTACCTGCACCGCCCAGTATGAAATGTTCGATGATTATTCCGAGTATGGAATGATTGACAGAAACGTGATAATGGGAAAAAACTTCGTCGAATTCTATCAATATGCGAAGAGACGAAATCCAGACAGATCAAAAGCACTCGTCATTCAAAATACCTACCACGGATATATCAGAATTCCCACTTTCTTACCTAATCCGAATAAGCCTCATATATATAGCACAGCGGAATACATTTTCAAGACGTATCCCGATATAACGACCAATATTTATGTGAACTACTTCACCCAAAATTTCACCTACGGACTAACCAATAAGGGACTATTCGACGCTTCCTTTCAATTCACCCAGATCGATAATGTTGGGTTCGACCTGAAAAACACCCCTTTTGGCAATTCAAAATTCGACCTCTACAACTTCGGAGGATCCGATTACGCGGAAGTCAATTTCGACTACATATTCGAGGGTATGATTTTTTACCGGCCCGTTGCAGAAATGAAATTCGCTGAGGGAATACCGGGTGTTTACCCCGAAGAATACGAAAAGCAATTTTTTCAGCGATTATCGATGATTGATGGCATCAGTTATGAAGAGGCGGTTGAAGAATACACTGACTACTTAAATCAGATAAATCAACTCAATTACAGCAGCCTACCTGATTCAACAAAGCAGCAAATAGACGATCAGATAAAGTTTTGGCTTGAATAGAAAACAAGAAGGTTCCATAGATTCAAGGCAGAATTCAACATATGCTGATTGCATTCTGCGTGAATAACTTTAGGCACATCGAAATGAGCACAGTACTTTAGAATTTGAACATGGTAAAGGACAAACTCATACTAATTACCGGGGGCTCGAGCGGAATTGGCAAAGCGAGTGCTAAAAAGTTGTTTGCACAAGGGGCAAAGGTGATCATTCAAGCCAGAAACAAAGAAAAACTGGCTGCGGCTGCCATGGATATTGATCCGTCAGGAAAAGGGGTTTTTTATTATTCAACCGATTTGACCGATTTAGAATCGGTAGAGAAATCGGCAAACGAAATAGTCAATCTTCATGGGGTTCCCGATGTTATCATCAACAGTGCAGGAGAAGGAGAGTGGTTGTCTTTAAAAGAAGCCACCGCACGACATTACATTGACACCATTGGTTCACCCTATCTCGCCACCGCACTTACCTGCAAAGTATTCTTTGATAAAATGCAACAGCGAGGTACCGGTCACTTCGTAATCGTGAATTCGGTAGCCTGTTACGTACCCATACCGGGAGCAATTGGGTATAGTACATCGAGGTCTGCCATGTTGGGTTTTGCCAGGTCACTCCAAGCCGATTTACACAACACCCCTTTTCGGGTTTCGATGATCGCCTTGGGAAAAGTTTCATCTCCCTACTTTACCAACAATCCGATCAGTGAAGAACGAATTCCGAAAGTGGTAAACTGGCTTGTGCCCACCATGAGTGAAGAGACTGCGGGTAATGCCGTTGCCAGTCTTGTCAGTTCCCCAAAGCGGACGGTAATCAAACCGACAATGATGAATATCCTGATATTCTTGAATCGATTTGCCCCGGGGCTCTTCCGATGGATGATGCGTGCAACCGGCTATAAAGAGTCTACATAATGCAGAAGGAGATTATTACCAAATACATCAGATTCAATACCCTGGAAATTATACGAACTGACTATTTTTAAAGAATGAAACGATTATTACCTGTAGCGCTTTTTTGTGCATTCGCGTTGGGTTGTGGTAAGGATGATGGTTGCATCGATGAACGTATTAAACACGACCATGCTTGTGCAGCAGTTTTTGATCCCGTTTGTGGTTGTGATGGCAAGACCTATGGAAACAGCTGTGAAGCTGAAAGAGTAGGTGTGTCTTCTTACACTTTGGGAGCTTGCGATTAAACTCTTTATGGATTTAATCTGACATAATAGATGAAATCCGTTCTGGGCGGAGCCCCAAGGCCAGCCTGACGTCCCATCGTAATCAGTTGTCCGCGATGCTGGGTGCTGTGATTCATGCAATGCTGAATCATATCTGCGATGAGCGTATAACCTTCTCCGTTAGATCGTGGTCGCTGCTCTTGGAGATCTTCAAGGGTCATTGACTGCACCTGATTATTGAAGTTTTCGGAAGCTTCTATCCACCCTTTCAGTAAATCTTCTTTGCTACCGCTGAAATTCTTTGCAGGTGAGTTTTCGTACGATTCGTCTTTTACAACCTTCAGCCAAAGGTACTCTGCGCTCCAAATGTGTATGACGGTTTCTTTCAGGTTGGCGTAACTCGATACGATTTCAAGATTCAATTGTTCTTCAGAAGCAGTACTTAACCAATTGGCATATTCCTGATTGGCCCAATGATTATAGGCAACATAGCGTTTAATCATGGTTGTAAGATCTTCTTCCGAAGGTTCAAAAGACGTTGTTTTCACATCTGTAGTTATTAAGATTTCTTCTCCGTTGGTTACTCGATTTGGTATGAGGGTCATCATTGACAAAACCTGAATCGCAAAAACGGCTTTTAGCAACATATTTTATCGATCTTTATTCTTGACCCGAAACTAAAAATAAAAACTGCAAAGGCGAGCGAAATTAGATACCTGAGGCATTTAGATTAGCCTACTACAAAAAGCAAATATGATGGATACTAATAACAAATTAAACCTAATAGATAAGCTTGTGCTTCTGGCTCTAGATGACGAAAAAGGAAATTTCGTTTCAGATTCTATTCCATTCGGATATTGCTTGGCAGCAGCGGCATTTTTTGAACTCACCATCGAAGAAAGAATTCAAATTCTCGATGAAAAAGTGAAGGTGTCCAATACCCAAACGCTGAATGATGGAGCCCTGGATTATTGCTTGGAAATAATGGCAGCGTCGAAGAAAGAAAGGAAGGCCAAACGGTGGATTGAACGAATCGGAAACAAAGCTTCCGTAATTCGCAAAAAAACCCTCAACAAATTGATTTCATTGGAAATTCTCGAAGAGAAAGAGGATAAAATTCTGTGGGTTTTTACCAATAGAAAGTACCCATCCACAAATGATTTGCCCGAACATACGCTGAGAAAAAGACTCCACGATATCGTATTGGATGACGCCAAACCCGAGATGGACGAGATCATGATCATCAGCCTTGTTGATGCTTGCGGGTTGAACAAGGAGGTTTATGGTAAAGAAACCGCCAAAGAGAAAAAGAAGAAGATCAAAAGCATCATCGAAGAGTACGAGTTCGCTGATTCCACGGGAAAATTGATCAAAGAACTTCATGAAACCATTATGGCCGTGCTGATTACCGTTATTACAACCAGCACCGTAACGGCAACTGTTTCAAGCTAATACCAATAGTCAACTGAATCCTTGGCTACAGAATTCGATAATCAAATGACAACACTCGTTACGGGAGGAACAGGACTGGTAGGTTCTAACATCATTAAGCAGCTTTTACATGAAAACCGCAAAGTAAAAGCACTGGTCAGGTCAATTGAAAAGGGTCAAAATTTACTCCCTAAAGAGTGCGAGCTTATTGAAGGAGACATTACCGATATTGAAAGTATTCGCAATGCCATGAAAGGATGTAGTGTGGTTTATCACGCCGCAGGATTTCCCGAACAATGGATGAGGGACAATTCAATCTTCAAGAGAATTAATGTAGAAGGAACAAGAAATATGGCCCTGGTCGCCCTTGAATATGAGGTAAGCCGTTTTATCTACACCAGCACCATAGATGTCTTTGCGGGAAGGAGATTTGAAGAATACGACGAATCAGAAATCGATCCATTACCGAAGCATACCCACTATGAGCGGTCAAAACAGGAAGCCGACAAAACTGTGACCGAATTACTTTCCAAAGGATTACCTGCCGTTTTTATACATCCTTCGGCGGTATACGGACCTGGACCTTCCAGTTCAGATGGAGTGAACGAGCTGATCAGTAAAACGCTTAATTCAGAATTGCCGGGATTACCTCCGGGGGGAATGCCTTTTGTCTACTCCGAAGATGTCGGAATAGGGCATGTTTTAGCTGAAAAAAGAGGGGAGATAGGAGATAGGTTCATACTGAGCGAATCTTATCAGTCTTTGAAAGAATTTGTCAGAATCGTCTTGGAAGCGGATAATAAACCGATAAAAATTCCCTTTACCCTTCCATATCCTATCGCAAGGCTCATCGCTACGCTTGGAGAGTTAATCGCCAACGTGATTAATAAGCCTCCGCTCATCCAAAAAGGTCAGTTGACATTTCTTCAATGGGGAGCTATCCCTTCAAGCAAAAAAGCCCAAGAATTGATGAATTGGCATCCAACCCCAATTCAAGAGGGAGTTCGAAGAACGATTGAATACCTGAAAGGAGACGATTCTTTATTTTGAGATTATCACGAATTATCATAAGCTGACATACAAAATGAAAACATTGGTCAAGACACTTAAACTAACTTTAATATCCATTGGAGTGCTGGCCATTCTCACTCTACTATTTTTCGGGTATAGCGATATACCACTGGATGAATTGAAGCCCAAATATGCCCAGTCGACTTCTGAATTTTTAGCCCTAGATGGGATGGAGGTTCATTACCGCGATGAAGGTCCATCCGAACAGAATATTCCAATTGTGCTCATTCATGGCACGGGCTCCAGCCTTCACACATTCGACGATTGGGTCGAAGAATTAAAAAATGATTACCGCGTTATTCGCATGGATCTCCCCGGATATGGGCTTACCGGCCCATTTCCAAACAGAGACTATTCAATTAAAGCCTATGTCGCGTTTTTAAAGAATTTCTTGGATGAAAAGGGTATTGACAAGTGTATTTTAGGTGGGAACTCATTGGGTGGGGAAATTTCTTGGCGATTCGCGCTAGAATATCCCCAATGGGTGGATAAGCTGATTTTAATTGATGCCGTTGGTTATCCTTACGAATCGGAGAGTGAACCTGCCGCTTTTACAATCGCGAAAACTCCGGTTATTAAACACATCCTGACTTTTATTACACCTAAAAGCATTGCGCGAACAAGTGTTGAAAATGTTTACGCCGATAAAAGCTTAGTTTCTGATGAACTGGTGAATCGGTACTTTGAACTCACCCTGGCCACGGGAAACCGTCGAGCCTTTGTCGATCGATTCTCGGCAAAAAAAGATCCCGAAGCATACAAGAATATTTCGAGTATTGCTCATCCCACTTTGGTTCTTTGGGGCGAACAGGATAGACTTATTCCGGTTGAGAATGCCGAATTATTTCATCGGGATTTACCGAACGACACCTTGGTAATTTTGAAGGATGTAGGACATGTACCAATGGAAGAAAGCCCCCTGCGCAGTCTAAAGCCGGTTAGATCATTTTTGGAATCTACTTCTTTTCAAGGAGTTGAATGGTTTGAGTAATCCAATCTCTGTCATATTCAAGGGGATAATCAGGTGCTATTCCATCTGCTTCATACTTCCTCTGTTCCTCATAACGCGTCATGGTGCAAGTCAACCTGAAGTTGTAACATGGGGTATACAGCCCACCGTTTTCGCCATATCCAACATAACCTCCCGAGTTTTCGCCAAGAAGAATGGCTTTTTTACTTTGTTTTGCCCAAAACAAAAGAGTTTCGCAAGAGCTGGCACAGTACTGGTTCTGAATTATGGCAACTGAAAAGGGTGGTGAAGTTTTATCCTTAATTCGAAATTTCCCGGCTTTACTTCGAACAATCCAAGAGTTTGGATCGGCCTTTTCCATTCGCGCCACTTCTTTGCTAATCCACTTGACTTGATCTTCTCCGTAGTTGACTGAATCAGATTCCCACTCCGCCTGCCATGATTTCCACAAGTTGAGATTGTCTTGGGTAACCAACAATTCTACACGATCACCCTTGATGGGATTGGTGTAGATGTAAGGCAATAAAACAGCTGCATTTCTATCGCTTCCTCCTCCGTTGTCTCTGACGTCAATGATCAAATAAGGGGTCTGCCTTATCTTGGAATCCGCCACTTCGTAGAGCGAATCCATTTTGGCACTAGAACCACTGGAAAAGCTTGGAATTCGCAAATAGGCGACGCTATCGCTGAGCATTTTAAACTCAAAGCTTCTTTCTTCGTTTGACGAATAATTTATTTCATCTTCCTTACTTGTTTTAATCCAGGAATCTCCCAAAATTCCATTCTTTAGTTTATACCTGCCTGAGTAACTCAACGAGTGATTCCTCATGTAGGTAAATGCCTCGTATTCATTCTCACCAGACTCTTTTATTTCAAGTTTTACCTGTCCTCTTTTCCAGAGTTTACTCTTTGTTTTCAGAATAACACCTATGTAATCTCTAAAAGGGGTTTTATTTGGGATTACCGCTATTTCGTAAACGTCGCTGATGCGATAGATACCTCGGATATCATCAATCGGGTATTGTTTTAAATCATCTTCTTTTATTTCATAGACTTCTCTGCCCCTGTATATGTTAGAGTTGAGAAATTTCTCGACGGCCTCTTCATCGGTTTCATCTACGCTTTCAGTTCTCATACTGATGCTCGAATGATTATCCTTGAAAAACTCCACGTAATATGTCAGCACCCGAAAGCAATCTGAAGGGTGTTGAACCATTTTGGCTTCTTTGCGCAGGTCAGATTTGAAGTTCTCGTAATCGCCCAGGTTTTCTTCATTCACATTATCACTGTAGCTGGCCAGATTGTTCTCGTAATAATCGACTACAAAGCTGAGCTCGTTTTCGCAATTACAAGCAGATTGGGAGAACACCAACTGGGAAAGCAATAGGATCAAGAGAAAGAGAATTCGTTTCATTGTTTTCGTACGGTCAAATAGTAGGGTAGTAGGTGGTAAATTCAAGGACTTTGCTTTTTCTTCTTTTCTTTCCCCGGTCGGATTTTAAAGTCTTCCAGAGTTCCCGTTATTTTCAGATTGAGGTAGCGGATTTTATCGTTGGGGTCTACTTCTACAATCTCATCCTCGGTCTGCGGTTCCCCATCCTTTTTCTTGGAACCAAAGACGCGGTTG
>CAZWQX010000059.1:0-21563 GCA_964635965.1 uncultured Cryomorphaceae bacterium
TCTTCGTGATACTTCTGATAAAGAATCAGCCTTAGCGGCCGTTTTGATTGGTAATTTAGATGACGATGGCTATTTAAGAAGAGCTTTGGAAAACATTGTCAATGACCTGGCCTTTTCTCAAAATGTCATGACTGATATCGGAGAGTTAGAGTCAGCCTTGAAGGTGATTCAAGGGCTTGACCCAGCTGGCGTAGGAGCCAGATCGCTCCAAGAGTGTCTTTTGATTCAATTGCAAAGAAAAGATCACGACTACCCATCGATTAGAATTGCTGCCGAAGTTGTAAGCAAACATTTCGAAGCGTTTACGAAGAAGCATTACGACAAGATTCTTAAGAAAATGGAGATCTCCAGTGACGATCTGAAGATTGCCGTGGAGGAGATTACCAAACTCAACCCGAAGCCAGGTAATAGTATGCTCGACAGCGGAAAGCCAATGGAGCAGATTATTCCCGACTTCACCATAATCGTGGAAGATGAGGAGCTCAGGCTTTCGTTGAATGGTCGTAATGCTCCTGAGCTAAAGGTTAGCCGGTCTTATCAAGAAATGATGAAAGGCTACACCGAATCGAAAAAGAAAGACAAAAAACAGAAAGAAGCTTTGTTGTTCGTAAAACAAAAAATTGATTCAGCGAAGTGGTTCATTGATGCCATAAAACAGAGGCAGCAAACATTGCTATTAACCATGAACGCAATCATGGATTACCAACGCGACTACTTTCTTACAGGAGATGAGACTAAGCTCAAGCCCATGATTCTCAAGGATATTGCGGAAATAGTTAATCTTGATATCTCTACCATTTCGAGAGTGGCAAATAGCAAGTACGCTCAAACACCCTACGGGACGTTTCTCCTAAAGTCATTTTTTAGTGAATCTCTTTCAACAGATTCCGGCGAAGAGGTATCGACCCGAGAGGTCAAGAAAATCTTACAGGACAGCATTGGTTCTGAAGACAAGAAAAAACCCTTAACCGATGAAAAGCTTGCCTTACTTCTCAAAGATAAAGGCTATAATATTGCCAGGCGCACGGTAGCTAAATACCGAGAACAATTGAATATTCCGGTCGCCCGATTGAGGAAACAACTGTAGCATGCAACGACTCGCGGTAGTCATTTCAGCCATATTACACCCCCTGCTGATGCCATTATTGGCCATAGTCATTGCCTTTAATTTCGATTGGTACTTATCGGGAAGGTTAGACAGCCAACAGGAGTATTTGATTTATTTGGTTATTGCAATCAGTACCATGGCATTTCCCGCCATTAACATTCTACTTCTCCGATGGTACGGAATGGTAACTTCGTTGGAAATGCCTGCCAGAAAGGAACGCGTGGCGCCATTTTTGTCCACTGTCTTTTTCTTTGCATTGGGCTACTATCTACTTCGAAAAGGAACTCTGCCAACAACGATTTTCTCCATTTTCCTCGGTTGTATGGCTACATTGGTTATCCTTAGTTTGATTAATTTCAAATGGAAAATTTCAGCTCATTCTGCCGGAATAGGAGGGGTGCTTGGATCAACCATGGCACTTTTCTCCATTCATGAATTTGGGAATGTCTGGTTAGCTACGGTTTTGATTATTTGTGTCGGTCTGACCATGACAGCGCGCTTAGTTTTGAATGCACATAGTCCCAGCCAAGTTTATGGAGGGGCGGTTCTGGGCTTCTCTATCACTTATTTGGTTGTTTTCTACCAGTGGTTTATCTGAAGGGCACGAAAGCAATACCAACGGATATAGGAATAACCTCTGTTCCTCTGCCTTCCTCAATTAAAGGAACTAAACTGTAGAATCCCGTGATTCCTACTTTTCCGATTCCAATTCGAGCACTTAAGCCATAACGAAAAACGGTCACGTTTTCGAAATCGTAAAACTTTCGTTTCCCTTCCGTGTCGATGATCTTCTGGTGATCACTAAGCAAATAACCAACCCTAAATCCAAGTGCCATTTTAAATGGACTTCTTCCTTTTGAGATATACCTGAATTCTATTGGCAACTCTAGATACGTAGTGACAAATTTGTTCTTTTCGTATTCATAATCAGAGGGAAACGGGGTTAGGATTTGATCTCCTGTAGTACCATCTTCAAATTCCTCTTGAACCAATGCGGCATTGCTATGGACATTATCAGCACTTACTCCCAGCCCCCAGGCAAAACTGAAATCAGATTCGAGACCGAAAGTATAATCGGTAAAGAAGTAAGCTTTGAAACCTAAAGAAATAGGCCTGAGTTCCACACCTTCGGGTAAGTCAAGCCACATATCGTTGGTCAATTCTAATAGAATCTTATCATCCCATCGATCGAGCACACGCTTTATTCGAGTGCTGTCTTGCTGACCCGCGCACGATACGCTCATTATCCAAACAATGAAGGATAATAGAATCCCTTTTAAAGTGATGTTTGCCATTTCCAAGCGTGTTCTAGTGCGTCTTTCAGGCTGTATTTGGCTTTCCAACCGAGTTGAGAGTTGGCCTTATCAACGTTCGCATAAATTGACGGAACATCTCCTGGACGTCGCTCTCCTATTTCCACGGGGAAATCCAATGAATTGGTTTCTTTAAAAGTAGTGATGATATCCATCACGCTTTGACCCTTTCCCGTTCCAATATTGAACACCTCGTGGTGAGAATCCATTTTTTTCATCGCAAAATCCAAAGCGGAAACATGTGCCAACGCAAGATCACTTACGTGAATATAGTCTCTAACACAAGTCCCATCGGGAGTTTCATAGTTATCCCCGTAAACCGTTAGCTTATCGCGAAGACCCGCAGCAGTTTGGGTCATGTATGGAACAAGATTGTTGGGCGTACCGATCGGAAGTTCACCAATTAGCCCACTAGGGTGAGCTCCAATAGGATTAAAATAACGGAGAGAAACAAATTTTGCTCTATTTATTCTTTGCGATAAATCTTCTAACATCCTCTCGCAAACTTGCTTTGTCACTCCATAAGGACTATAAGCCTCAAGATGTGGCAAGTCTTCTTTAACCTCTTTCGATTCAGGAGAGCCATAAACTGTGCATGAAGAAGAAAAGACCACATTCTTGATATTGAGCTCCTCAGCGATTCGCAGAACGCCAACCATCGAGCCAATATTATCGTCGTAGTATTTCAGTGGATTTGCGACGGATTCTCCTACTGCCTTAAATGCTGCAAGGTGAATTATTCCTTCAATTTGTCCAATATCTTGCGTCAACTTCAACAGGCCAGAGCTGTCTCGACAGTCGTACTCGTGAATATGTTCTTCAAATCCCGTGATTTTCGATATTCCCTGAGCCACGGATCTCTCCGAGTTTGAAAAATTATCGATGAGAATTGGCTCGAAACCTGAATTTCTCAATTCAACGGCAATATGAGAACCGATAAAACCCGCACCACCTGAAAGAAGTATCTTTTTCATTCGCGGACTAAGATAGAACTTTAAGGATTCGTAACCTTTTGTTTTCGGGCAGTTCGGACTGAATCATTCCATACCTTTGAAACACAATTCAACGCCATGAACAACCAAAACGACAATTATCAAGAGGCTCTTGAACAAAGAGGGGTGACAGAGTCGATGATGAATGAATATCATAAGAATCTTGAGGCGGGTTTTCCTTATCTGGAGCTTCATGCAAATGCTGAACCCGGAAAATCCATTCTGATTCCCGTTCACGCTGATAAAGAGTATTTCAGATCTGTTTATCAGCAAAGAAAAGGTTTAGATGTGCTGAAGTTTGTTCCTGCCAGCGGTGCGGCCAGCAGGATGTTTAAGGAGTTGTTCTCTTTTTTGAGTGATGGAAAAGTTTCTACTAAGGTGCAATCCTTCTTAACTGAAATAGAAGAATACCCCTTTTACCATAAGTTATTGTCAGGCATATCTGTTGATGAAGATGATGTCTTGACGGAGGACCAACGTAAGCAGCTGATTTCCTATATGTTAAATAAGGACGGGCTGAATTATGGCGGTTTGCCGAAAGGGATGATTCTTTTCCACAAATACCCCGACGGGCATACCAGAACTGCTTTTGAGGAGCATTTTCATGAAGGAGTATTGTATGCATCCAAAAGCGGGAAGGTTAGAATTCATTTTACCGTACCTGATGATGCGAGAGAAATTGTCGAAACTCATCTTGAGTCCCTGAAAGGGTGCTTGTCAGAAATGTTTAAAGTTGATTTTATCATCGAAACAAGTATTCAGAAACCTTCAACTGATACGCCTGCAATTGACAAAGAATCCAATCAATGGGTGTTACTTGAAAATGGAAGTCCTCTCTTTCGCCCTGCGGGTCACGGAGCTCTATTAGAGAACTTAAATGATCTCGATGCTGATCTTGTTTTTGTAAAGAATATCGATAATGTGGTTCCTGATCGACTGAAACAAATTACAGTTGAGAACAAAGAATTATTGGCCGGGATTCTTCTTGAAGTACAAGACAGACTTTTTCAGTTTTGTGAGGATTATCAAAATGGAGTCTTCAACCGTGATGATTGTGTTGATTTCATCCAAAAATGGTTCTACGGAGACTATTCTAATTATTCAAACGAAGACTTATTCAGATTAATGAACCGACCGTTAAGAGTGTGTGGAATGGTTAAGAATGAGGGCGAACCAGGCGGAGGCCCCTTTTTGGTTGCTGAAGCAAAAGGGGAACCTTCTCTTCAAATTGTGGAAAGTGCACAGATCAACCCCGGTGACCAAAATCAACAGGAAATTCTTCGCTCGGCTACACATTTCAATCCTGTAGATCTGGTCCTCTCCATAAAGGATTATCGAGGAGAGAAATTTCCACTACGCAAGTTCAGAAATGACGACACGGGAATGGTAGTCGAGAAAACACATTCGGGGCATGAAATCAAGGCATTGGAACTTCCTGGATTATGGAATGGCGCGATGCACTATTGGAATACGATCTTCGTAGAAGTACCTATTGAGACCTTCAATCCCGTCAAAACAATTTTCGACCTGAGGAGGCCCAACCACCGTTAAGCGTTAATGAAAGCTTCTTTTAGTTCTTCAATCCTCGCATTCAATTTGGCTTTCACATCCTCAAAATCTGATTTTCCTTCAACCTCAGATTGAAGACTGAAGTAAAATTTGATTTTAGGTTCGGTACCTGATGGTCGTGCCGTGACCTTGCTCCCGTCCTCCAAATAAAACTGGATCACATTTGAAGCGGGAATTCCGGTTGGCTTGGTTTCACCCGTTTTGAAATTCTTGATTTCTCCTTCTTTGTAGTCTCTCATTTCAACCACTTTTGATCCGGCAATTTCACTTGGAGTATCCGTACGAAAGCGTTCCATCATCGCCGCGATTTGTTCGGCCCCGTCCTTACCCTTTTTAACCAGGGATACAAGGGCTTCACGGAAATAGCCATATTTCGCATACATTGCAATGAGTTCTTCATAAAATGAACTTCCCTTCGCTTTGGCCCATGCGGCAACCTCACAAAGCATGGCTCCTGTAACCACTGCATCTTTATCCCTTACTGCGTCACCAACCATAAAGCCGTAGCTTTCTTCGCCACCACAGATGAATTTCTCCGACCCTTCTTTCTCCCTGATTTTCCCTGCGATCCATTTGAATCCTGTCAATGTTACGTAACAAGGGATACCAAATTTCTCCGCTATACGGTTCATTAACTCAGTAGTCACGATGGTACTACAGATGAATCCATTCTCTGGAAATCGCCCTTTATCTTTAAGGCCTGTAAGGATGTAATGCGTGAGGATACAAGCCGTCTCGTTACCATTGAGGAGTACCAAATCACCGTTGAGATCTTTTACAGCAATCCCAACCCTATCGGCATCAGGATCGGTACCCATGATGATTTCGGCGCCTACTTCTTCACCAAGTTTTAGAGAAAGATCCAAAGCGGCTTGCTCTTCTGGGTTTGGAGAATGAACGGTGGGAAAATTCCCATCAGGTTTCTCTTGCTCCCGCACCGAGTGAATATTCTTGAAACCCATATCCTCCAGTAAAGAAGGCACCTGAGTAATACCTGTTCCATGCAGCCCGGTGTACACAATAGGCATATTGGCTTGTCCTGCGATGCTCTCACCGTAGATTGACTCCTTTAATAGAGTCTTACGGTAAGCGGTGTCGAGTTCTGATCCTATGATCTCTATCAGATCGTTCTTCACATCAAATCTCACATCCGCGGGACTTTTAACCTTTCTCACTTCAGTGATAATGCCTTTATCATGTGGAGGAACAATTTGACCACCATCGTCCCAATAAACTTTGTAACCATTATACTCTTTTGGATTGTGGGAAGCGGTGATAACAATTCCTGCTACACAACCGAAATGTCTTACCGTATACGATAGTTGTGGGGTAGGTCTAAGTTCGGGATACAAGTAGACTTTGATACCATTGGCTGCCAGCACTTCAGCGGCCTTTCTCGCGAAAACATGGCTGTTGTTTCTTGAGTCATGAGCGATGGCAACACTTTTGTCCCCATCCACGGCAGCATTGATATAGTTAGCCAAACCTTGGGTGGCCATAGATACGGTGTAGACATTCATCCGATTCGTACCTGAACCCATAACACCACGAAGCCCTCCGGTTCCAAACTCTAGATCTTTATAAAATGCATCTTCCAACAGCTTAGGATCACCGTCAATCATCTTTTGAACTTCCTCCCTTGTTTCGGGATCGTACTCATCACCTAACCAAGCTTTTGCCCTTTCGAGAATTTCAGTTTCCATGAGTGTATTTTTTGAGGTAATAAATAATAGTTATTTCAATTCCTGACTCGAAGTTTTCTTTTGCTTTCCACCCCAGGTCAGATTCTATTTTTGTCGCGTCAATTGCGTATCTCCGATCGTGACCGGGCCTATCCTTGACAAAGGAAATTTGTTCTTTGTAGGATTTTTCTTTTGGCGCCAAACGATCCAATATCGAGCAAATTGATTCAGCAATGTAAATATTCGTCCTTTCGTTGCGACCTCCAATATTATAAGTTTCGCCGCTGCTTCCTTCAGCGAATGCTAGCCAGATTCCGGAACAGTGATCATTCACATACAGCCAATCTCTTACGTTTAGTCCATCGCCGTAAATAGGAATGTTTTCGTTGTCCAATGCTTTTCGTACGATGGTTGGAATTAACTTTTCATCGTGTTGATTCGGACCGTAATTATTGGAACAGTTGGTAGTGACTACGTTCATTCCATAAGTATGGAAATAACTCCTTACAATGAAATCACTTGATGCTTTACTCGCACTATATGGGCTGTTCGGGGCATAAGGAGTACTTTCCGTAAATAAACCTTCTTTTCCCAAACTTCCATAAACTTCATCCGTGCTAACGTGCAAGAATCTGGAATCCTGATGATTTGCTTTTGTATTATGTGGCGAATCCATCCAATGATTCCGAGCTACATCCAATAAGGTGAAGGTTCCGTGCACGTTGGTTCTGATAAATTCTTCAGGTCCCAAAATGCTATTATCTACATGAGATTCAGCCGCGAAATGAAAAACGCCATTAAAATCGTACTCTTCAAATAGCCTTGTCACTAATT
This sequence comes from uncultured Cryomorphaceae bacterium, assembly GCA_964635965.1. Lineage (GTDB taxonomy): Bacteria > Bacteroidota > Bacteroidia > Flavobacteriales_D > Cryomorphaceae > JAKVAV01. The sequence continues at coordinate 7,499 of CAZWQX010000059.1, forward strand.
CACGATCACAAATGTCTCCTTTAACAAATGCGTAGAAGGGACTGTCCTTGAAAGACGACATATTTTCCTCGCTACCGGCGTAAGTCATCGAGTCTAAGTTGACAATGAAAACATCCGATCTGCTTGAAAGAAGAAATTCAATGAAGTTTGAACCGATGAACCCGGCGCCGCCAGTAACCAAATATTTTCTCATCTGTTTTCGGTATCCAAGTAATCAGCGAGAGCATCATACCAATGGCGAATTTTGACGCCAAATGTATCCTTTATTTTTTTCTTGTTCAGAACGCTGTAAGAGGGCCTTTTCGCAGGAGTTGGAAACATCTCCGAAGTTACCGGATTGACTTTCAGGCGAAGGTTTTTTTGCCTGAAAACTGCCAATGCGAAATCATACCAAGAACAAACGCCTTCGTTACTGTAATGATAAGTTCCGTATTTATCTGTTAGCTCACTCCTGCAAAGTAAAACTATCAATTGAGCTAAGTCTGCGGCATTTGTGGGGTTTCCCACTTGATCATAAACAACGTTTATTTCATCTCTCGTTTCAGCCAATCTCAACATGGTATTTGGAAAGTTCATACCACCTTTTCCGTACAACCACGAAGTCCTGAGAATGACATGTTCTGTAAGAGTGGTTCTTACCGCCTCTTCTCCTTTCCATTTACTTAATCCGTAGTGATTAATCGGATCTATGATCATTTCTTCTACCAAAGGAATGGTAGATTCTCCGTTGAAGACATAATCAGTTGAGATATGGATCATTTTTGCCCCCTTTTCGACACAGTCTTGAGCCATTAACCCTGGTGCGACTGAATTTATCAGATCGGCCATTTCTCTTTCACTTTCGGCCTTATCCACTGCAGTGTAAGCAGCTGCATTGATCAGAATATCGAACTCCATTTCTCGAAGTGCAGAAACCAGGAGATGAGAATCAGTCAAGTCCACATCTTCTCTATCAAGAAGAGAAATGTCCAAATCACCTTTCAATCGACCGATCTCTGAGCCGAGTTGACCATTTTTTCCGAAGACAATCACTTTCATTGACTGCCAAATTTAGCAAGTTGAAGAAGTGCATGGACAATTCTCGATTGAATAAGTTGTAAACTAGTAGCTCCAATTATTTTGATATGCTTCGAATTTCCGCGATTCTAATTTTCTTTTTCCTCCAATCCACCTTTGTCAGTGCTCAGTCTGAACTGAAAACGCATCAGTTCTATTTAAATGGTGAACCGATCGATTTTCATTTGATGATCGAAGAAATCTCGAATGCTGATGTTGTTCTCTTCGGGGAATTCCACGATCATGCAATGATACATTGGCTACAACTGAAGACGGCTGAAGCATTAATGGAGAAAGGGGATTTGGTCATTGGAGGTGAATTTTTCGAAACGGATGATCAACTTCTTCTTGACGAACTGTTTTCAGGAAAAATTCCCCAAAAGAAATTCGAAAATGAAGCCAAGCTATGGCCGAATTACAAGACGGATTACAAGCCAATTATTCAGCTGGCTCTGGACTCGCAAATTGCATTTATTGCTACAAACATTCCTCGCAGATACGCTTCATATGTGGCAAAAAATGGATTAGACTCGTTAATAACATTCTCCAATGAATCAAAAGAGTTGATGCCTGAATTGCCTGTTCCTTTTTCAATGCTTACTCCAGGCTATTCTGAAATGCTTGAAATGATGGGTCCTCATGGAGGAGGGAAGAATGCAGAATTTTTCGTTCAAGCACAGGCACTGAAAGATTACACAATGGCATATAATATCGGAGCTAATTTACCTGAAGAAGGCCACTTTTTACATATAAATGGAGACTTCCATTCTGCTGACTTCGGTGGAGTTTATTGGTATTTGCATGAACTCTACCCCGATATAGAAGTTGTGACGATAAAATCAATCCTCACGAGTGATATTTCAAACTTTGATTCGGAGTGGATAGATGAGGGCAATTTAATCTTATTAGTCCCTGAAGATTTCACCAGAACTCACTGAAATAAAGCGGGTTGAATCAGGGATAAAAACAAACTTCAAAAACCTCAAATTTTCATCGGGTTTCTCCGTAACCCGTTATGAACACGCGCGTATAGAAAACAAACCGCAAAAGGTCTGAAACGACGGAACCAAGCGGTTAATTTCAGATGCTAAATATATCGTACGCGATGATTGATGCCCCCTTAAACTTTTATCGATCAGCATGCCGTGCATGCTTTATCATTTTAATCATTTTAGGAGTAACCGGTTTCCACTCTGAGCTAAAGGCTCAAACAGGGACCGAATTTTGGTTTGCTCCGCCCGAAGTCACCTCAGGTCACGGCAGTAATGGAGGTGAACCGATCTTTCTTCGAATTGCCACAGGAGTTGACCCCGCCACCGTTACCATATCTCAACCTGCAAATGGAGGATTCACTCCGATTGTTCTGAATATTGCGGCTAATACTTCAGTCACTGAAGATTTATCAGCATTTATTGCGGATCTGGAGACCACCCCGGCAAATACCGTATTAAATACAGGTTTAAGGGTACAATCCACTGCGGATATTACCTGCATCTATGAAGTAAGCACACAATTCAATCCTGATATCTGGGCATTAAAAGGGGAAAATGGATTGGGTACCGAGTTTTATGCCCCTATCCAAAACCTATGGCGAAATGGGGTTTACACACCCACGCCTTATACTTCTTTTGATATCGTAGCTACTGAGGATAATACGACAATCCTCATTTTTCCAACGCAAGATCTCGACGGTGGTCAAAGTGCTTTTCAAAGCTTCACGATTACACTCAATCAAGGTCAAACATATTCTGCATCAGTTACTAATACCTCTACAGGAGCAGTTAACCCTTCGGGAAGTATTATCGTTTCAGATAAACCCATTGCCGTTTCAATCAAGGATGACTCTATCCGCCCAACGGGCCAAGGATGCCGCGACTTAGTTGGGGATCAAATTGTTCCGGTCGATATTGTTGGAGACGAGTATATCGTTAACAAGGGTGGATTATCCGTTGCCACTCAAGAATATGCTTATGTAGTTGCCACTCAGAATAATACGGTAATTTCTGTTGACGGGGTGGTTGAAACCACACTCTTCAACGCAGAGACTTATCCGATCCTGATTACGAATGATCTCACTTATATAACTGGAGATAAACCTTTCTACCTAATTCATATTTCAGGTTTTGGATGTGAAAGTGGAATGGCCATATTGCCACCTCTGAACTGTGCGGGTTCTGAGCAGGTTTATTTCACTCGATCTACTACCGAAAGCTTTTTTATAAACCTTCTGGTTCCTGCAGGCGCAGAAGACGACTTTGAATTGAACGGTGATGGAACAGCTATTGACCCTGCAGATTTTGATGTCGTTCCTGGTACAGGAGGAGCATGGGTTGGTGCGCAAATTCAGTTCAACACAACCGAAATACCTGTTGGAGTTTCAAACCTCATTACGAACTCTTCAGAGGTTTTTTCTCTTGGTTTAGTTAATGGTGGTGCAAGTTCAGGTTGTCGTTTCGGTTACTTTTCAGAGTTTGCTTCTGAGATTATTGTCGACGCAGGACCTGATCAAACAGTATGTGCAAATAGAGAAACTCAACTCGCAGGTTCGGTAACAGGAGGGGCTACTCAAGGAGAGTGGACTACCAATGGTACAGGGACCTTTTCTGATTCTTCTGATTTCAATGCCATCTATGAGCCGAGTTTAGCTGACTTAAGTGCAGGAACCGTTACCCTTACCCTTACATCAGTGAGCAACTGTTTCCCAGTAACTGATGAGGTGATTATTACCTATACCCCGGCACCTGTTGTGGTTGCGGGAACAGATATTCAGGCTTGCGAGAACAACACGACAGTTGAACTCGATGGCTTTATCGATGTTGCGACAGGAGGAATATGGAGTGGTGGCGCGGGAACATTTAGCCCTACGAATGGCCAACTTGACGCAGAGTACACCCCAACAGCAGCCGAGGTGACTGCGGGAAGTGTGGTTTTAACCTTGACCAGTACTGGTAACGGAACCTGTTTTGCTGAGGAAGATAGTGTTGAAATCACCTTTGGTCCTGCACCAACCGCAGATGCAGGAATCGATCAAATTCTTTGTGGAAATAATGCTGATGCCCTGTTAATAGGTGCTGTAACAATTGCTGGTGGGGGACAGTGGACTGGAGGAACGGGAACTTTCAACCCTTCAGATCAATCTCTCACCCCAACTTACACGCCAAGTCCAACTGAGATTATAAATGGTTCGGTAACCTTGACATTAAACACCACGGACAATGGTGGTTGTTTACCAGTCACGGATGATGTTACCCTAACATTTACTCCTGCACCAACAGCAGATGCAGGAAGCGATCAAACACTTTGTGAAAACAATGCGGATATAACCTTAAACGGTGTAGTAACAACTGCAACGGGTGGAACCTGGAGCGGTGGAACTGGAACTTTCAATCCTGACGCCAATACGCTCAACGCAGTTTATACCCCAAGTCTACCCGAACTGCTAGCGGGAACCGTAACCTTAACATTAACAACTACCGGAAACGGAGACTGTAACGCAGTCTCTGATAATGTTACTTTCAACTTTACCGATGCTCCTATTGTAAATGCAGGAGCTGATGCGGACGTTTGTGAGAACAACGCCGACATTTCCCTAGGTGGTTCTTTAGTTGGAGCCAGTTTCGGTATCTGGTCAGGAGGCGGAGGAAGTTTTTCGCCGAGCACTACTGATTTAAACGCGGTTTATACGCCTACCGCTGGTGAAATTGCTTCAGGATCGGTGACATTGACCCTTACATCACTCGATAACGGAACATGTAACGCAGTTTCTGACGATGTTACTTACACCTTTACCGATGCTCCAACGGCTGATGCGGGACCCGATCAATCTGTTTGTGAAAACAATGCCGACATAACATTAGCGGGTGCGGTAACAATTGCATCAGGAGGTCAGTGGTCTGGTGGGGGAGGATCTTTTACCCCTGACGCCAACACATTAAATGCGATTTACACACCAACCGCGGGTGAGCTTTTTGCAGGTTCGGTTACCTTAACATTAACTACTACCGGAAATGGGAACTGTTCACTGGTAACAGATAATGTTACCATCACATTTACGGATGCGCCTACTGCTAATGCAGGAGTTGATCAAACTGTCTGCTCAAATAATGCAGATATCACATTAGCGGGAAGTGTTACCATAGCCACAGGTGGGTCATGGTCCGGCGGTTTGGGGATCTTCACTCCGGATGCTAATGATCTAAACGCTGTTTATTCTCCAACAGCGTCAGAGATCGCTTCAGGAAGTTTGACGTTGACCTTAACGACTACAGGAAATGGGACATGTAATTCCGTAACCGATGATGTAACCATCACTTTTTCTCCTTCTCCTGTTGTTGATGCGGGAACGGCTATTTCTGTTTGTTCAAACAATCCACAGGTTAGTTTAAATGGTTCCGTTACTATTGCCGGTGGCGGAACTTGGTCTGGTGGCGCCGGAACTTTCGTGCCTGATGCTAATGACTTAAATGCACTTTATAATCCTACCGCTGCTGAAATTGCTTCAGGATCTCTTGACCTCACGCTTACCTCTACAAGTAATGGTACCTGTAATGCAGAGTCAGATATTGTATCAATCACCTTTACTGCGTCACCAACTGCAAATGCAGGAATAGACCAGACCGTTTGTGCAAACAATCCTATTGTCAACCTCAATGGAAATGTGAGTCTTGCGACCGGGGGACAGTGGTCAGGTGGAAACGGAACATTCAACCCTGACAATGCCAGCCTTGGCGCAGCTTATACTCCCTCAGCGGCAGAGATTGCCGCGGGTACCGTAACACTTACGCTAACCACCACAGGAAATGGCAATTGCCTTGCGGTGGACGATGCAACGACCATTACCATTACGCCTGCTCCTGTTGTTGAAGCAGGGACAGGGGCAGTTCTTTGTGCCAATAATGCGGATATTACACTTAATGGTTCAGTAACTGTCGCCTCGGGAGCAACCTGGAGCGGTGGTTCAGGAACGTTTACTCCCGATGCCTCTACACTGAATGCCGTTTATAGCCCTAGCGCTACTGAGATAACAAACGGATCTGTAACCCTAACCTTGACTTCTACCGGAAATGGCGATTGTATCGCCGTTTCAGATGATGTGACATACACTTTCAGCGATGCACCAACAGCTGATGCAGGTGCAGACATAGTAGTTTGTGAGAACAATGCCGACGCTACCTTGAGTGGTTCTGTGACTATCGCCGGAGGTGGAGTTTGGAGTGGTGGGGCTGGAATATTTACACCAAATGCCAATGATCTGAATGCAGTATATACGCCTACTGCCGGTGAAATTACTGCTGGGTCGGTTACCCTTACCTTAACTACTACAGGAAACGGAACTTGTAATCCGGTTACCGATGATGTGGAGATTTCTTTCACAACGGCTCCGACTGCGGATGCAGGTGTTGATCAAACGGTTTGTGCCAATAATCCTGATGTAAATCTTGGCGGATCAATCACCATTGCTACAGGGGGTATCTGGTCTGGCGGTGGAGGAGTGTTTTCTCCAAACAACACTACTTTAGGAGCTGTCTATACACCTTCTGCAGCTGAGATCGCCGCTGGTACGGTAACCCTAACATTAACTTCTACCGGAAATGGAGATTGTAATTCGGTAAGTGATGATGTGATCATTACCATTTCTCCCGCACCTGTAGTTGAAGCAGGTGTTGGCTTTGAAGTTTGCGGAAATAACCCTGACATCACTTTGGCCGGCTCTGTAACCGTGGCTACAGGTGGAACTTGGACAGGAGGCGGAGGAACATTTACTCCGGATGCCAATACCCTTAATGCAGTTTACACCCCCACACTGGGAGAAATTGCTTCAGGCACAATTACACTAACACTAACGTCTACCGGAAATGGAAACTGTATTGCCGTATCTGATGATGTGACATACACCTTTGGAGATTCGCCAACTGTAGATGCAGGTCCTGATCAAGTGCTTTGTTCCAATAATTCAGATGCCACACTTGCCGGCGCCGTTACCATTTCCACTGGTGGTGTTTGGAGCGGTGGAACAGGTTCATTTGCGCCGAATGCCAATACCTTAAACGCAGTCTATACTCCAAGCGCTGCTGAATTAACAGCTGGCTCAGTAACCCTTACTTTGACCACTACAGGAAACGGGAATTGTACGTCTGTTTCAGATGATGTGACTTTGACGTTTACTCCTTCTCCAACTGCGAGTGCTGGAGTAGATCAAACTGTTTGTGGTAATAACCCGGAAGTGAACTTAAGCGGTTCTGTTTCCATTGCCACAGGAGGAACTTGGAGCGGTGGTTTCGGTACTTTCTCACCTGATGAAAATTCACTTTTTACAACTTATACCCCATCACTTGGTGAAATTGCCGCAGGAACGGTAACCCTTACTCTAACTACCACAGGCAACGGTACATGTAATCCTGTCACTGATGATATTGTAATTACCATTACCGATGCTCCAACCGCAGATGCTGGGGTAGACGCCACGCTTTGTGAGAACAACTCAGATATCACACTTGGTGGAGTTGTTACGGTTGCGACGGGAGGAACTTGGACAGGTGGTTCAGGAACTTTTAATCCTGATGCCAATACGTTGAACGCGGTTTATTCTCCATCTGCCGGAGAATTAGCTGCAGGTACGGTAACCCTAACGCTTACTACGACTGGAAATGGTGATTGTATTGCGGTTTCGGATGCCGTTACCTATACTTTCACTGATGCGCCTACTGTTGATGCCGGGCCCGATCAAACGCTTTGTGAGAACAACGCTGAGGTATCATTGGCCGGATCATTCACTATTGCAGGAGGGGTAACCTGGAGCGGAGGTGCAGGATCGTTCTCTCCTAATGCCAATGACGCCAATGCCACTTACACGCCTTCTGCCGGAGAACTTGCCGCAGGTACGGTAACGCTAACATTAACTACAACAGGAAATGGAACGTGTATCCCTGAGACCGATGATGTAACGATCACTTTCACGGACGCGCCGACTGCAAACGCGGGAGTGGACCAAACCGTTTGTGGAAACGATCCTGATGTTAACTTAAGTGGTTCCGTGACAATTGCTACGGGAGGAACTTGGAGCGGTGGATTCGGAACATTCAGTCCAGATGAGAACTCTCTCTTTGCCACCTACACGCCTTCACTAGGCGAAATAGCCGCGGGAACCGTAACTCTGACTCTTACTACAACAGGAAACGGAAACTGTACGGCAGTAACAGATGATATTGTAATTACCATCACCGATGCTCCTACGGCAGATGCCGGCGCCGACGCGACCTTCTGCGAAAACAATGCAGATATCACACTCGGTGGTGCGGTAACCGTGGCGACGGGTGGAACTTGGACTGGCGGTAATGGGACATTTACACCTGATGCAAATACCCTGAATGCGGTATATACTCCTTCGGTTGGTGAATTGAGCGCAGGTACGGTAACGCTGACTTTAACCACAACCGGAAATGGAGATTGTATCGCCGTTTCTGATGATGTGACATACACATTTAGCGATGCACCTACCGTTGATGCGGGGCCTGATCAAACGATTTGTGAAAACAACGCTGACGTAACGCTGGCAGGAGGCATTACCATTGCAGGTGGAGCTACATGGACTGGTGGCGCAGGAACTTTCGCACCTAACGCGAATACACTTAATGCGGTTTATACACCCACAGCTGCTGAATTAACTGCTGGCTCAGTAACACTTACCCTAACTACAACAGGAAATGGACTTTGTAATGCAGAGACGGATGATGTGACCATAACATTTACCGATGCTCCTACCGCCGATGCGGGAATTGATCAAACCGTATGTGGAAACAATCCCGATGTAAATTTGAGCGGTTCAGTTTCAATTGCCACAGGGGGAACTTGGAGTGGTGGATTTGGAACTTTCGCCCCTAACGCAAATTCACTTTTTGCCACATATACACCTTCACTAGGTGAAATCGCTGCCGGTACCGTAACTCTTACTCTTACGACCACTGGAAATGGAAACTGTACGGCAGTAACGGATGATATCGTAATCACCATAACTGATGCGCCAACGGCAGACGCCGGAACGGATGCAACCTTCTGTGAAAACAACGCTGACATCACTCTTGGAGGTGTAGTTACGATTGCAACGGGCGGAACCTGGACTGGTGGAGCTGGTACTTTTAATCCTGACGCAAATACGTTAAATGCGGTTTATTTTCCATCAGCTGGAGAACTGGCTGCGGGAACGGTTACCCTTACATTAACTACAACAGGAAATGGCGACTGTATCGCCGTTTCGGATGATGTGACCTATACATTTAGCGATGCGCCTACAGTTGATGCAGGTCCTGACCAAAGCATTTGTGAAAACAATGCTGATGTCACTCTTACCGGGGCAGTGACGATCGCAGGAGGTGCGACTTGGAGTGGGGGAGCGGGAACTTTTGCTCCCAATGCGAACACGCTGAATGCCATATATACACCTACAGCAGGCGAGATAACTGCGGGTTCCGTTACGCTTACCTTAACAACTACAGGCAATGGTCTTTGTAATCCGGAAACTGATGATGTAACAATTACCTTCACCGATGCTCCAACTGCTGATGCAGGCGTAGACCAAACGGTTTGTGGAAATAACCCTGATGTGAATTTGAGTGGTTCAGTTTCTATTGCGACTGGAGGGACTTGGAGTGGAGGCTTTGGAACATTTACACCGAATGCTAACTCCTTATTTGCTACTTACACCCCATCACTAGGTGAAATCGCTGCAGGAACCGTCACCCTTACTTTGACCACTACAGGTAACGGAAACTGTACTCCAGTTACCGATGATATTGTAATTACGATAACGGATGCGCCTACTGCAGATGCAGGTGTTGATGCAACTTTCTGCGAGAACAACGCCGATATTCCATTGGCAGGAGCAATTACCGTTGCCACAGGAGGTACCTGGAGTGGTGGTAACGGAACCTTTACACCCGATGTAAACACGTTAAATGCAGTTTACACTCCCTCTGTCGGAGAGCTTTCAGCAGGAACGGTTACACTAACATTAACTACTACCGGGAACGGTGATTGTGTTGCCGTTTCAGATGATGTAACATTCACATTCACTGATGCGCCAACCGTCGATGCAGGACCTGATCAGACGCTATGTGAAAACAATGCTGACGTCACACTCGCAGGAGCGATTACAATTGCCGGTGGTGCGACTTGGAGCGGTGGGGCAGGAACCTTTGCGCCAAATGCCAATACACTCAATGCAGTCTATACTCCTTCAGCAGGAGAACTTACGGCAGGTACAGTTACGCTAACGTTAACTACTACAGGTAACGGAACATGTAATCCTGAGACCGATGATGTGACTATTACTTTTACTGATGCTCCAACCGCAGATGCGGGGGTTGATCAGTCTGTATGTGCAAACAATCCCGATGTAAATCTTACGGGTTCTGTAACTAATGCCACAGGTGGAACATGGAGTGGAGGGTTTGGAACATTCAGTCCTGATGCAAATTCACTGTTTACCACTTACACTCCATCTGCAGGTGAGATAGCCGCAGGAACCGTTACGTTGACTCTCACAACGACGGGTATTGGAAACTGTATCGCTGTTTCAGATGATATTGTTATTACCATCACGGATGCTCCAACTGCCAATGCGGGAGCCGATGACACTTTTTGTGCCAACAATTCGGATATCACATTAAACGGTAGTGTGACTATCGCAACGGGTGGGACTTGGTCGGGAGGTTCTGGAACCTTCACACCGGATGCTAACACACTTAATGCGGTTTACACGCCTAGTGGATCCGAAATTTCTGCCGGTTCAGTTACGTTGACTTTAACGACTACAGGAAATGGGAACTGTGTCGCTGTTACCGATCAAGTTACTTACACCCTAATTCCTGCACCAACCGTTGATGCAGGTGCCGATGTTGACGTTTGCTCGAACAATGCTGATGTTTCTCTAAACGGTGCGATTACGGTTGCCACTGGCGCTACATGGAGCGGTGGACTGGGAACTTTCGTTCCTAATGCAAATACGCTCAACGCTACCTATACGCCGACGGCGGCTGAGATCGCTGCGGGGACATTAACACTTACATTGATTACCACAGGAAATGGTGATTGTAATCCGGAATCAGATGATATTGAAATAACCTTTACCCCTTCACCAACAGCAAATGCCGGAACGGATGTAACGGTCTGTGCCAACAGCCCTGATGTGAACTTAAATGGCCAGGTTACCGTTGCAACAGGTGGAACATGGAGTGGAGGAAATGGGGTCTTCACACCTAATAATACTACCCTCGGTGCCGTATACACTCCTTCTGCTGCTGAAGTCGCCGCAGGGTCAGTAACACTCACTTTAACTACTACAGGAAACGGAGATTGTAATGCGGTTACCGATGATGTTGTAATCACCATTACTCCTGCGCCTGTAGTAAATGCCGGTGCTGACACGGACTTTTGTGCCAACAATGCTGATATTCCATTAAATGGTTCAGTAACTGTAGCAACCGGCGGAAGCTGGAGCGGCGGTTCAGGAACATTCACTCCGGATGCAAATACCTTGAACGCAGTCTACACTCCTTCTGCAGGAGAAATTGCATCAGGAAGTATCACACTTACATTGACTTCAACCGGTAATGGCGATTGTATTGCCGTTACAGATCAAGTAACCTTTACATTCAGCCCGGCACCTACCGTAGATGCAGGTGCAGATCAAGATGTTTGTGAAAACAATCCGGATGTATCTCTTTCGGGTTCGGTAACGATTGCCTCAGGTGGAGTTTGGTCTGGAGGTGCAGGAACATTCAATCCTAGTGCTAACTCTCTGAATGCAACCTATACTCCGACAGCAGGCGAGATTGCTGCCGGAACACTGACGTTGACCCTTACGACAACTGGAAACGGAACGTGTAATCCTGAATCAGATGATGTTGAAATCACATTTACGCCTTCTCCCACGGCTAATGCAGGAACCGATGTAGACGTCTGTGCCAACGATCCGGATGTTGTGTTGAATGGATCTGTGACTATCGCAACCGGTGGAGTATGGAGTGGGGGTCTTGGAACTTTCAATCCAAACAACACAACATTCGGAGCTGTGTATACCCCATCTGTAGCTGAAATTGCTGCAGGTACAGTAACGCTAACCCTTACGACAACAGGAAATGGTAATTGTAATCCCGTTACGGATCAAGTTGAGATTACCATCACTCCAGCTCCGGTGGTAGATGCCGGCACCGGTACCGAGTTCTGCGCCAATAATCCCGATATACCACTAGCAGGTTCTGTAACTGTCGCAACAGGAGGAACCTGGACTGGCGGTGGAGGAACCTTTACTCCTGATGCCAATACCCTCAATGCCGTTTACACGCCCACCTTGGGTGAGATTGCTTCGGGCAGCGTTACGCTTACCTTAACATCTACCGGGAACGGTAATTGCATTGCAGTTTCTGACAATGTGACCTACACATTTGGGCCAGCCCCTACAGTAGATGCGGGAACGGATCAGACTCTCTGTGAAAACAATGCGGATGTCACTCTTGCAGGTGCTGTAACAGTTGCAACCGGCGGAGTATGGACGGGTGGTGCAGGAACATTTACACCGAATGCCAATACCCTTAACGCAGTTTATACACCTACTGCAGCAGAATTGACGGCGGGGACGATTACTTTGACTTTAACAACAACTGGCAACGGAAACTGTATCGCAGTTTCTGATGATGTGGTAATAAACTTCACAGATGCACCAACTGCGAATGCCGGTGTTGATCAAACGGTTTGTGGCAACAACCCTGATGTAAACTTAAGTGGTTCCGTTTCTATTGCGACAGGTGGTACATGGAGCGGCGGATTTGGAACATTTAGTCCTGATGCCAATTCACTCTTCGCCACATACACTCCAAGCCTTGGAGAGATAGCCGCGGGTTCAGTAACGCTTACTTTGACCACTACAGGCAACGGAAACTGTACTCCTGTTACTGATGATATTGTCATCACCATCACCGACGCTCCTACAGTTAATGCAGGAGCTGATGCGAGCCTCTGTGAGAATAATGCGGATATCAGCCTGAACGGGGTTATCACCATTGCTACGGGAGCGACTTGGACAGGTGGTTCAGGGACTTTTACGCCAGACGCGAATACCTTAAATGCTGTTTACACGCCTAGTATCGGTGAGTTAACTGCCGGTTCGGTAACTCTTACTTTGACTACTACTGGAAATGGTGACTGTGTAGCGGTTTCTGATGATGTGACTTACACCTTTACTCCGGCGCCTACGATTGACGCAGGTGCTGATCAAGTGCTCTGTGAGAATAATGCAGATGTATCTCTTTCTGCAACCTTGACGGGTGCGGGCGGAGTGACGTGGTCAGGTGGGGCAGGCACCTATTCACCAAGTGTGAACGCACTCAATGTCACGTATACACCGACTGCGGCAGAATTGACTGGAGGAACGGTTACCCTTACCGTGACAACCACAGGAAACGGAACCTGTTTACCTGAAAGCGATGATGTAGTGATAACCTTTACGGATGCACCTACGGCTTCAGCGGGTTCTGATCAAACAGTTTGTGCCAACAACCCTGATGTGAACTTAACAGGATCAGTCACCATCGCTACAGGAGGAACTTGGAGTGGAGGTTTCGGGACATTCAGTCCTGATGCCAATTCACTCTTCGCTACCTATACACCGAGTCTCGGTGAAATTGCGGCGGGAACGGTAACGTTGACACTTACAACCACAGGAAACGGCAATTGCACTCCTGTTACTGACGATATAACAATAACAATAACCCCTGAACCTACAGTCGATGCAGGAACAGGAGCAGCATTCTGTGCAAATAATGCCGAGATTACACTTAATGGCTCCGTAACTATTGCAACCGGTGCTACTTGGTCAGGAGGTTCGGGAACATTCACTCCCGATGCAAATACATTAAATGCCACCTACACTCCAAGTGTCTCTGAAATAACAGCAGGTTTTGTTACACTTACCTTAACATCAACAGGCAATTGCCTTTGTTCACCTGTAACCGAT
>CAZWQX010000060.1:0-21418 GCA_964635965.1 uncultured Cryomorphaceae bacterium
ATCGAAACCTATAGAGAATTGCAGGGTGCTGAGAATAAACGTTTACCGACTAAAGAACTAATGATCGCTGCTCAAAAAGAACCACTGCTCTTCAAAAAAAGTCTCTACTATTTTGCTGAGTTCCCCCCTGATAAAATTTCAAGCTCTGACCTTATGTCTTTTATACTGGCGAAATACCGAGATGCAGATAACGTTCGAAACTTCATTGCTGCTGCGGTTAGTTAATCAGTTTGGATAGATCGCCAAGTCCTGAAAAGTTCTTCTTGATTTGGTCTATCCTTTTCTTCTTTGGTCAGTGGCTCGACTTCCTGAAGCGATTCCTTGCATTCTTTGGGCAGTTGTTGATAGAGTTTCGTGCCTTTTGATTTCCAGGTTATCATCTCGTCAGACACATCTTTCACAATTCTCGCAGGATTGCCCACAACCAAACTGCGAGCAGGTATTTTCTTTTCTGACGAAACAAAACTCAGGGCTCCAACAATGCATTCTTTTCCAATCCGGACATCATCCATGATAACTGCATTCATGCCGATTAAGCAGTTTTCACCCAGGTGCGCCCCGTGAATAATGGCTCCATGACCAACATGTGCTCCGGGTTCTAAGACAACCGTTTTACCGGGAAACATATGTAGTGTGCAATTTTCTTGAACATTGCACCCATCGCCAATTTCAATTCTTCCCCAATCTCCGCGTATTGCTGCTCCCGGACCAATGTAAACCTCCTTTCCTATGATTACGTTACCTGTTACTACTGCTGAAGGGTGGACGAATGAAGATGGGTCAACAACAGGGATAAACCCTTTAAAAGAATAAATGGCCATGATTAAACATTGGGGTTTTCCAAAACAATCGCATAACCTTGTCCCACACCGATGCACATTGTGCAAAGGGCATATTTTTTATTCTGTAGGTTCAATTCTAAAGCTGCCGAATATGTTATTCTCGCCCCCGTCATTCCAAGTGGATGTCCCAATGCAATCGCTCCGCCATTTGGATTAACTCGAGGATCATCATCTTGCAGACCAAGAGATCGTGTAACTGCCAAGCTTTGAGCGGCAAAAGCTTCATTGAGCTCGATAATGTCAATTTGATCTAATTTTATTCCTGCTCGCTTCAGGGCTTTTTCCGTTGCCTTGACGGGACCGATTCCCATAATTCTTGGCTCGACTCCCACAACCCCTGAGCTTACTATTCTGGCCATTGGTTTTAACTGATGCATTGCCAATGCCGATTCTGATGCAATTAATGTTGCGCAAGCACCGTCATTCAAACCAGATGCATTACCTGCCGTTACGGTTCCATCGGCTCGAAACGCAGGTCTGAGTTTGCTTAAAATTTCGGGTGTAGTACCTGATTTTATAAATTCATCGTCACCAAAAATGATTGGATCTTTCTTGCGCTGGGGAATGGAAATGGGAGATATTTCTTTTGCCAGACGACCATTTTCTTTTGCCCTGGCAGCCTTATTTTGGCTATGCGTCGCGAATTTATCCTGGTCTTCTCGTGAGATATGATGAATGTCAACGAGGTTTTCTGCAGTTTGCCCCATTGAATCCGTACCGTACAACTCTTTCATTTTTGGGTTGACGAATCGCCATCCAAAACTTGAATCATAGAGTTTACTGTCTTGTCCAAATGGGGTAGAAGCCTTGGAAAGAACCCAAGGGCCTCTGGTCATGTGTTCTACTCCGCCCGCAACAAACACATCACCTTCACCCATTCCAATAGCTCTGTAAGCATGGATAATCGCACTCATTCCCGATGCACATAACCTATTAACCGTTTCTCCAGGAACGCTAAAAGGCAGTCCCGCCAGAAGCAGCGCCATTCTCGAAACATTCCTGTTGTCCTCACCGGCTTGATTTGCGCAACCCATAATTACGTCATCGATTGATGCCGGATCCAAATTTGGATTTCTCTCCATCAAGCTTCGAATCGTATGCGCTGCGAGATCATCTGTGCGAATAGTACTTAAAGAGCCCTTGAATTTTCCAATAGGGGTTCGAATCCCGTCTACAATAAAAGCTTTACTCATAACTAGATTTCCCAATCTTTGGAGGATCGATACACGCTGCCATAAAAACCAGCTACCGATTCATTATCTTGATTAATTATATCTACTTGATAGTGGGCCACCTTATCTCCATCTTTTACCTCTTTCGCTTCGGCAGTCAGTATGTCACCACCTTTGACCTTTTCGTAATGGACGATTGATGTACCCGTTGAAACAGCCATTTTTCCTTTGCCATTGCTGGCAAATGCCAGAGCGCTATCCGCTAAGCTATATGCTATTCCTCCATGCGCGATACCGAAACCATTCAGCATATCTTCTCTAACTTTCATCTTCAGTTTGGCGAATCCTCGATCTATCACAACCAGTTCGATACCGAGCCATTGACTGAATGCATCATTTCCAAGCATGGACTCAACAATTTTCCATGCGGAAGGCAATTTCTTATCGGACATCAGGATTCGGAGATTATTTCCCTAAAAAATGTTTCACTTTCGGCTACCATCTTTTTCAAAAGAACACTGGGCCGATACCGATCTTCACCATAAAGTTCATGGAGCTCTTTGAGATTGATTAGCACATTTCCCACTCCAATTTCATCCGCCCATTTGAGTAGTCCCTTTGGGTAGTTCACACCTTTTGTCATGGCAAGTTCAAGCCCTTCGCGCGTCGCAATATTGAGATATAATGCATCAGCCGCTTCATTGATCAACATTGCCAAAATCCTTCTGAAGATTAATTGACCTAGTTCTTCATCTTTATTAGGTTCCTTTTTCTCAGCTTCGTTCGAGTAATCATAATAACCTCTTCCCGATTTTCTTCCAAGCCAACCTGCATCCACCATTCGTTTTTGTGTGAAAGAAGGTTTGTATCTGGGGTCATAGAAAAATTCTTTAAAGACAGTTTCAGTTACCACATAGTTTACGTCGTTTCCGATGTAATCCATCAATTCAAAGGGTCCCATTCGAAAACCGCCAATTTCAGTCATTGCCCAATCGATTGTAGGAACATCGGCAATACCTTCTTCAAGAATTCTAATCGCTTCTCCATAAAAAGGACGCGCAACACGATTAACAATAAATCCGGGAGTGTCTTTGGCTATTACCGTGACCTTTCCCCAAGAATCAATCAAGTTTCTTGCCTCTACAAGTGCATCACCCGAAGTCTGTACGGCTGGAATTATCTCTACCAAGGGCATCAGCGGGGCAGGGTTGAAGAAATGCAGCCCGAGCACTCTTTCCGGATGATTACAGGCCGCTGCTATTTTAGCAATGCTTAAACTGGAAGTATTAGTAGCCAATATACACTCATCATGAGTTATCAGTTCTAAGTGGCTGAAAATATTGGTTTTAACCTCAAGGTCTTCAATTACTGCTTCAATGATTAAATCTGCTTCGCCGAGATCATTCAGATCGTTTCGAAATTCAATTTTTCTGAAGATGTTTTCACTCTCTTTTTCT
This sequence comes from uncultured Cryomorphaceae bacterium, assembly GCA_964635965.1. Taxonomy (GTDB): domain Bacteria; phylum Bacteroidota; class Bacteroidia; order Flavobacteriales_D; family Cryomorphaceae; genus JAKVAV01. Next base: position 3,472 of record CAZWQX010000060.1, read on the forward strand.
GTAATTCGTTCTTTTTCGACCAATCGACTCAAGACTTTTCTCAGCTTTCTTGACGCCGTATCAAGCGCTTCGGGACTATTGTCGAACAAAACGACATGGTGACCAGCCGTTGCTGCAACTTGAGCAATACCGGTGCCCATCGATCCACTTCCTATTACCGCGATTTTAGAATCTTTATCGAGCCTGCTCATTCTATTCTCCTTTAAATTCAGGTTTTCGTTTGTTCAAAAAAGCGTCCACGCCTTCGTTGTAATCATGGGTTTGTCCTGCCTTAGTCTGCAGTTGTTCTTCCAAAGTAAGCTGAGAGGTGAGATTATTCTGCAGCGATCTGTTTAAAGCCTTCTTGGTATACGCTAAGCCCTTGGTTGGCATAGAAGCCAGCTTGTGTGCGATCCCAGACACCGTTTCATCGAATTCATCGTCGGGAATGGCTTTGTAAATCATTCCCATTTTCTCTGCTTCTTTTGCGGGTACTTTATCACCGAGCATCATTAAGGCTGATGCTCTTTGAAAACCAATCAATCTGGGAAGAAAAAATGTTCCACCACTATCAGGAATCAATCCAATTTTACTGAAGGCCTGAATAAAACTACTCGACTCACAAGCAACCACCACGTCACAGGCCAGGGCAATATTTGCCCCTGCACCAGCCGCCACTCCATTGACCGCTGCAATAACCGGTTTGTTCAAACCCCTGATTTTCTCGATGATCGGATTGTAATGATCTCTGACGATTGAAGTCAATAGTGGACCATCTGGATCTGTTACTTCCTGTAGGTCTTGGCCGGCGCAGAAAGCTTTTCCTTCACCTCGAATGACCACTGCTCTGATAGCGTTATCAGATTGACATTGATCTAAGATCTCGTGAAGGGCAAAGGCCATTTCTTGATTGAAACTGTTGAACACCTTCGGTCTGTTGAACAGAACCTCGGCGATACCTTCGCTGATTGTTAGGTGAATTGAATTGGTTGATACTTCCATATCAGACGAAGTTAGTTCAAATGAAAGACCGGGCAAAAGACCATGGAATGATAAAAAGGTCATTCGAACTAAACAGGGATTTTGTAGCTTGGCCCATAATTGTCTGATGGACTTCCGGATGCATCATTTTCAGCAGATTAAACCACAGAAACGGATTTGAGTCAGTCACAGCAATAATCATATTTCAATCAAATTACACATGAATCATCATCCTTGGCATGACTATTCTTATGGAGAAAAAGCTCCTGAATACGTTAGTGGTGTGGTTGAAATCCCCAAAAATTCCAGAGCAAAATATGAACTGGACAAAGAGACGGGTGCGCTAAAACTCGACAGGGTTCTTTACTCTTCGATTAATTATCCGGCCAATTATGGTTTTATTCCGAAAACATACGGAAAAGACAAGGACCCCTTGGATATCCTTGTTCTTTCTCAAGTGGAAATTGTGCCATTATGCCTGGTTGAAGCGCGAATAATCGGGGTAATGCCCATGTTGGATCAGGGTGAGAGTGACGACAAACTAATAGCGGTGGCCGTAAATGATATGAGTATCAATCATATTACAAATGTTTCGGAATTACCGGATCATTCTCTGCTTGAGTTAAAAAGCTTCTTTGAGGATTATAAAAAACTAGAAAATAAAACCGTAAAAGTTGAGGAGATATTAGGCCCTGAGGAGGCTTACAGTGTTATTGAAGAAGGAATATCAGATTACAAGAAACACTTTGAATAAAATCAGTTATGATCAAAATCAGATTTCAAGCGCTTACTATGCTTTTCGCGATGGGAATTTTAGTAGGCTGCACCACGACATCAGTGGAAGATGAAAAGAAATCATCTTCTGAGGTGAGTAAATCTACAATTATGGATGCTTCCCACAGCAGTCGAAATAGTTTGAACTGGATAGGAACCTATTCCGGTTCGTTGTCTTGTGAAGATTGTGAATCTCTCGATGTTTCCGTAACTCTGAAAGACAATGATCGATACGCTCGAAAAATGCTCTATGTTGGCAAAAGCAGCACCCCATTGTTAAGTTCAGGGGTCTTTAAATGGGATAGCACGGGTAATCAGATTACATTGATTAGCGCGAAAGGGAATAGCCAAACATATCTTGTCGGAGAGGGTAGATTGATAATGCTGAACGATTCAGGAATAGAGTCGGGAGAATTGGTCATGAACCAGAAAGATTCTAACCTTGAAGGAATTGTTTGGGTTCTCAGCGCCATGGGAGAGAAGGCGGTCAAAGAATCCGAACAAGTGGAATCACCGACGATTCTTTTCAATACTGAAGAAGCATCGTTTTCCGGAAACGCTTCTTGTAATCAATATTTCGGTTCTTATAAACTGAAAGGGCCAAATAGTATTTCCATAAGCGACAAAATGGGGGTAACGAAGATGGCTTGCCCGGACATGTCATTGGAAGATGAATTTTTGGAATTTCTTCCAAGAGTAACCTCTTATTCATTTGAGGAGGGTAAATTGAAATTAACAAATCCTACGAGCCAGGTATCTGCTTGGTTTGTAGTTGGTTCAGAAGAGGTTTAAATTCTTACCTGAGCAAAATTTCCAATTACAGCTTCATGTGGTTCATTAAGCCATTGGCTTAATATACCCGCGTAAATTTCTCTGAAATCTTGATTGTATATCAAATCTCCACTATCGAGATTGGTCAGAGAAGGAACTTCACCTCTAAATCCCGGGCTAGATAGATTCCCACTAAGAAGGAGTACATTTCCTGCGGTTCCATGATCGGTTCCAGCCCCTGCGTTTTCCTGTACTCGACGACCAAATTCACTAAAAACCAGAACCAATGTGTTCTTCCAGTGGTTCGAACTTTTCAAATCGTCACGGAAGGCCTTCAAGCCGTCGGCCAGACCGCTTAGCAATTTTTCATGAACGGGCTTTTGTCTTGCATGAGTGTCAAAACCCGAAATGGACGCGTAGTAGACCCTTGTTTCGGCTCCTGATTTGATTAGTCCTGCAATGGTTTTAAGATCGCCACCGAGGGCATTTGAGGGATATTCACTGCTCGCACTTAGATTGGGAAAGAGCTCGGTTAAATAGTCGGCACCTTCACAGAGCCGCGCCGTTGTTGAGTAGAGGTATGTAGCCATTTCGTGGTGATGATGGATATGACCTTTGGCGGCAGCTCTTATAAGCTTATCGTCGGCTATTCGTCTCAAACCATTTAGATTTTCCATGGCCAATGATTTACCGCCTTCAGCCTTCATGGCCAGACTCATGTTTCCATTTAATTCAATGGAAGGAAAATTACTGCCTTGTTTCTTCGACCACTTACCCAACCAGCCTTCACCGAAATAGGTCTTTCCATCCGCAGCGGTATGCCATATGTCCATGCTCCTAAAATGTGATCGATTAGGCTCAGGATAACCAACTCCATTAAATACGCTGATTTCACCATTGTGATATAGGTCGCGCAATGGCGAAAGAGATGGGTGAATCCCCAGCTCATCACTTAACTGAATTATGGAATTTGCATTTATTCCCAATGAAGGTCGAGCGGAGTAATAGACATCATTTCTAAATGGTATTACCGTGTTTAGCCAATCATTTCCACCTGAAAGTTGAACAACAACGAGACGCTTGTCTTGGTAGTTCGATGGGTTGAATTGACCTGTAAAAAGTTGTGGCACCAATAAAGAAGTTGAGGCCAATCCTATGCTTTTTAGAAAATCTCGTCTTTTTTGCATGTTCACTTCAATTGATATTCAGGAATTGAGGCAACAAGGGCTAATGCGTAATTGACACCTCCGGGATTATTCTCTTTTATTGTATTGATCATTTGGTTGTTTTCGATAAATCTATCGGGTATCAGCCAATTCACTGATTGATCAATCTCATTGTCAGAAGTAAGGCCAGACCAGGCAGAGATTTGTTCTGAAATATCCGGTTCGACCTTCAAGAACTTGCCGGAAAGTTTCAATTTATCAGTTAAGTCTTCGCCTTGAGCGAAAGACTTGTTCTTTCTTGTTTGAAATTCTTTTTTTAGAAGGGCAGCCCTTGCAATTGAAAGACGAGTGGGCATAGTTGAAGCATCGATCCACCCTTTGCCTTTAGGCCATCCGGCCACATTGGGTGGCTGAAAAAGAACTTGTCCCATTCTTTTCTGAAGACCGAGCCTTAACTTTTCATTTTCATACTGCAAATTGAAATCCCTTTCAATTCTTACCAGCAGTTCAACTGGTGAGAATACATCATTTGCAAACTTGGATTCGTCCAGAAACTCTTCTGAAAGTACAATTGCTTCTAGTAGTGGTTTTATCTCGTAACCACTATCAAAAAAGACCTCCGCTAATTGTTCTTGTAGTTCCGCAGAGGGTGTGTCTCCCAGTATATACCGCGATATTTTTGTCGAAATGTAGCTTGCTGTTTCTTTTTCCTCTAGCAAGCGATTTATGATTTCTTCTCCTGTCCAATTTTTTGTTTCGCCGAAGAAATTCTTGCTTCCGAAATCGTGCTGTCGCTCTCGCAGGTTGAACTTTCCATCTTGTCCAACACTCCAGCCGGTAAAAGCCCTGGCAGCCTCTTTTATGTCTTGCTCTGTGTACTTCCCAATCCCCAAGGTGAACAATTCCATCAATTCTCGCGCGAAATTTTCGTTGGGCTTGTTTTTGCGGTTTTGTTGATTGTTCAAATACAGTAACATCGCAGGTTCTTTTGCCATCTTGTGCAATAATTCCCCGAAATTGCCCAAAGCCTCTTTTCTGATAAGGTTTAAATATGATTCGGCCATATAGGAAAACTTGGGATTACAGGCAAAATGGTCGTGCCAGAAGAGTCCCATTTTTTCTTGAAGCGGATGTTTTGAACGTGCCATTTCTTTAATCCAGTCGCTATTCAATTGAATAAGTTTCATGCGGTCGTCCTTCATGGCAGCCATCTTGTCCTCTTTGGCCATTCCTCGCATCGCTCCAGGTCGATTTAATTTTGATTGAGTGCTCAATTTTATGGAGTCCGAATCCTTCAGCGCCTGCTTCAAACTACTCTTTAAATTGAATTCGTCGAGACTTAAATAGTCTGAAAAAGAAAGACCAAATCCGAGTTTAGAGTGAAAATGCTTCGCTAGGCTCCTGTTTGACATCCTGGTTTTATTGATTTTGACCCGAACGGAATGAAATGGTTTAATCCATCAGCGAATCGGAACTAATCAGGAACGATAAATTCAAAAGAATCAACAATGTTGCCAAGAATCATGAACACCTGATAGAAACGAACCAAATAGTAGAGTTTGCGTAATTTACCAATACTACTAAAAGCTATTTTCCAATCGATTAAACCTTTTGATGATTAAAAGGTCCAAGACTAAACGCCTATCATGACTAAGAATCACTTCACCCTGCTCTGCATTTTTGCCTTTATCGCTATTTCTTCAACAATCGATTTGGATAGTTTATATCCTTATCAAGATTTGACAGTTCCGGAATACATCGAGAGAGATAATACCCCAAATGACAATCCTATTTCAGACATAGGTGCGACGTTGGGAAGGGTATTATTCTATGATAAACAGCTATCTCTGGATGGTTCGGTAGCCTGCGCTTCGTGTCACAAACAAGAATTTGCTTTTGGAGATGATTTAGTCCAAAGCGAAGGATTGAACGGAATGACCGGCAGACACTCTATGCGATTGGTCAATGCACGTTTTAGTGATGAAGTCCGGTTCTTTTGGGATGAAAGAGCTGAAGATCTCGAAGCTCAATCTACTCAGCCAATCCAAGACCACATAGAAATGGGATTCAGCGGAGAAGAAGGTGATCCGGGAATTGATTCTTTGCTAGATCGATTGGAAACTATAGACTATTATCAAATTCTCTTTCCGGAAGCATTCGGTGATTCTGAGATAACGGAAGAGAGAATGCAATTGGCCTTAGCACAATTTGTTAGATCCATTCAATCTTTCGATACTCGATTCGATGACGGTTTTGTTCAAGTCAATAATGTAGGTCAACCATTTCCGAATTATACCGATGAGGAGAATTTGGGAAAGCAACTCTTTTTACTACCTCCAAATGTTGGAGGCGCGGGTTGTGCAGGATGTCATAATCCACCTGAGTTTAGTATAGACCCAAATAGTTTGAATAATGGAGTGATCGGAGTGGCTGGAGAGCCTGATGCTATTGACCTTACAAATACAAAGGCGCCAAGTCTTCGTGAATTGGTGAATGATCAAGGCGTAGAAAACGGACCATTTATGCACGACGGTAGCCTGAACACACTTATGGATGTAATTGAACATTATAACCAAATTGATATTGATCCACTTAATGCCAATCTCGATCCACGACTTACAGGTGGCCCAGGAGGTCAAGGTCAGAATCTAGATCTGACCGATGATGAGAAAAGTGCATTGGAAGCATTTCTATATACGCTCTCGGGTGAGGATGTGTATTCAGCTGTTCAATGGTCAGATCCTTTTGATGAGAACGGTGATTTGGAAATAATTGGAGGATCAGTTTCCGTAGACTTTCAAAAAGGTGATAATTACGAGGTTCAGGCCTATCCTAATCCTTGCACCAATTTGATTACCGTGACATCGGAATTAGATAATGGTACGTTGAGAATATACGGATTAAACGGTGCCCTCTACAAGGAATTGCCCTTCACTGGACAAAGCAATATCGATGTTTCTCTGTTGTCGACCGGAACATATATTCTTGAATTAACACAAGATGAAAATCGAAAAGTTGTTAAAGTGGTGAAGCACTAGGATTCCCCGTCATCAGAGTTTTAACAATCTCGATCAGTCAACTCTTTGGATTGGCGAGCGTTATTTGGTTAACCGCAAACCAAAAACCATGAATCGCCTCCTCATTTTGGTAGTCTTTCTTGCTCTATCGATGAAGGGATATACACAAGACTTCGTTGGTACGGAGTTTCGTTTTTCGTTTATGAAGAACTTGAATATCTTCTTCAATACACCTCCAAAATTTGATGTTTCAATCCATGCTCTCGAAGATTTAGAGGCTACGATTGAGTATGGGGATCCTGCCGAGCCATTTTATCAAGTCCAAACCATTTCAATCACGGGAGGTCAGGTCGGAGTGGTTAGTTTTGACAACGACGAGTTTCTCAATCAGGAAACCCTTAATGTTGTCGAAACCATATCTTTTCGGGTGACAACAGATGGTGATGCAAGAGTATATGCATTTCACAATCGACTGTACTTCGCAGATTCATCACCAATATTGCCAACTTCTTCACTGGGAAATGATTACATGGTAATGTCTTTTGAAGGCACAGGTGGAGGATTTCCGTCTCTTTTTTCAATCATTGGAACTGAAGATAATACCACCATTACGGTAGTTCCTGCTTCTTCAACCCCGTTGGGAACGGTGGGTGATCCGTTTACCATTGAACTAGATGCCGGACAGGTAATAACCATTTCCTCTACCGGAGACCTTACAGGTAGCAGGGTGACTTCTGATGGGCCTCCCATTGCTGTTTTTGGAGGGCACCAGCAATCACTAGTTGGACCAGACGCGTTTTGCGGAGCCGACAGTCATCTCTGGGAGCAAATAATGCCATTGAGTGACTGGGGGACCGATTATGCACTCGTCCCCGTATTTGGTAATGACGGAGACCTGTTTAGGATACTTGCGGCAAACGATGGAACTGAGGTATTCGTCGATTGTGAGTTATTAGTCACTTTAGATCAAGGGGAGTATTTCGATCAATTCTTTGATTCACCAACTCTTTTAAGTACAACCAATCCGACCTCTATTGCTGCCTTTACGGTGGGAGGGGATTGTGCAGGATTGAGTACGGGAGATCCAAACATGAGGATTGTCCTTCCATTAGAAAAAGGTAATAACGGTATCGAACTAAGAGCTCAGTATGGTTTGCAGGGCGGAGGGTTAATCGGTCAAGGTCCGCCGGCACATTTTGTACACTTGGTAATGCCTTCAGACGATACTGGTGGTTTGACAGTGAATGGGAATGTGGTGAGTACTTGGATTCCATTCCCCACCCAAGCTGATCTTTCTTACGCCTCGGTGTCAATCCAAGGTTTGGATAATCTCCTTTCGATTACTTCCACGAATCCCTTTTGGGCAGAGGTGATTTCCATGGATTCATTTGATGTTTTCTCGATGACTCTCGGAAGTGATACCGAAATGGATGTTCCCTCCATAAGTGGCGAAGTGGTGAACCTCGGACCTGATCAAACACTTTGTCCTGGAGAGTCGTTAGTCTTGGATCCTGATTTGGGACAATCGGGGACATGGCAAGATGGAAGTTTCCAAGAAACCTTTACCGTCACTCAACCCGGTACGTACAGTATTTTGGTTGAAGGGGCGTGCGGTGATGGTTCGGATGAAGTGATTATTTCCGAAGGGTTCGAGCCAAATCCTGAATTACCCAATGAGATTTTTGTGTGCAATGGTGAGGGACAATTATTAGAAGTGGTTGCAGAGCCAGGGGTTGCATATGTTTGGAATACAGGAGAGGAAGGCAACTCGATTCTCACGAATGATTTTGGAACATTTACGGTGACTGCTACTTCTGCAGATGGATGCATTTCCGAGACTACAACATCTGTAATAAGTTCAGGAACGGCAGAAGTAACTATTAGTGCTCCTGAAGAAATATGCGAAGGCGCAGAGGCAACACTTGTCGCTACAGCCGATGAAGAGGGGATTTTCCAGTGGACCAATGGAGAAGAAGGTGCGTTTCTTGAAATTAATAGTGAAGGGGTTTATGAAGTTATATTCACTCCTGCTGATGGCTGCGAAGTGCTGGCATCAGTTCAGGTAGGAGAAAGGGGGCTTCCAATAGTCTTTGCTAAGGATACAGTGATTTGTGAAGGAGATGTTTTGCAATTAACTGCAACGGTAATTGACGGTGAACTCAGTTGGCCGGGAATCAGCGAAGGACCTGTTGCCACAATTACGAATGAAGGTTTATATACTGTAGAAGCGACAAATGAATGTGGCTCCTCCGGTTTTACGGTTTCTATAGGTACAAAAGATTGCTCATGCCCGGCCTATGTACCGAATGCATTTACTCCGAATGGCGATGGGTTGAATGACCTTTTTATTCCTGAAATACTTTGTGAACCTGAATTTTATGAGCTGGTCATCTTCAATCGCTGGGGGCAAGAAGTCTTTTCGACAAATGATCCGAATCAATATTGGAATGGAAATTCAATTAATGGAGAAGACTTCTTTTCGTCAGAGAGTGTCTATAACTATGTTTTGAAGTTCGACAATCCGATCAGGCCTCTTAACGATCCACAGGAGTACGTTGGGACAATTACCTTGATACGCTGAGGTCAAATGGGTTACTTATAGCCGCGAGCTTGAAGGTTAAAAAGCTTGGAGTATTTTCCCTGCTGATTCATCAATTCTTCGTGACTGCCAAGTTCTAAGAGCTCACCGTTTTCCAGAAAAAGGATGCGGTCTGCCATTCTCACCGTACTGAATCTATGGCTGATCAAAACCGCACTTTTACCTTCCATCAATTCAGCAAATCGAATAAAGACCTCGTTTTCTGCTCGGGCATCCAACGCGCTGGTAGGTTCATCCAAAATCATCAGTTGCGAATCGCCCATGTAAGCCCTGGCCAAGGCGATTTTTTGCCACTCTCCGCCGCTTAGCTCAACACCTCCGCGGAACCGTTTACCCAGCATTTGCCTGTATTTCTCGGGTAGTTTTTCGATGACGGTATCTGCCAAGCTCTTTAACGCACTTTTCTCGATGGATGCTTGATCATCAACTCCTTCAATATTTCCAATTGCAATGTTTTCGCCTGCAGGCAGCTGAAAACGCATGTAGTCTTGAAAGATGATACTTACATTTTTTCTCAGATCATTCAAGTCGAAATTGCGGATATCTCTTCCATCCAAAAGAATTCGACCTTCTGTTGGTTCGTAAAGCCGCGCAAGTAATTTGACCAGAGTTGTTTTTCCTGCACCATTCTCACCGACCAGGGCCAATTTCTCTCCTTTTTGAAGGAAAAAGTTTAGGTTTCTCAATGAGTATTTTTCAGATCCCGGATACCTGAAACTCACATTCTCAAAAACGAATCCTTCTTTTATCGGATTGGGGAAGGGATGTCTTTCATTTTGATTTCGGATCTGAGGTTTGATCTCAAAAAAATCAAATAAATCTTGAAGATACAATGCACTTTCTGCAATCTGGCTGAATCGATTCATGATGCTCTGAAGCATATTCCGCATCTGTAAGAATGATCCGGCAAGGAAGGTGAGTTGTCCTACGGTAATTTTACCTTCTACCGTATCGAATGCGATATAAACATAAGCCCCATAATATGCTGCTGTCCCGATGACCGAAAGTGCAGAACCCCAAAAAGCCCGCTTCATGGCAAGCTTGCGATTTGCCCGATAATACGAGTCAGCAAGTCTTTTGAACCGTTCTGAGATGAATTCCGCCAACCCGAATACCTTAACCTCCTTAGCCGTTTGATCGCTGGCGCCTATGTATCTTAGGTAGTCCAATTCCCTCCGTTGTGGAGTCCAGCTTCGAGTTAAGCTATAACCCGCTGCGCTGAATTGTGTTTCTCCCAGAAAGGATGGGATAATTGCGATCACAAGGATGAGAATGAGAATAGGTTTGAACGCAATCAATCCAGCCGCGAAGAAAATGATGGTAATTATGTTTTGAATTTGGGTTAGTACTTGACTCATAAGAACCGTACGACTCGTGCTTTGTCTCCTTGCCCGCTCGAGCTTGTCGTAAAACTCGCTGTCTTCAAACTGATAAAGGTCTAGGGTAGCAGCGTGATGAATAAGTTTTACCGAAGTTCTATTGCTGAATAGATCACCCAATAACCCATCTAAAAGCGTAATACCTCGATTAATCACATCACTGGAAATGGCCAAACCAAACTCAAGGCCGAGGTAAAGCCATATATTGTAGAAGACGGGATACTCGCTGTTCATCTGCAGGATGATCTCATCAATGATGAGTTTTCCTACCCAGAGCATCACCACGGGGATGGCAGCTTTAATGATTCGAAGAACAACATTGGCCAGCGTCATAAATGCACTGGTCTCCCATATCATTTTAAAGAATCGAGGAAGGTTTTTAAAGGCGTCCAACCGATCGCGAAACGATGGTTTTTCCTTAGTGTCGGGCATGATACAAAGTTAGCTATGGCAGAATCAACCAAACAATACGAAAGAATGATAAAGGAATAACAAAGAATTATCTCAATCCACCGAAGTCCACCAATCACTGCTGGATGTTTTCGGTTCTGAAATTGAAATAAACTCTCCAATTTGAGGAACAACCAATGGTATTTCAAGATCCTTGGCAGCAGGTATAACTCTCATGATGGGATCATCCCAGTCGTGAAGTGCGAGCGTAAAAGCTCCCCAGTGAATAGGCATGACGGAATTCGCCTGAATGTCTACTCCCGCAAGGGCAGTTTCTTCGGGCATCATGTGAATTGCCGCCCACTTCTCGTTGTACTGACCACATTCCATTAACCCTAAATCAAAAGGACCATACTTCTGACCAATTTTCTTGAAATGAGGACCGTAGCCGCTATCTCCACTAAAGAACAGATTATTTTGGGTTGATTTGATTACCCAAGATCCCCACAAAGTTCTGCTTCTGTCTGTCAAGCCTCGTCCCGAGAAGTGCCGCGATGGGGTAAATGCTATCTCGATTGTCCCGATGGAATGTTCATCCCACCAATTGAATTCGGTGATATTTTCCTTTGGAACACCCCATTTTTCGATATGAGTACCTACTCCCAGTGGAACATAAAAGTGGCTGGTTTTTCCCCTTAGTTTCTTTATTGATGGATAATCGAGATGATCGTAATGATCGTGTGAAATGATAACGGCATCTATTTGTGGAAGTTTATCGAGCTCAATCGGTAGTTGCTTGTTGTATCTTTTTCCGCCGAGCCAAGGGTGGGGTGCGGGTGAAGGTCCAAGCATAGGATCCAAAAGAATGGTCTTTCCATCCATTTGCAGGATAAAACTCGAATGACCGAACCACATTAATCTGTCCTCTCCTTCATAATTAGCAATGGAGGTGCTATCCGCATCGAGAAAGGGAATGGGTTTACTTGGATTTCTTCTTGGCGACCCCTTAATGAAGCTGTAGATGGTTTTTCTCATATCAGTAAAACCCATATCCATATTGGTTTCAATCTGATTTTGAAAAATTCCTCCTTCGTAATTGCCTGAAGCTTCATATCTGGCTATGTCATCTTTATCGTGCTTTCCTCCAAATGCGGGATGTAAATTGATAAAGAGAATTGCCGTCAAAGTAATTATCGCTAACAGGGAAAGAAAAACATACAGGGTCATCTTCAGAATCTTCTTCAAGAGTTCGGTTTTTTATCTTGACAAAGAAAGGGTGAAATTCTTTGCAATGGAGATTCCTCTCTGATATCCCTTTTATGATAGATCAAAAAAATAAGAGCCTTCAGTTTGAAAGGCTCTTTATTATCATTACTCGAGTCAACTATTAATCTATGTTTTGATAGCGCATTCCTTCAACACCTTTATTGAGCTTTACTTTGATATGTGCCTCTGTATTTGATTCATTGATCAATAAAACGGTTTCGTATTTTGATGCATAAATCTTCGTTTCACCTCCTGGGTTCAAGCCAAAACCCTGTGTTTGTTCCTTAGTTTCCGTATTTATAATCTTCACTTTGACTTCTTGCTTACCCTTGTTGGAGAGTTTCGCGCTGAATGCGCTGTTTTCGAATTCACCGAGGACAAATTCTTGACGAGCAGGAATGTAAACATTAGCCACTCCACCATAACCGGCTGCAGTTGCTGTGAATAGCACAGGAAGAGAAATCATAGCAACTATCAGCGGCTTCTTTAAAGAGAATTTTTTCGTGATTAGGTTATCCAAGCTGAATCGACCACCTCCCAAAACGATCAAGTAAAGAGATAACCACAGAAATCCCATTGCCGGTAACATCGACCACGTTCCACCTCCCCATTTTTGAAAGAATATAGCTGTCAGCATGGTGCAAGCGATGAAGAATGAAGCAATTCTCGTTTGAAAGCCAAAAGCGATGAATATTCCACCGATAGCCTCGCTTGCTGCGCCCATCCAGGCAAAGAAAACAGGAGCCCAACTAAACGGTGCTCCAAAATTGGCAACATCTTCAGGAAACCACGAGGCTACTTCAAAGAGGCTTAGCTCATTTTCTGACGGTGTCCATGGCATTCCAAATTTGCTACTTCCATAATCGATGGATAGAATTAATCCTGCGACAACTCTTGGTATAGTCAGCAAGGCTTCGGCAGCACTATTGGTAATTCGTGTTGGTTGTGTGATTTTCTTCAATATCGTTTTCATGACGATGTGTTTTGCGATTTGTTTGAGGCAAACATCATCGAATAGACTCAGCTAATCGTTGCAGAATGCATATTGACACGTGTCAAATTGCACGCGATATTGATAATCAGTTGCTTAGACCTCTCAGAAAAGTTGTCGGACTAACGCCTTTTTCTTTTTTGAATGCCCGGTTGAAGGTTGATTTGGAACCAAAACCAACATCGTAGGCTGCACCTTCAAGACTGAAATCAGGTCTTTTTTGAATCAAATTCAAAAAAGCTTCTACTCGAAGTTTATTGATCGTTTCATTAAAGGAGGAGCCCATGCCACTGAAATGAGCCGATAATTCATTTCTGGAACGTCCCGTGAGTTTACTTAACATATCCAAATTGAAGTCAGGGTTGAGAAATACCTGATCTTCCGAAAACAGCTTGCCAATTTCAGTTTCCAATGAATCCGAAAGAGACTGGGGGGTAATTTTCCTTTCAACCAGCAAAGACTGATGACTATACAACCATGAGTTGATTCCCAACCACAATGCAATGGCTATGGTCGCAAGGTTCAGTGGGAGATCGAGCAGTGGGATGTTGTAAATGTTTATCTCAAAACCCAACCACATGATCCATTCAGCAGCTGTGTAAATTGCAATTATCGCCACCAATAAGAAGAAGTACCTAATGAATCGCTGGATCCATTTCAAAACAGGTTCCCTCCAAGCTTCCTTTGAGGCTGATTTTACCAGACCTCCGGCGAGAGTTAGATAAATTAAGGTAATAACCAAGAAACCACCTTCATCGACATATTGAAGGTAGGGGCCATACAATTCCCTCCAAATCATTGATTTGTATTCTGCAGAACGAAAACCTATGGTGAAGTAGAAGCCAGCTTGCAGAATGGCGGGAATGAAATGAAGCCATTCTCTTTTTGTAAATCGGAAAGATTGTTCAGTCTTTGATTTTACGAATAAGTAAAAGAGAGGACCAAAGCTGAAATCGTAAACTAAAGGAATGTAATAGAGATGCTGATATTGACTGTAAATTCCAGCAGAGGCAAGAAATCCATTCAGAAATGTCGAAGAAGCTAAAATGAGCAATGCTCCAAGTAGCCTGTTTGAAATCAGGCTTCCTTCCGAACGAAAAAGAATGGCAATTCCGGAAATCAGGCATATTAGAATACCTGCTCCTGACAGGAAGAGAATGATTAGCGTATCAATCGATAGTTCCACGGGCCCAAATTAATCCGAATTGAGAAAAGGCTGCACCCGGTTAACAAATCTTGATTAGTTGATTTGTACTTTCGAAAAAAAACAGAACCATGTTAAGTTACCTCGATTCAGCCATAGCAGAGTTTAATCGCTACGAGACGCTAGGACGGAAAACAATGGAAAGGGTTTCGGATGAAGAATTATTCTACGAATCGGCTAAAGACGTTAACTCCATAGCGGTAATTGTAAAACATCTGCACGGCAATATGATGTCACGTTGGACGGATTTTTTGACTTCAGATGGGGAAAAAGAATGGAGACAAAGAGATGGGGAGTTTGAAGATACTTTATCCACCAGAGAAGAGGTTTATGAAAGATGGGTTGAGGGGTGGAATCTTTTATTTGATGTACTTGGAGAGCTTAATGAAGAGGGTATGGGACGAACAGTGCAAATTCGAGGGGAGGATCATTCAATAGCTCAAGCCATTAACCGACAACTTTGTCATTACGCCTATCACGTTGGGCAAATGGTGATTTTGGCAAAGTCATTTAAAGGTTCAGAATGGGAAAGTCTTTCAATTCCCAAAGGAAAGTCTGAAGAATTCAATGAAAAGATGAAGAAAAGTTTAGAGAAATAATTGCAGGATAAATTATCTATCGTAATTTTGCGATGAATACAAATGGGAATAACTAAAACAGAACTCTTTACCAAAACAGACAATGAGCTTGCTCTCATTGCCAAGGCGCTTGCGCATCCTGCACGAATTGCCATTGTCAGGCGTTTGCTTGAGGTTAATGCTTGTGTCAATGGAGAGTTGGTTGAAGAATTCGGTTTGGCTCAAGCCACGATAAGCCAACACCTGAGGGAATTAAAGACCGCGGGAATTATTCAGGGGAACATTGAAGGGACCAGAGTGAATTACTGCATAAATCCTGTCAAATGGAAAGAAATGGAAGAGGTTTTTGGAGGCTTATTTAATGACTATAAAGGAGATAAATCAGATTGTTGTTAGACTTTTTTTGATCTATACTATCGTAATATTGCAATAATACAATGAAAACTGAACAAGAACTAAAGGATTCCGTTCGCGAGCGATACGGACGAATTGCTAAGCAAGACAAGACTCTCAATGCTTCGTCATGCTGCGGTGCTACCACGCCATCGAATAAAGTGTATAACATAATGATGGACGATTACAACGGAACGGAGGGATACGTTGAAGAAGCAGATTTAGGCTTGGGTTGTGGACTTCCGACTCAATTTGCCAAAATAAGTGCAGGTGATACCGTAATTGATCTAGGCTCTGGCGCCGGAAACGATTGTTTCGTGGCTCGCCATGAAACAGGCCCTGAAGGAAAGGTGATTGGTATTGATTTCACCCCTGAAATGATAAAGAAGGCCAGAATCAATGCCGAGAATATGGGGTTTAATAATGTTGAGTTTCGTGAAGGTGATATTGATGATATGCCTGTAAGTGATGAGGTGGCCGATGTGGTTGTAAGTAACTGTGTGCTAAACCTCGTTCCCAATAAATCAAAAGTGGTAAGCGAGATTTTCAGGGTTTTAAAAAAAGGTGGCCATTTCAGCATTTCAGACATCGTTTTGGTGGGAGTTCTCCCTGAAGCCCTAAAACAAGATGCTGAAATGTATGCGGGATGTGTTGCAGGCGCTATTCAGAAGGAAGAGTATCTCGATAGTATTAAATCGGCAGGGTTCACCAATATTATTCTTCAGAAAGAAAAGCCTATTATCATACCTCAAGATATCTTAAAGAAATACCTTACGGAGGATGAAATTGCAGATTTCCACGAGAGTAAAACAGGAATCTTTAGTGTAACCGTTTATGCCGAAAGGCCGGGAACAAAAAAGGAAAAACCAAAAGTGAGAATAGGAGAGGTTACACAAATGAATTGTGATCCTTCATCAAATTGTTGTTAATGATCAGACTAAAAAGTGTGCTTGGGCTGTTGCTAGCAGCAGGGGTATTGACTGCCTGTGAGGAAAGCGAAAGTAAAACTCTGAAACCAATTGAAATGAAAGCAGAAACAGAGAAAAAAGAAATAGTCCTTTACCCTGAAATTGAGGATTTTATTAATTCTCTTTCCGATGAATTGGATACGTTAGGTGATGAAAGGACGGAATTATTAACGGAGCTTGCTGAATTCATAAGCTCTGAATTGGACTCAAATAGAACCGCTAAACTGACGTTTATCTGCACCCACAATAGCAGAAGAAGTCACATGAGTCAAATATGGGCTGCTGTGATGGCCGCACGTTTTGGCGTTGAGCAAATTGATACCTTTTCAGGTGGTACCGAGGCCACCGCTTTTAACCCAAGGGCAGTTGCTTCAATGAAAAGAACAGGATTTCGAATTCATAGCGAAGGCAGTGAAAATCCCCGCTACTCGGTAGCCTTTTCAGCTGATGTGGACCCCCTGATTTGTTTTTCGAAGAAATACGACGATTCATCTAACCCTTCAGAAGGGTTTGCGGCAATAATGACTTGTTCGGACGCTGATGAGTCTTGCCCATTTATTCCCGGAGCTTCATTTAGGATTCCGATTCCCTACGATGATCCCAAAGCTGCAGATGGAACCCCGGAAGAGAGCATTCGGTATGACGAACGTTCCCGCCAAATAGCCGCTGAGATGTATTTCTTGTTTCAGAAAGTTTCGAATGGGTAAAACTTCTCTTTGAAGAAAATAACTTGAGAAAGATTCTTATTTAAAAATTGAGCAAAAGAGATCTCAAAAAAACAAATCCCCTGGTTGAGAGGGGATTTGTATCTTCATAGTAGTGCGATCGGTCAGATGATTGGTTAACGAACTCAATGTTTTTCTCTGTCAGGGCGTTGAAGGTAATAATTATTTCGTAGAATTTCAATATGTATCAACGACGAATTCCTTTTTCCACTCCATAAATACTCCTCTTAGCTCGATTAAAGATGAAAAAACGCTCGGAGTGATTGATTGCGATTTTAATTTTCGATATTCAATTCATGAAAGTTAAAATCTGTAGTCATTTAGAAGAGCTAAATGAAATAAAGTCGCCCGAATCATATGAATGCTCTGAATGTGTGAAAACAAACGATACATGGATGCACTTGCGTTGTTGTCAGACCTGTGGGGTTGTATTGTGTTGCGACTCTTCTCCGAACAAGCACGCCTCAACCCATGCAAAAGAGCATAACCATCAGGTGATTATTAGTGCTGAACCCGAAGAACGCTGGGCGTGGTGTTATGAGGACGAAAAGATTCTGAGGTATTGATAGGGTCACTCTAACAGTCTTGGGTTTTTTTCTGGTTTCTGGTATCCCACTTCTAATAATGATAATACGCTCTTGATCCATTTTCCTATGGATGTAAAGCATTCAGATACTATTTTTATTTATTTGTATATCAGTATTTTAAAGGGTGTCCACCATTTGTCCCCATCCGCTTTTATAATCGACGCTTCGGAATCTTTAGT
>CAZWQX010000061.1:0-21173 GCA_964635965.1 uncultured Cryomorphaceae bacterium
CGAGTGTTTCAATCTGGTAGAAGGATTCCGCGTAGAATGATTTTAGATAGTGCTCAATGGTGTATGCAAGCCTCGCGTACATTAACTTTGCCCTCAAATTTACCGAACAACTGATTATTTCATGAGTAATTCAGCTTTGATAAAATCGAGCCTTGCCAAGAAATATTGGATGGCCTTAACAGGATTATTCCTTTGTCTTTTTTTGATTGGACACCTTGTAGGAAACCTACAGCTTTTCCTTCCCGGATATGCAGGGAAACTCCAGTTTAACGAGTATGCAGTCTTCATGACTTCTAATCCTGCAGTTAAAATATTGAGCTATTTGGTTTATTTCAGCATCATCTTTCACGCTGTTGATGGGTTGATGTTAACCATCCAAAACAGAAAAGCGCGACCGCAGAAATACGCTTATTCTAAACCATCAGCCAATACCATTTGGAGTTCGAGGAATATGGGAATTCTCGGAACCCTTGTTTTGGCATTCATCGTCTTCCATATGCAGGATTTCTGGTACGAATACAAATTCGACGCTATGCCCTACATGACAACCGAAGATGGTTCAGGTCTTCTGTTGAAGTCGGGTGAAGCTGTTTATAATGGAACGGTTAATGAAAGTTTTGAAATTGTTTCCGAAACAGGTCAGGTAATGGGACCTGTGATGAAAGATTTACATGAAGAGGTGATGGAAGCTTTTGAGGAGTGGTGGATTGTTGTTTTGTACCTCGTTGGTTTAATTGCGATTTCCTTTCACCTCTGGCACGGATTTGAAAGTGCCTTTACTTCTCTTGGTCTGAAAACGCCTAAAGTAGAAAGTACAATCAAAAAGCTTGGATACGCCTTTGCCGTTTTGGTACCGTTAGCCTTTGCCGTTATTCCGATCTACATATATCTAATGCATTAAGAAATTCGTCATGACAAAGTTAGAAGCGAAAATTCCGAAGGGACCGATTGGTGATAAGTGGACGAATCACAAGAATTCTATTCGATTAGTGAATCCTGCCAACAAACGATTGATTGATGTAATTGTCGTTGGAACAGGATTGGCAGGTGCCTCTGCTGCAGCATCGCTCGCAGAGATGGGCTACAATGTAAAAGCCTTTTGTTTTCAAGATTCTCCAAGGCGAGCCCACAGTATTGCCGCGCAAGGAGGAATCAATGCAGCGAAGAACTATCAAAACGACGGAGACAGTGTTTACCGTTTGTTTTACGATACCATTAAGGGTGGAGATTACCGCTCTCGAGAAGCGAATGTCTATCGCCTGGCTGAGGTGTCAACAAGTATAATCGACCAATGTGTTGCCCAAGGAGTTCCTTTTGCCCGTGAATATGGGGGGCTACTCGATAACCGTTCATTTGGAGGAGTACAAGTATCCCGAACGTTCTATGCAAAAGGTCAAACAGGACAGCAGCTCTTATTGGGAGCGTATTCGGCAATGTCGCGACAGATTTCGAAGGGTAAGATCAAAATGTACAACCGACATGAAATGATGGATGTCGTGGTTGTAGATGGAAAGGCTCGCGGAATTATTGCGAGAAACTTAGTGACCGGTGAAATTGAGCGTCACGGAGCCCACGCAGTTGTGATTTGCTCAGGAGGGTATGGAAACGTGTTCTTCCTTTCTACCAATGCCATGGGCTCAAATACCTCAGCCGCCTGGAAGGTGCATAAAAAGGGAGCCTATTTCGGAAACCCATCCTATACGCAGATTCACCCAACGTGTATTCCGGTTTCCGGTGACCATCAGTCGAAATTGACTCTAATGTCAGAGTCCCTGAGAAATGACGGTCGTATCTGGGTGCCGAAAAAGAAAGAGGACGCGGAGGCAGTTCGTCAGGGTACTTTGAAACCAACAAATATCGCTGAAGAAGATCGCGACTATTATTTAGAAAGACGCTATCCGTCATTTGGTAACCTCGTGCCCCGAGATGTTGCCTCCAGAGCCGCCAAAGAGCGTTGCGATGCAGGGTTCGGAGTTAATAAAACGGGAGAAGCTGTATTTCTTGATTTTGCCGCAGCCATAGAACGTTACGGAGCTACCGAAGCAACAGTTAAAGGGATGAATAACCCGTCAAAGCAAGAAATAATTGAGTTAGGGAAAAAGGTAGTTGAATCGAAATACGGTAACCTCTTCGAGATGTACGAGAAGATTACCGATGACAATCCTTACGAAACTCCGATGAAGATTTACCCTGCTGTTCACTACACCATGGGTGGAGTTTGGGTAGACTACAACTTGATGACAACCATTCCCGGATGTTTCGCTTGTGGTGAAGCCAATTTCAGTGATCACGGGGCTAACAGGCTCGGTGCTTCTGCTCTTATGCAAGGATTGGCTGACGGATATTTTGTGCTTCCATACACCATTGGAGACTACCTGGCCGATGATATTCGAACCGGAGAAATCAACACGGATACACCTGAGTTTGCAGAAGCCGAAAAAGGAGTTCGTGATTCAATGGAGAAATTCTTGAATATAAATGGATCAAAAACCGTTGATTACTTCCACAAGAAGCTCGGTAAAATCATGTGGAATCAATGCGGGATGTCTCGTAATGCCGAGGGCTTAAAAGGTGCCATGGCCGATATTCGAGCACTTCGCGAAGAGTTTTGGAAGGATGTTAAAGTTCCCGGTGAAATGAATGACATGAACATGGAGCTTGAGAAGGCTTCAAGAGTTGCCGATTTCTTGGAATTGGGAGAGCTAATGTGTCAGGATGCCTTGGATCGCGAAGAGTCCTGCGGTGGTCACTTCCGTGAAGAATATCAAACACCGGATGGCGAAGCCGTGAGGAACGATGAAGACTTCACTTTCGTTAGTGCTTATGAATACACTGGAGATCCAGGGAAGTCAATCTTGCATAAAGAACAACTTACCTTCGAGGCGGTTGAAGTAAAAACAAGGAGTTACAAATAAGAAGTTAATACCATACAAAAGATAGAGTCATGAATTTAACACTGAAGGTATGGCGACAAAAAGGCCCTAGCGCTAAAGGAGAGATGAAGTCTTATCCTGTTTCTGACGTTAGCTCCGATATGTCGTTTTTGGAGATGTTGGATGTTCTCAATGAAGAACTAGTGGAAAAAGGGGAGGAGCCCATTGCTTTTGACCATGACTGTCGAGAGGGAATTTGTGGATCGTGTAGTTTGTTCATCAACGGTGAGCCCCATGGCCCAATGCACAGAACAACCACTTGTCAATTGCATATGCGTTCGTTTAAAGACGGTGATACCATTCATATAGAACCGTGGAGAGCCAAAGCGTTTCCGGTGATCAAGGATTTGGTGGTTGATCGTTCAGCTTTTGATAGAATTATCCAGGCGGGAGGTTATGTTTCAGTTAATACAAGTGGAAACACTCTTGATGCCAACGCCATTCCTATTCCAAAAGAAGATGCTGATAAGGCATTTGATGCCGCAACTTGCATTGGCTGTGGAGCTTGTGTAGCTGCTTGTAAAAATGCATCCGCAATGTTGTTTGTTTCGGCAAAAGTTTCTCAGTTATCTCTGCTCCCACAAGGTGAAGTAGAAGCAGGTGAGCGCGTTCGAAACATGGTAGCTCAAATGGATAAAGAAGGCTTTGGTAATTGCTCGGTGACGGGAGCTTGTGAAGTGGAATGTCCCAAGGGGATTTCATTAGAAAACATCGCTCGAATGAACCGCGAATACCTCAAGGCCAATGTTTCTCCTGGGAAATAAGAATTTTAGATAATCGTATTCAAGGCTCCCGTGCGGAGCCTTTTTTATGTCTACCGAAGAAGAAATACTCGACTACCGAAAAAAGCCTAATAAAGGGCTCAAGCTAACGCCGTTTTACGGAGTAGCTTTTGTCCTTTTTGTCTATTGGTACGGTGCGGGATTTATGCACTGGCCTTTTACTTGGGAGGCCCTATTACTGGGTATGATTTTGCTCTTCGTGGCGGCTTTTATCCGTTTTCGTAGAGTAGAGGAAAAGTCTATAACTGACTATGCTTATCTGGTTGGACGATTATCACTTATCATCGGAGTATTTCTCCACCTCTCCAATTGGAGTTACTCTCAGTATTTTATGTGGGGAGCTTTTGCGTTTTTCGCAATAGGGTTATTTAATCTTACAATTCTCAATAGATCTTAGCGATAGGCTTCAAGCATAGCGTGCAGGTCTTCCAGTGTATTAGCTTCTTCCGGTTTTTTATCTAACCGTTGACGAAGGATTCTGGGAAAACGCAGAGCTATTCCGGATTTATGCCGTGTGCTGGGAGCTATGCCTTCGAAACCGATCTCAAATACCAATTCGGGTTTGACACTTCTCACAGGTCCGAAACGCTCGAGTGTGTTCTTTTTTACGAACCGATCTACTTCTCGCATTTCTTTATCAGTCAATCCGCTGTAAGCCTTCGCAAAAGGAACCAGCTCCTTGCCCTTCCATACCGCAAAAGTATAGTCGGAATAGAGATTCGCCCTACGACCGCGGCCGCGCATAGCGTAAATCATCACCGCGTCAATGCTCATTGGGTCCACCTTCCATTTCCACCACTCGCCACGTTTCCGCCCAACTTTGTAGGAGCTTTCTTTGTGTTTGAGCATCAATCCTTCGGAGAGCACATCACGGCTCTGCGCTCTAATTTCAGCCGCTTCTTTCCAGGTTTTGGGGTGAAGAACCTGAGAAAGCATAAGCGCATCGACGTTTGTCTCCTTGACCAGATTCTCGAGTTTAGATCTTCTCTCCTTCATGGATGTCTCACGCAGGTCTTGCCGTTCAAGCTCGAGCAAATCATAGGCAATGATTACCACCGGAGAATCGTCAAGTACTTTTTTCGAAAGCTTTTTCCGTCCGATACGAGTCTGGAGATGGTTAAAAGTTAAAGGTTTACCGTCTTTGAATGCCATGATTTCACCATCAATCACACAATCACGACCCAATTTGTCTTTCAGCTGTTCTAGTTCTGGAAAACGATCTGTTACAAGCTCTTCACCTCGACTCCAGATAAAAATCTCACCGCTCCTAAAGACTAACTGGCCTCTGATTCCGTCCCATTTATATTCTATTTGCCAATCCTGAACTGTTCCTAATTCTCTTGGTTCGTCTTCTAAGGGATAGGCTAAATAAAAAGGAAAAGGGCGAGAGAGGTTTTCGTTTTCGTCTGGCTCTACCACCAAGTCCTTAAACGTAGTGGTTCCTGGCTGCCAATCTCCCATGAGGCGATGGGCGATGAGGTTTTCGTCTTCTTCCAAATGATTTGCCAAAGCTCTGACCATTAACTTTTGAGAGACTCCAATGCGAAATCCTCCCGTGATCAGTTTGTTGAATACGAAACGCTCGGTTCTATTCATCTCCATCCAAGCCTCAATCAAGTAGGATTTGATTTCACTTTCCTCTTTTTGACGAAGCGCAATGAGCTCGTCCATCCGTTTAGATAGGCTTTTACTACTACTTCTTTCAGTTTCGGGAAGAATCAGCGCAACTGTTTCGGCCAGGTCTCCCACTACATGGTAAGACTCTTCTAAGAGCCACAAAGGTAGATTCGCCAATTCAGCCGACCACTCTCTCAACAAGGTTGTTTTTACGGGGCGTTTGGGTCTCTTTCCACTGAGTAGGGCGATGAACCAGAGTTTGTCATCATCGGCGGCATTATCTAGAAAGGAAACCATGGCCTTCAATTTCTCGTTGGTCTTGGTTGTCGAATCAAGTGCAAGAATAAGTGAGGCAAAGTCTTTCATTCCGATTCCTTCTCTTTATCGGTTCCTTCGCCAATTTCTGCCAGTTCACCTTCAAATTCCGTCTGAACGGGTCGTGCATCAAGCCCTTTTGATTGGAGCCAATTCGCAAAGATGTTGCTATACCCGTGAGTCACGTAAACTCTTTCGGCTTCAGAAGCTTCTATGGCGGTATTTAATTCATCCCAGTCGGCATGATCGGATAGAATAAATCCTTTGTCGACATTACGTCTTCTTCGCGCTCCTCTCAGGGCCATCCATCCCGAAGCTGTTCCGACCTTGTAAGGTTTGAGTTTTTTCATCCAAGCCGATCCCAATGCAGAGGGAGGGGCGATAATTAATGAGCCCGGATAATTCTCTTTTGGTGTATCGCTGGTGATCAAATCGGTTTGAGGAAACTGCAGGCCTGATTCTGTCAATGCCAAATTGCTGTTGTGGATCGCGCCGTGCAGCAATATGGGCCCAATTGAAGAATCAACCGAGCATAGAATACGCTGAGCCTTGCCTAAGGAATAACCCAAGATGACTGATGCCAGCCCTGCCTCTTTATTCTCCTTCCACCACGCATTGATATCGCTTATTATTTCCTGCTGCTTTCGCCATTTAAAGACGGGTAAACCGAAGGTAGATTCTGTAATCATTGTATGGCACTTTACGGGCGAAAACGGAGTCGATATTCCGTCGTTGGAGAGTTTGTAATCTCCTGATACCACCCAGACCTCGCCCTTGCTCTCCACACGTATTTGAGCCGAACCTGGAATATGTCCTGCAGGGTGAAAAGAGACGGTAACACCATTGATCGAAATACTTTCGTGGTAGGCCACCCCACTCAGCGAAATATCACCCAAACGATGCCTCATTATGGGCAAACTCTTTTCGTGAGCCAAATATTTTTTCATTCCCCAACGGGAATGGTCTGCATGGGCATGGGTAATTAATGCCGAATCGACGGGCTTCCAAGGGTCAATATGAAAATCTCCCTTCTTGCAGAAAATTCCTCTATCAGTAAACTCCAATAAGGCCATGAAATCTTAACAGGTGGGTTGTGCTTTGGTTGAAGTTAGTGCGACATTGATTAGTTTCGAAAAAAACTTACAATGAGCGAAAAATACAACTCTGAAAAAGCACCTGAACCCGTTGGACTCTATCCTCATGCGCGACGTGTTGGGAACTTGCTATTCCTAAGTGGAGTGGGTCCCAGAGAACGCGGAACAAAAAAAATACCGGGGGTAGAGCTGGATGAAGCTGGAAATATCGTGAGTTACAACATTGAAGAACAGTGCCATTCGGTGTTTAAAAATGTGCGGTTGATTTTGGAGGCATCCGAATCATCATGGGATAATTTGGTTGATGTTACGGTATTTCTGACCAATATGAAGGACGATTTCAAAACGTACAATCGCGTTTATGCTGAGTACTTTAAGGATAATCAGCCTTGTCGAACGACGGTTGAAATACTCTCCCTGCCTACTCCAATTGCCATTGAGTTGAAGTGTATGGCAACGGTTAAAGAAGCATCATGAAGACCTACCGAGCACTTGTAATCCGTGAATCGGAAGGAGAATACTCTAAAGCAGTTGAAGAGGTCCCCTTTTCGTTTTTACCAAATAATGACATCCTGATAAAGGTTTCTTTTGCAGGGCTAAACTATAAAGATGCTCTTTCGGCCTCGGGCCATAGAGGAATCACCAAGAATTTTCCACACACACCTGGTGTTGACGCTGTGGGGGAAGTAGTTCAGTCAACGGATGAGTCTTTTAATAAAGGAGATAAAGTAATAGTCACCTCATTTGATTTGGGAATGAACACCAAAGGGGGATTTGCAGAGTATATCTCTGTTCCTTCAGGATGGGTGATTCCTCTTCCCCAAGGGTTATCCGAAGAAGATTCGATGGTCATGGGAACGGCCGCCTTCACTGCTGCTTTGGCAATTAGTAAAATGGAAAAATCGGGTCAGAACCCTGAAATGGGAGAGGTAGTGGTATCGGGCGCGTCAGGAGGTGTTGGCTCAATGGCTGTAGCAATTCTGGCCAAGAAAGGATATAGGGTTTTGGCATCCAGCGGTAAGCAGGAACAATACAGTTGGTTGAAACAAATCGGTGCTAAGAAATGCATCAGCAGGGAAGAAGTCAACGATGAATCAGGTCGTCCCTTGCTTTCGGCGAAATGGGCAGGAGGAATAGACACAGTTGGTGGAAATACACTTGCCACAATGATCAAAGCGTGTGGTAAAGAAGGCTCTGTTGCCGCTTGTGGGCTGGTTGCATCACCGAATTTAGAAATGACCGTTTATCCATTCATTTTGAACGGTGTGAATTTATTTGGGGTAGACAGCGCGGAGACCACTATGGATATCCGAAAATCCATCTGGGCAGAGCTTGTTGAAAATTACCGACCCCTGGGGTTGGCTGAGATGGGGAAAGTCGTGGAGCTTGAGGAGATACCACGATATATGGATGAAATATTAAACGGTGAGGTGACAGGGAGAATTATTGCGAAAATGTCTTAAACCACAACGAGCGCCTAGGCTGGGCGCTCGTTATGACTAACCAATTAAAACTACTATGAAGATTTGAGAGAGAACCTCTCAGATATTATACATTGATTTCCAAAATATCCCTCAAGGCAGGCTGAACTTATTTTTCTGCGTTGCGGATTTTGTCCCACTTGTTCTTGAACTTCTTGTTCTGGGCTTCCACGTAGTATTCATCCCACAGGGGAGTCATTCCTCCGTAGATTTTATTCGACTTCAGACTCATACGTATTTTGTTCAGTTCTTTGAGCATGGTACTATGAATTTTGGATTTGTACTATTTGGTGATCACGGTCAATGTTAAAGCTTAGTCCCGTTGCTTTGCAGATGACGGTCAAAGCCTCATCTACTGTCTGCTCCGGAAAAAGCTCACCACTGAAAGACTGTTTAAGGTTATCAGGATATTCAATTTCGAAACCGGTAAATTCTTCTGCCGCTTCAAATACTTCCTCCAATGTAGCTTCATTGAATTCATATTTTCCACCAACCCATGAATCGACATTTTCAGCTGAATAAGGGAAGAGGTCGGCTATTTCGTTGTCTATTTCAACCCCAAGCCCTGGTGTCAGGAAATTTGATTCCTCAGCAGTTGAAGTCACTTTTACTTTTCCCGTTTTACAGATGACTTTTAGACCATCCGCTCTGGTGTTAACGGAGAATGAAGTTCCCAGAACCGTTACATCCCCCGATTCAGTTTGTACCCTGAAGTCACTTCCTTCAATTACCTGAAAGAAACCTTGACCGGAAAAGTCCATTTTTCGTTTTAGATTCCAAAGGAGGCTATTGTATTCCAATTCCGAACCCTGGGCCAGTATAACTTCAGATCCATCCGGTAAGAAATGACTTAGAGATTCTTCGCCATTGTTAAGCACCACCTCGTTTGAACTGAAAATAGCTCCAAATGCGATTATAACCGAAAATGAGGCAGCCACTGCCAGACCACGGAACACTGGTTTCGCAAATAAGGGCCTTACAATAGATTGATCGTTTAAACCTACCCGCCTCATCACTTTCGACTTGGCTTCCTCTACTGATGTCTCGAAAGGGAGACGATCTGCGCTTAGGTTATTCAGATAAGATGAAAATTTATTGTCCACCGAAGTGTAGGTATTTCTGATGTTTGCGTCAGATATACACGCACACTTTTTATTACCCTACCTCTTTTTGAAATTTATTCTACAGAAACGGAAATGGACTGGCCGTTAAAGGCTGTAAACACCCCCCAAGCCCCTTCGATATTGGAAGGTGCTCCTCGCAGGTCAGGATTGGAAATTTCCGAATACATTTCCATATACTCTTCATTTACTGCGCTGACGTATAAATCGTACGCTCCTAAATGTGTGAAATGGTCTGGAAATAGTTGAAGGCTGTATCCTTGATGTACCGCATAGAAAGGACTATCGCTGGATGCGGAAAGTGATATGGTATTATCCGAACCCCAGTCCAGGTTTCTTACGAAAACTGCGTACGCCTGCGCATTGGGAAGTGGATTCCAACTCAATATTGCCAAAAGTTCAGAACTGATTGCTGCAGTTACATTTATTGTCGAATCGGAAATATTTAGTCCTGATATAGACTCGGGAAAATGTGTTACAGAGGAATAAGTCCTTCCCAGAGCACTAATTGATAATTCAATTGGCTCAGATCCTGAAAATACCACGTTCGAATCTTCAATGTGAAACCAACCGGGCATTTCTTCATTCTGTGCCAAATTCACTTCTATACCGCCTTGACTAAGTTTTACCGTTGCGTCAGATACAGGAACGGGAATGGCTTCACCCTCGCTATGGACCTTTGAAAGTTTTACATGACTTACAGGTTCACCTGCAAAAACATAAGCCTCTACGATAAGCTGATTGTCAACAGGAACATCAGAACCGTTATCATCATCGCAAGAGTATAATCCAACTGCGACTAGCAATACTAGCAATCTCCACATCAAACCTCTCATAATTTCAACTTCAAAAATGCGGACGGCGTAATACCAAGCGAAAGGATATCTCGCTGTCCTAAATCATAAAACTCACTATCTTCTCTTGGTATTCGGAAATAGTCCAAATACTTTACAGCTAAATTGTTGTACACGTTATATACGGATAACCCTAACTGCAAGATTCCATTTTTTAGTGGAATCGTATATCCTGCTGACACATCCAGACGGTGATACCAATCGACTCTCTCGGAGTTTATCCCACCGATTGTTACGAATTGTTGCTCCTCTCCGTTCGGTAATGTCACGATAAAAGTTCCTAATACAGGAGTAAAAGGTACTCCATTTGCTAATACAAAAGCAGCCGAAAAATCCCACCTATTGTAATCCAAATTGTAAGTAAAGGAGAATTCGTGATTGGATACTCCTGGACTATCAAAGTATCTGTTTTGGTTAATTGATGCATATCGAGACTCGGAAGAAATAAATGTATACCCTCCCATAAAATTGTGTTTACCGAAAGATTTTTTGACCAAGAGATCTGTTCCCCACACCCTTCGATCACCGTCAATGGCAAATTGACTTAATTCACCCGTTGGTATTCCGAACTCGGGGAAGAGAAACTCTACAACGCCGGTTTCGAACTTGTGATAACCTTCTAAGGAAATAGTCCAATCATCTAATTGAATTTTTCCTCCCAAGATGTAATGGCTACTCTCTAAAACGGGTATTGTATTCTCGTTTGCCAACGTCCATGTTTCAGGAATACTGAAATAGAGACTGCGTTCATTTAATCTCCTAATCATCTGATGGTAAATACCATAGGCGCCCATTAGTTGAAGGTTTGGGCTCACATTGTACGTCAGGGATAGTCTCGGTTCTATGTATACTTCTTCGTTGCCCGAGTAGAGCACCGTGCGGAGGCCTCCTTTGATCGTGAGGTCTTCGATTTTCTTATCTAATTGAAAGTATAAGGCATTCGTTGTGGCAGAAATGGTTGAGTCCTGAAGTATCTCCGATTGATCTTGTGCAATAGAATTAATTTCGTTCACCGTATTCCACCAGCCAAACTCCAGTCCCCAATTTGAATTTAAAACCAATCGGTTATCCAAGCGAAATGTGTTATCGTCAACGTTTACTCTTTGTTCAAAGAAACGTTGACTAAAAGTGTCAGCCTGAGCTAGAAAGGTTTCTTGGGCCTCTAATTCACTGGTGTATCTTGAAATCCCATAGTTGGCATACGTATATAATCGTTGGCCCCATTTTCTCGACCATTTTGCACTACCACCTTGATTTCCCCAATTCGTTCGATCGTCGGTAATCCGACTTAGGTCATCCAGATTTCCATCAAAAGATATCGAAAGATCATCTTGGCCTTGATAATAACTCAGTGATATCACATCCTTATCGGTAGGCTTAAAATTGAATTTGGCATTTAGGTCACTGAAAAAGTACTCGGGAATATTGTCTCCACTAAAAACGTCCGTATTATTTTCAGGAGTATTGGGTAATGATGAGTTGAAAATATTATTGAAGATGTTTTGGTATGTAGGACTTTGAATGAGGTTAGTGAAGGCTCTTCTGTAGCCGAAAACAAGTGAAGCTTTTTCTTTTATTACCGGAAGTTCTGCCAGAACATTTACACTCAACATTGTCGCTTCAGCTTGAAGAGACGGTTTCAGTTTATTACCATCTATCCCTGTGATTTCTACCAGCCCTGAAGTTCGCCCCCCATACTTTGCATCAAATCCACCCTTATTGACACGAATATTCTTGATTACGTTGCTGTTAAACGCGCTTAAAAAGCCAAATAGATGGTCTACATGGTACACCGAAATCCCATCAAACATCACGAGATTCTGATCGGTTTGTCCACCCCGTATTCTTAACCCTGATTCGGAATCTTGTCCACCACTAATCCCTGGAAGCCTCCTGAGCGCAGCAAAAACATCATTTTCCCCCAAGTTGGGAAGTTTGGAAATCTGGGATGGATTAAAGGTGATCTGACTAACTCCTTCTCCAATTTCTAAGAGTTCTTGACTGCGGGCACTGATTTGTACAGACGGCAAATCTTTTAATCGTGGAGTAAGATCAAAATTCAGTTCACCTCTTAACGCTGCAACCTTGCCTATTTCAACTTCTATTGGAGCGTAGCCAATGTATGAAACGGCAATTCTGTTGGTATCAGATGGCACGTTTAGGATAGTATATTCTCCTTCTGAATTCGCGGTTGTACTCTTATTTGTTCCAAGTATGGCGATGGATGCAAATGGTAAGGTCTCACTCGAAAGTTTGTCTCTTATAACCCCGATGAGAGTGAAAGACTCTGTTTCGCCTTCAATCCGCGCTATTACCAGCTGATCACCAACAGTGATTAACTCAAATTCAGTATCTCGCAGACACAAGTCAATCAATACTTCCGCCGAAGGAATGGCTGAATTCAGCTCTGGGACCTCAATTCGCGATATGGCATCCGGATCATAGGAAACGGACACCAAATCTTTAGATCTCAAATAGCGAAGAGCCTCGGTTAACTTTTTCCCTTGAAATTGCTCTAGATCAGACCGAAGATCTGATTGAGCCTGTAATGAATTCAGGAATAATGTGAATAAAAGTGTAAGTGAAACCCACCGCATTAGCGATCTAAGATAATCACTCCACTATCATCTGTGGATGACTCTAAGTCAAGGGCCTCACATAAAATTTTAATGGTTGAACCTATCTCATCCGTAATTAATTCACCCGTGAAACGAGAATCTGAGCAACAGTTCAATTCGATTCTTTGCTCAAAACGGGCCTCAATGGTTTCAACTACCAGTGGCAGAGGGGTTTCCTCAAACTTCATTTCCTTTACGTTGTGAGATAAAAACCTAGATGAAGAATTCCAAGTTCCGCGGTTAGTTCCCGACAATGAGATGATGGCGTATTGATCTTTACTCAGTATCTCTCCACTAGCATTTACTTTTCCTTCTTGGCAATAAACCACAAGCTCGTCGTCATTTTCCCAAACTGTAAACTTCGTTCCCAAAACTTTAACCTGTCCGAGGTCTGTATTCACGGTGAACTCCGAACCTTGTTCAACTTCAAAATAGCCCTCACCATCTAGTTCAATTGACCTGTCAAAGCTCCAAGTCAATTGATTGAATGAGGCGGAACTATTATCGGAAAGGGTTATAGTTGAACCATCTGGAAGTGAAACTTGTCCGCTTGTGGGCGCTATGGTCTTTTCTCCGAAGATGATCAAACTTAAGGGCAAGGCAATAAACAGCGCAATTGCTGCTGCTGCAAAAAGTAATTGTCTTCGCCTGTTGATCGAAATGACCTTTTTCTCAGTGTTATTGATTCTGGCAAGAACGGAGGCTTTCGCTTTTTCCTTACTCCCTTCCTTAAACGGAGGTCTCAAATTCTCCAATTGCTGATCAATATTGTCCATCATATTCTCATTCATACCTTTCGGTCCAATTCATCTCGAAGCACTTGCAGTGCCCTAGACATTCTTTTCTCTACGGCCTTCATACTTAAGCCCAATATTTCAGCAATCTCACGATACTTCAATCCGTCAATTCGGTTCATCAGGAATACTTCTCTCGCTCCGTCCGGGATTTTGGCCAAAGTATCTTGTAATTTTTGATCGAATTCTTGCATTTCCAACAGGTACTCCGGAGTTACATTGCTCGTTTTTTGAGTGGAGCTATTGAGAAATTTGAATTTCAATTGCTGTCTTTTCAGCTTATTAATCATCAGGTTATTCGCGATTGTAAAGAGATATGCCTTAAGAGATGACTTATCAATTTTATCGCGGGTTTCCCACAGTTTAACAAATGCATCTTGTGCAACATCCTCCGACAATTCTGCCTGGGAGCTTTTGTAATATAGGAAATTGCGGACCTGCTCATAATACAAATCGAAAGCTTCCTCGAATTCCCGAGAAGTCAAAGTCTCTTTATTTCCGTCTGATTTTCTGAGCAGTTTCAAGTCAAATGCGAATTAAGAAGAGAGCAGTTTAAAAATCAATACCTTTCAGTTTGCTTTTTCAATCCTCAGTAGAACACTCAATTTGGCTTAGCGTTTACTAAGCACAAAAGAAAAAATTAAATGGAATATAGAAGACTGGGCAAATCGGGCCTAAAAGTAAGCGAACTTTCATTTGGTTCATGGATAACTTTTGGAAATCAGATAGAAGATGGAGTTTCCGAGGCCCTAATGAAGATGGCTTATGATGCGGGGATTAACTTTTTTGATAATGCCGAAGTCTACGCGGCAGGGCAGTCTGAAATTGTGATGGGAGAGATTTTGAAGAAAATGAAATGGCCCAGAGACACTTATATTCTATCGAGCAAAGTTTTTTTCGGATCAGGGGGTAAACTCCCAACTCAAAGAGGCCTAAATCGCAAACATATAGTCGAGGCTTGTCATGATGCCTTAACACGGTTACAAACAGACTATTTGGATCTTTTCTTCTGTCATCGACCTGATAAGGAAACTCCTATCGAGGAGACAGTTTGGACTATGCACAACTTGATTGCACAAGGCAAGATTCTTTACTGGGGAACAAGTGAGTGGAGCGCCCAGGAAATTATGGAGGCTCATATGGTAGCCAGGCAGTATAATCTAATAGGGCCCGTGATGGAGCAACCACAATACAACATGCTGGTTAGGGAAAAAGTGGAGGTGGAGTTTTCTCAGCTGTACAAGACCGTGGGGCTTGGGACAACAGTTTGGAGTCCATTGGCTTCAGGGGTTCTCACGGGAAAGTATAATGACGGAAAGGCTGGAGATACAAGATTGAAGCGCGCAGAACTTTCGTGGTTGAATGAGCGATTACTTGTTGAAAAAACCCTAGAGAAAATAAAGGAACTTACCTCTTTTTCGAATGAGATCGGCATATCCATGCCTCACATGGCTTTAGCTTGGTGTCTTCAAAATCAGAATGTTAGCACCGTTATTCTAGGTGCCCGTAAGACTTCTCAGCTCGAAGAAAATCTTAAAGTCCATGAATCAAAAGGGTTGCTAACCGATGATGTTATGCAAAGGATAGAAGAGATTCTAGACAATAAGCCCAAGCACCCTCCTTTTTGAAAATGCTTGATAATTCCGTTGCACTAAATTGGTTCGATTCCAAGGGGTGGAGACCCTTTCTTTTCCAACAGGAAACTTGGCAGGCTTGTGTTAACAGAGAGTCGGGATTACTTAATGCCCCTACGGGAAGTGGGAAGACGTATGCCTTATTCATCGGTGCTGTTTTAGAATACCTCAATCATCAAAAGAATGGTTTTGATTCCAGTGAGAAGGGATTGAAAATCATCTGGATCACCCCGATTAGAGCATTATCTAAAGATATTCGAACGGCTTGCCAATCCTTTTGCGACGAGATCGGTTTGCCTTGGAAAGTGGCTATCAGAACAGGAGATACGTCAACTTCCGAGCGCACTAAACAACGCAGGAGCCCACCTGATATGTTGATCACCACTCCGGAGAGTATGCATTTAATCATGGCTTCTAAAGGATATAAGAAGTTCTTCTCAACTCTGCGTTTCATTGTCGCTGATGAGTGGCATGAACTAATGGGGTCAAAAAGGGCAGTATTGCTAGAACTTG
Source organism: uncultured Cryomorphaceae bacterium (assembly GCA_964635965.1). Lineage (GTDB taxonomy): Bacteria > Bacteroidota > Bacteroidia > Flavobacteriales_D > Cryomorphaceae > JAKVAV01. The sequence goes on from CAZWQX010000061.1 coordinate 15,757, forward strand.
CCTTGTCTCGACTCAAGACTATTGCAAACCCTTGTATTTGGGGTATTTCAGCAACCATTGGGAATATGGAGCAGGCAATGGAAGTGTTGTTTGGAACGGACTACCGACCAGGCGTGCAACGATATATTCGTTCCAACATTGAAAAAGATATCGAAGTCGTTCCTATCATCCCTGAGGAAATCGAAAAATATCCCTGGGCAGGTCACCTCGGTGTAAAATTGGCCGAATCTGTTTTGCCCATTTTGGAGAAAAGCAAAACAACGCTGATTTTCACAAATACTCGATCTCAAGCCGAAATTTGGTATCAACATCTCTTAGCGCTTAAACCCGATCTCGCAGGCCTAATGGCAATGCATCATGGCTCAATTAGCAGAGAGTTGAGAGATTGGGTTGAAGACGCTTTGCACGAGGAAAAGCTCAAATGTGTGGTTTGCACGAGTTCTTTGGATTTGGGCGTGGATTTTCGACCTGTAGAGACAATTATTCAGATTGGCAGCCCTAAAGGTATTGCCAGATTCGTTCAGAGGGCGGGTAGAAGTGGTCATGCACCTGGTGAAAAGTCGGTGATTTATTTTCTGCCTACTAACGCATTGCAATTAATAGAGTGTGCAGCAATTAAATCTGCAATTAGTGAGAACGACCTAGAGGATAGGATGCCCTACATAAGAAGCTTCGATGTGCTGTCCCAGTATTTGGTGACATTGGCGGTATCTGATGGTTTTTATCCGAAGAATATTTTGCGAGAGGTCCGCTCTACCTTCTCTTATGAAAGTATTTCAGAAGAAGAGTGGGCTAGGGTGTTGGATTTCATTACCAAAGGGGGGAAATCACTGGAGGCATATGACGAATTTGCCAAGGTTCAAATTGATGATACAGGACTTTATCAAGTAGTCAATAGAGGAATTGCCATGCGTCACCGCCTTTCTATTGGAGCGATAGTAAGCGACGCAATGCTTCAAGTAAAATTTCAATCAGGTGGCTACTTGGGTTCAATAGAAGAGTGGTTTATTTCAAAGTTGAATCCCGGGGACACATTTTGGTTTGCGGGAAGGCCATTAGAACTAATCCGCATTAAGGAAATGACGGTTCATGTAAAAATGAGCAAAAAGAAGAAAGGTGCTGTACCAAGCTGGCAAGGCGGGAGAATGCCGTTGTCATCAATGCTGTCTGAACACTTGCGGAAACAAATTGGAAAGCTGGCAAATGGGCAAGTCAAGGGTGAAGAACTTTTGGCGGTGAAGCCAATCATCGAAACCCAAATGGGAAGGTCGTCGGTTCCTAGAAATACAGAGCTATTGATAGAAAAGTTTACCGGACGAGAAGGTTGTCATTTGTTTGTATATCCATTTGAAGGCAGATTCGTTCATGAGGGTTTGGCCTCCTTACTAGCTTATAGATTATCCCTTTTCAAGCCTCTTAGCTTCAGTATTGCATTGAACGATTACGGGTTTGAATTGCTTTGCGACCAGGACATTCCAATTGAAGACGGGATAGATTCAGATATTTTCTCGGATGAGCACCTTTCTCAGGATATTGCTGCCAGCCTGAATCAAAGTGAAATGGCAAGACGCAGGTTCAGGGATATTGCGGGCATTGCAGGGCTGGTATTTAAGGGGTTTCCCGGCAAACATCAAAAGGAGAAACACCTGCAGTCTTCGGCACAATTATTCTTCGATGTCTTTAAAGATTACGAATCGGATAATTTGCTCTTCAAACAAGCATTTACTGAGGTTATGGAATTCCAAATTGAAGAGGTCAGATTGAGAAAGGCTTTGAAAAGAATTGCATCTCAGAAAATAGTACTCAAATACCCTGAAAATCCAACGCCTTTCTGTTTTCCGATATTGGTGGATCGATTGCGTGAGAGAATGACAAATGAAAAGCTCGAGGACAGGATTAAGAAGATGACGCTGAAACTGGAAAAAGCTTGAAACTTACGGTGCGAAATAGTGAATTTGACTTATTGCCTGAAAGAGCTTTATGGCGAGAGGACAATAGGACTCTTATTTTAGCCGATCTGCACCTGGGAAAGGTGAATCATTTTCGAAGAAACGGAATTGCCGTGCCCAGGATGGCAGAGCGCAATAATCTGTGGAGACTTTCAGGGCTTATAAAAGACTATAAGCCTGATCGGCTAATCTTTCTGGGGGATTTGTTTCATAGTAAAATGAATCTCGCGTGGGAAGAGTTTGTTGATTTTCGAAAGATGTTTCAACATACAAAAATGGTACTGGTAAAAGGCAATCATGACATTCTGAGGGATGACGACTTCTATGCTGCAAACTTAGAATTAACTGATTTACTAGAAGAGGATGGAATGGTGTTCTCACACGATAGAATAGAGACAGAAGCCTTCAATATCTATGGCCATATACACCCCTGCGTTCGATTAAGAGGTAGAGCCAAGCAATCATTAAGATTGCCGTGTTTCTTTTTTTCTGATCAGTATGGGATCCTTCCTTCTTTTGGGGATTTTACGGGAGGTTATGTGATTTCTCCACGAAAGACCGATAGGGTTTTTGTGCCGTTAGAAAAAGAGGTGATTGAAATAGATTAAATGTGTTTTCTCAGGATATTGATTACCTGTGAAGTATAACTTCCGCCAAACAAGTTTACATGGGCCATCAGAGGATAAAGATTAGCTATGTGAATTCGTTCTTCCCATCCTTCTTCTAGGGGAAAAACCTCGTTATATGCATCGTAAAATCTTTTGTCAAAGCCTCCGAATAGCTTGCTCATCCCAATATCCATTTCTCGATGCCCATAATATACGGCTGGATCAAAAATAACAGCATCTCCTTCTGAGTCAGTCATAAAATTACCTGTCCATAAATCCCCGTGAATAGCCGAAGGAGGCTCTTTAGGAAAGTATTTTTCAATTCTTCCAAGTAATTTGTCGAATAGTCGGAGCATTTCAAATTTAGCCTGTCCGTTTTCTGTTGCTAAATCCAATTGGGGTTTGATTCTCATTTCCGCAAAGAACTCGTGCCAGTTGTCAATAGGGCTGTTTATTTGATGGAGACTTCCTAAATAGTTGTTGTATTGTAGGCCAAATGTGTCATTCGTTTCCAGGTGCATTTTGGCCAATTTTCTTCCGAAGTCCTCCCAAAATGTATGTCGCCTATTGGTGCTATTGATGTTTTCCATCAAAACCCATTGCACCTCTTCTGTTTCGCCTGTAGAGATTGATTTTGGGATTCTGAATTCACTGTGTTCTAAAAGGAAATCCAGCCCTTTTGCCTCCGCCTCGAACATACCCGGGAATTCTTTGGCGTTGTTCATTTTCGCGAAAAACGTACCCTTCGTAGTTTCAATTCTGCGTGCATCGTTTATACTACCTCCACCGACAACACTTATTCTCTGAATTTCAGCAGAATTGCCGACATGTTCGCGAATACTGCGCTGCCAGTCTAAAGAGAGATTTTGGTTTAGAACATCCATCCGTTTTGCATCAATCGGGCTCTATTTTGAATTACCAAAAGCTAAAGTTAGCAGATATTCTTCGGATAATTTTTTTGCACCGGTGAAACGATAGTGTAATTTTGACGGCTCCTTCGGGGCCCATAGCTCAGCTGGTTAGAGCAGCAGACTCATAATCTGAAGGTCGAAGGTTCAAGTCCTTCTGGGCCCACTTCTAATTGCCGCGTTTCAATCGCGGCTTTTTTTTTGCGTTAAGCTGTTGTGAACGAAGGGTTAAACTTGAAAAATTATTCGATTTTTCAGCAAAGGGATTGAATTTGTCTTATATTTGATGCTGTTTGTAAGACCAAAAAAGGCTTTTGTCGAAACCAGCAAAGGCCTTTTGTTGTCTCTATTTTAACCAAAACCAATCATTCGATGAAAACCATCTGGCCAGTTCAAAAGGGATTTCTTGCGCCCTGTTGTAGCGCGATTGTAGCGCTTTTTTCAATTGTAATTCTTACGACTAATTCAACCTATGCACAAGGAGGAAGTTCACCCGAACTTGTTCGTGTTTGCGACATTACGGATTACTCTGAATCCTCAGGAGCACATGGATTGTGGTTGAATAATGTAACCGGAATCGCGGACGACAAATACGCCTTCGCTTCAGGAGCTCCCGGAACACTCGAAATTTTCAGCGATGGGACAGCTAGACTGAGAGGTAGGGTTTTTAATAAATCCAACAGCACTCTCGCCTGGGACATTGACTATTACTTCTCAGATCAAAGTGATTGGGCGACTTGGTCCGGACTTGGTAGAGATTATAAGGATGAAGCAGGCGTAGTTGGTGCCAACTATCTTGATTGGGATTACTTCATTTTTGATCCCACTGAAACCTCGACGCTTACAGGGGTAGATGGTTTGGAAGGATCTTCTTTGACTATTACCCATAGACCTGCTAATTATGAATTCGGATTGCAAATTGGGCTGGCCGCAAATAGCAAGAATTCAAATGATGGTGCCTCGACTTGGTTTTTTTATAACGGTACTGTTTTCGGAGCTACGGTTAGTGGAAATGGTGATTTAAATCTTAATACAAACTGCAGAGATGTTATTGAAGAGTGTCCTCTCGAACAGTATGCTGTAAACGATCACATCTTATGGTTGCCAAATGTTGCGAGTGGTTCTGATTGGGTGCCGGCTCCTAGTGGAGTATTTCTCGCGGAATTGGCAGGTGGCGAAGCACGTATTTATGGTGAGATACAAAATCAGAATGACCCCTCATTGGTTTTATGTGTTGATTTCTGGTTCTCAAACAAGGCTGATTGGGCAACTTGGTCAGGACTTGGACGAGGAATAAAGGGAAACCCATCGAACATAAATGGAAATAATGTAAACTGGGATTTTTACATATTTAACCCTAATCGCGCCAGTGTCTTAACGGGATGTTCTCCTTCAACCGCGGGGTCTTACATTACCGTAACCCATCGGCCTGCAGATTACAATTTCGGATTACAAGTTGGGCTTGGAGCCAACGACAAGAACAGTGAGTTTGGAGCATCTGTTTGGTTCTTCACTGACGGAACCTTCCAAGGAAATACCGTTGACCACCATGGCGATGTAAACTCTATTAGTGGTTGCCCTCCTCCTCCAAATATTATCTGTTTTGATAACCCACCTGTTCTTACCTGTCCTGCTGATATTACTTTGGATTGTAACTCTAGCACGGATCCGTCTATCACAGGTGAGGCTACCTCCGATAGACCCAATTCCGATTGTCCTCTTGATGTAGCAATTTTCTTTGAAGATTCTGACCCTGATGGGAATTGTCCTACGGTAATTACTCGTACCTGGACCTTGATTGATGAATACGGTTATACGATTTCATGTGACCAAACAATTACCCTCGTAGACGACGAGGCCCCTGAGCTGTTGATGCCTGCAGTATTAGAAGACGATATAACGTGTACGGAGATCAGTTTGGAAGATGCGACAGCGTTTGCGAACGGCGAGTT
>CAZWQX010000062.1:0-21128 GCA_964635965.1 uncultured Cryomorphaceae bacterium
TTCATTCCGAATGGCACGAATCTATCCCCAACGTTCCACTTTCTCAGAACCAACGGAAACTCTAGTTTATCCAAGGGAAATCTAGCCTGACTCTTCTTGAGTCTCAGGGAATCAGGACTTCGTTCCAGTCTCCAGGTCAAAGCTATCGGAGATGAAATTGAGCCGATTTCAGATTTTTGAATCTCTATTGACGACTTGGGTATAGATTGAGTCGGCTTCAAAATGAATTTCTCTCTGTCGCGAAAAGCAGTGAAACGCTTACCCACGACATATTTACCAGAAGAGGATTGTCTCAACTCACTCAAGACATCTAATTGCCCCATATCGAAGCCCAAAAAATCAAATACGTATTTGTGCATTGGAGGGTGTGCAAAAAGGTAATCCCAATCCGAATCATAAATTATGCTAACGAATCCATCCGTCTCTAAGCGAGAAATGAACCTGCTGGCAGCTCTGTTGAAAAAAGTATCCGCCTCAGCAAGAAATTCAAGTGATCTCCCCGCTAAGTCAACAGCCTGTGGTTCAATATTTTCAAGAGAAGGAATCAGCTCATGCCTTACGCGGTTACGTTGGTAAACATCCTTGAAGTTCGATGAATCTTCTCGCCAATTCAGCGCTTTCTCTAAAGCATACTTCTTTAATTGAAACTTTCTGAATCTGAGGAGAGGGCGAATCACTCGAACATTTCGTTCAGGAATGGACTTAAGACCTTTTAAACCCGTTCCACGCATGAAGTTGATAAAAAATGTCTCTAGCCTATCATCTAAATGATGTGCGGTGAAAATGTACCTCGAGTCCGTTTCGTCGAGTAGTGAAGCGAACCAAGAATAACGCAGTTTTCTTGCCTCAGCCTGAAGGTTTCCTCTTACATTATCGACTTCAAATGATTTTGAATGAAAAGGAACATTTAATCCTTCACAGGTCTGTTTTACGAAAATTTCGTCCTCATCACTTTCATTTCCACGGAGGTGATAATTGGCATGGGCTACCACAGGTTTTAATTCAACGTCGAGGGCTAAATGCAATAAAACGATTGAGTCGAGTCCTCCGCTAACGCCAATAAGAATGCGTTCGCCCGGCTCAATTTCCAGGTTCTCAAGATTTGTTCGAAACGACTTCTTTAAACTCATTTTGAGTGGCGCACAAACTACGAATCAAGGCATCCGCCTTTAACAGGCATTCACTATATTCTTTAAGGGGATCAGCATTTACCGTGATAGCACTGCCAACTCCAAAACCCAACGTGTTGATCTCCCGATTAAAGACCAAGGTGCGAATCAAAACATTGAAATCAAAATCTCCCTTCGGATTAATCACCCCAAAAGCTCCGGAGTATGGGCCTCGCTTGAAGTTCTCAAGTTGATCAATAATCTTCATAGCGCTAATCTTCGGCGCACCTGTCATTGAACCCATTGGGAAAGTCACTTTCAATGCATCCCAAGCGGTTTTGTCGGTTCGTAAGTCAGCTTCCACCGTGCTTATCAGGTGATGGACGGTTTTGAAAGTATGAAGTCCACGAAGCTCAGTCACTTTTACTGAATCGCGATCGGCAACCCTTGATAAATCATTTCTAACCAGATCAACGATCATGACATTTTCACTCTGTTCTTTCGGATCGTTTTGAAGATCATTTTTGCTCTTCTCGTCTAAAATATGATCCACGGAACGCTTGGAAGTTCCCTTGATGGGTTGAGAAATCAACCTCTGACCTGATTTCTTTAAATACCGTTCCGGCGAACCAGATAGAATGAATCGATTATCAAAACCAGCAAAGGCTGAGAAAGGGGCTTGCGTATGATTCCAGAGAGACAAAAATCCTGAATAAGGATCAAAATCAGCATTGTGATCAACAAATTGGATACAATAATTAGCCTCATAAATATCCCCCCTTTGGAGATGATTTTTGAAGGCCTCTGCCGAATGCAGGTATTCCTCCCTGGAAGTGACTGGTATGGGATGGCAGTTGTTCTCTGCCTCCGAGATATCGTCTAATTTGCAAAAGGTATTTCGAAGTTCTTCGAATCGTCTTTTAGAATCCGTTTCCAAGATGAGTTGATCGTCTTGGAATTGAAACTTTGCAACCGACTCAAAGAAAAAAGCTTCAGGAAATTCAAGTGGGTCGTAATTATTGGATTCCAACTTCTCCAGCCCGTTTTTCAAATCATAACCTAAGAACCCGACAATTTCTCTTGAACTATCGGAATGAAATGATTCCAAGACATCAAAAGCTTCCGAGGTGTTATTAAGATTGAGATAACGAGCTCCGCCTATGTACAGTACAAAGTTATCCGACCCCGAAATCAGAAAACCGAAGCGATCAACTGTTTTCGATAAACTGAGAAGTTTCCTAAGGATTACTTCGCCAGTATCGTTGGTCTCGATTTGTTGGTGAAATAGGTTCACAGATCAAAGTCGTGCTTTTATCATCGATTCCATGGTATCAAGCCACATAGGATGGTCGTTCAAGCTCTCAACAAGCTGGACTTTATCACCCCCGTATTTCTCAAAGATTTCTTGATACTCATCACCGATTTCAATTGTGGTTTCCAAGCAATCTGCAACGAAAGCCGGGGAAAAGACCAGTAATCTCTTTGCGCCTTTTTTTCCCCATTCTTCAACGACCTTATCCGAAAATGGCTCCAACCAGTTTTTGTCCAATCGCGATTGAAAGCAAACCGTGTAGTCATTTTCATTGATCCCTAGTTTTTCTGCTACCAATCTGGTAGTTGCATAACAAGTGGCTTTATAACAGAACCTATTCTCGTCGTTAATTTCTGACTCACAACTGTGATTTGAGCAGTTTCGGTCTTCATAAACCTTATCTACTTGTCTTACAGGCAGACCGTGATAAGAGAATAGGATATGGTCGTAATCTTTGAGGTCGTATTTCTTGGCCTGTTCGACTACCGTATCGATGTAACCCGGATTGTCATAAAACTGAGAAATGACCTCAACTTCAGGTATAACGTACCACTTTCTGATGAGCTTAAGAGCTTTTTCCAACGCAGAACCAGTTGAAGCTGAAGCATATTGAGGGAATAATGGAAATACGATCACTCGGTCGTAACCTGCCTTATTCATTTTATTGGTGACATCCTCCAAACTCGGATTACCATAACGCATTGCAAGCTCAACATCGGCCACTCCTTCAAATCGCTCGCGCAGAATATCTCTCACTTTATATCCATACTCTAGGAGTGGGGATTTTCCTCCATTCAACTCAAAAAGCTCCTTATATACCTTGGCAGATTTAGGCGCTCTAAAAGGAACGATAATTCCATTTACAAGTATTGCCCTAAGTACAGAGGGTATATCAATTACACGGGGGTCGTTTAGGAATTCCGTCAGATATCTTCGAACATCACTAACTCTCGGGCTATCCGGAGTCCCCAAGTTGATCAATAAAACACCTATTCGCTTCTTCATACAAGTTCAAACAAGCTATTACCTGACATGTTTTTGCATCAGCTAAATGTGCATAGCCCTATCTTCCGTTGCGGCGAGAGCTGCCTCTTTAACTGCTTCAGAATAAGTAGGGTGTGCATGACTCATTCTTGCTACATCTTCGGCACTTGCGCGGTATTCCATTGCAACAACTCCCTCAGAAATTAAGTCGGCCACTCTTGGCCCAATCATATGCACTCCCAGAATCTCATCGGTCTCTTTATCGGCCAGGATCTTTATCAACCCGTACGTATCTCCACTCGCTCTTGCTCGTCCCAAAGCACGCATCGGAAAAGAGCCCGACTTATAATCTATTCCGTCTGCTTTTAGCTCTTCTTCGGTATGCCCCACTCCTGCCACTTCGGGCCACGTGTAGACTACGTTAGGAATAAGTTTATAATTGATGTGGGGTTTTTCACCGTTCATTACTTCAGCTACAAAAACACCTTCTTCTTCAGCTTTATGAGCTAGCATGGCTCCCTTAATCACATCGCCGATTGCGTAAATATTATCAACCTTGGTTCGAAGATGATCGTCAACTACTATCCTCCCCCTTTCGTCAGTGGTCAAACCAACATTCTCGAGTCCCAACCCTTCAGTGTATGGTTTTCGTCCAACCGAGATTAGGCAATAATCTCCTTCATAGACCACTTCTTGATCTTTTTTATCCAGGGCAGTTACTTTAACACCTTTGCCAGTATTCTCCACCTTTTGAACTTTGTGATTGAAGTTGAATTTGACACCTTCCTTCTTCAAGACCTTTACCAATTCCTTACCAAGGGTTCTATCCATGGTAGGTATAATGCTGTCAGTGTACTCCAATACGGTAACTTCCGTCCCAAGTCGAGCATAAACCGACCCAAGTTCCAAGCCTATCACGCCCCCGCCGACAATCACCATTTTTTTAGGCACCTCAGTCAATTCCAGTGCTTCCGTGCTAGTGATGATTCGATCTTTATCGGGTTCCATTCCAGGGAAGTAATTCGGCTTCGATCCGGTAGCTATAACAACTCTTTTAGTTTTAATCTCATTCTCTGTTTCAGATGAAGTAACCTTAACCGTTTCCTTATCCACAAGAGATCCTACCCCTTGATATACGGTGATATCATTTTTCTTCATCAAGAAATCAACCCCTTTTGTAGTCTGATTAACCACTTCTTGCTTACGCTTTATCATTTGGGGTAGGTTGACTTTCAAATCCTTCAGATCGATACCATGTTCGGCAAATTCATGAGCGGCTTTGAAATAATGCTCTGAAGAATCCAATAAGGCTTTCGAAGGAATACAACCAACGTTTAGGCAGGTACCTCCGAGGGTTTTGTACTTCTCGATAATTGCTGTTTTCATACCCAATTGGGCACAGCGAATGGCACAAACATATCCTCCGGGGCCAGAGCCAATGATGACTACATCGTATTGATCCATGAATCTCTTTTTAAGAACCGCAAAATTAGGAAAGTTTAAGGTGAGTCAGACGTTTTTCCAATGCTTAAAGACTAAGCCCTCATCGCTAATTCCAATCAGCGAAAAAGGACCATCTTGCCGAATCCCTGCTCGAAGTATTGAGAAGCTCCCCCTTCTCTGGCCATAACGTCTTCGCCATTTATTTTGGCAATCACACGATAGAGGTACACGCCATTGGCCAAACGATCACCATACTCATCGCGACCATCCCATCGGAAATCAGAAATATTTCTACCTATTCGAATGGACCCGAATTCATCACCCATAATTTCGCGAACTACCCTACCCGAAATAGTCATTATCTGAATCTTAAACTCATCGGGAACTTGTTCTCCGGTAAGAGTAAAAACGAATTGAGTGCTTGTAGAAAAAGGATTAGGATAATTCAGTACCTCGGTAATCGTTGACTCTCGAATGACTTCAAATTCAATTTCAAAGTCGGTATTTCCTGAGGCATTACCCGATTTGTCACTTGCTTGAATAAGCAGCTTGTGAACGCCGTTTGTAGCTAACTCAGGTTGAAAAATTATTCGCGCACGGTTCTGCTCACTTTGGGCAGGAATGAACTGCATAATCTCTTCTCCTGTAGTTCCGACAAAGAAAATCCTCTCCAAGTTTCCATCGGGCTGAGCCAAGAAAACCTTAAAGAGGGAGGTATCGGCCGGTTCATCCATTATCAAAAATGGATTCTCATCCTTAAGGGCGATCAGGATTTCAGGATTTGGTGATACCACTTCGCCATTGATTATATGAATCCCGTCAAACGTTACGTCGAGAATGGGATTCTCATCATCAACTGATATGGTAAAAGGTATTCGAAGAATGTTATTAAAACGTACTTGTTCCGGTTGATCAGTCTCTCCCGTTTCGGGATTCACCGGATTAACCTCAACCCATAAGGTGTTCTCACCACTCAAAAATTGGGTATCAAAATATACCGTATCAACTAGAGTCTCCCCAATGAGCAAAGAGTCCTGTCTCGGGTAAGCAATATCAATTCGATTGCGATTTGAATCTTCGATCCAATAGTCAACCAAAACACTATCAGCATCAACCTGGGACAAATTTTGTATTGCAACCGAAACATAGCCCTCCTCCCCTTGTGCAGCAGTCGTATTGGCAAAAACATAGTGTTCTTTGGGATTTACTGCCAATTCCGTGACCTCATCATACAGCGCATGCCATCTGTCTACTTGACGTGGTGTTACATTCTCCTCGTCTTCAGAGAAAATCTGAAACCTCAAGAATGGATAGATTTCGGCGGACACAAGTGACTCCAAGTTTATTATTTCATTGGATTCTTCGAAATAAGGACTTTCCAAAAGCAAATCTTCCGTCCCATTATTTCGAACCCCAAAAAGCGATATTTGAGAAGTATCCGTAGGTTGTTGATCGAGACCGAATGTATTCCAGCTAAGCGATCGCCAAGTAGAAGCAGGTCCAATCAAAGGTGATGACATCAATCCGGAGTTTCCCGAAGCGGGAACGTCTACCAGGTTTACCAGAATATCGTTAATCGAATCTCCGTAAAGCTCAAAAACAAAATCAGGATCTCCTTTTTTCGAAATCAGCGAATAGGGTACGCTGTCCTGTGCTGTTGGTGAACCGATTATTCCAGCTCCATAATCATTGAAGGCTGTGTATATATCAGGTGTATTGTCCCAATCGTCATAACTAATATATCGAGCCGAATAAAGCACAACGATGTACCCGTCAGGAATTGTTTCTGACAGAAGTAGATCGGCCAGTGCCTGCATCTGTTTAGGGTTGTTTTGCCTGAAAATGAAGAAGTATTCTATACGCTGTCTGCAACTCGTCTCATTGGCATTTCCAAATGCATTCTGAGGATTCTGGTTATTGTAGTTCGTCCCCCAGGCGTCAAAAGTTATCGGATCAAAAACCACCAAGTGAACTGACGGAGTACCAAAACAAAGGCCGTATTCTACTACGTTGGTATTTAGAAGTACTTCGTTTCCAAAAGATGTAGAATTTCCGATAACATTATTGGTAATCCTAACCGAACCGGTGGAATAATCGATTCTTCGCTCTTCCCTGTTAAAATCCTTCTGTGAAAGTGGATTGTTTTCGAATTGAAAAATATGGGCTTGCCCCCACCCGCTTTTGTCTGGAATATATTGAAACGAACTTTCGCGCCAAGTTAATTCGTCCTCTTCCAATTCGGCGCATCTCCAATAATAAACCGTGCTATCGCTTGCAAGCAAAGATGGAGTCCATTGTACTACACCACCAACTTGCTGTATTTCATTGAATTGAAAAAATGGGCTATTAAACGTATCAGTGGTATCTATTTCGATACGATAAGTCAAAGCCTGGGCGAGAGGGTCTCCGGTTGATGCTTTTAGCGTAACCTCATCATCATTCACCACGGCGAAACGATAGGGATAGATGGGAACTATTCCTCCATTTGCGATGAAAAGCTGCTTATCGAATACCTGATTATTGGAAGTTTCGAATCCATCCAATTCATCGACCTGATCTTCAGGCAGATCGACCAAAACATTGAATCGATGCAATCCCAGTCCTGTTTGGACATCGACAGGCAGTGTGACTGTAACCGTATCGCGGAAAAGAAGTCCATTTAAACTTCTTACATAGACTGAATCTGCAGTATTCTCAGGTGTTTCGTGCTCGAGTGTAACTGAAAATGGCTGAAATGTAGCTCTACCAATATTGGTGACAACAATATTCACGGTAAAGCTGTCAATCTCAGCTGTTATTTCGGATGGGGTGAAAAAGATATCGTCAGATGTTATGCTAAGGTCAGGTTCCGGCCATGAATTCACCACGACAGCAGGGTCTCCTTGAAGAGCCATTCCCAGAGTGGTATTGATGACAAAGAGATTTTCGGGATCATTTGAAGACTGAATCTCACGAATAGTTTCCCTCATGTGATCACCTACAGATTGGCCATAATTATCAATAGACAAATACCTGTAGAATCGTGCCGAATAGTCGTTCAATGAAGACTCAAATCCCAATTCGGTTGAAGAGAGAAAGCCAATAACTCCTTTCTGAGGAAGGATAGTATACACTTCACTTGTGCTTCCTGTCCCAGGCCCATGGAAATCTCCCGTATAACAGCCATTTCCTAAAAGAAAGGGATACTTCCCGTTCCAATCATAATTATTTGGGTCATCAATGGTTTGATCAAAACCATCCGAACTGGCATGACCAAAAAATGTCATCATGGAACAACCTCCATTGATTAATTGATCAACTTCTTCCGATAAGTTGATCTCAATCGGAATTGATGAGGTCTTTAAAAAGGTATGGACGTCTGCGCCAAATGCCGAATCTGAGATGAAAGTTTCGTAATTCGCCAGGTAAGATGCAAATCTGTTCTGTTCCTGAGTATCTCTACCACCTCCAAAATGAAGGACATTTTTCATCCATGAAGCCTGTGGCTGAGATTCAAAAGTCTGAAGTTTATCCAAGTACCATTGCACCTCTTCTTCGTTTGTTGCGCTGACCCTTCCTGTTCTAATTGCAGGCTCTAACAGAGTTGATCCCAATCCCGCCGTGATGAAATTATCGGAAGAGGGATATCCTAAGGTGGGTACCAAGTTCCTCTCGAAAAAATCAGGATTTTTACGAGAACTCTGAACTCCTCCTTCCGGTACACCTCGAATACTCTTCCCGAGTAATAAGAGATACTGGGGTGAAGTGGGCCAAGAATTGATCAAAAAATTCGAAAAGTTTCGCAGTGCGAGACCGCTCTTTTCCACACCTCCACCAAACTGATCATAGATTTCATCGACCATCGCTAAGACCGTATTGAATTTTTCCTGTCGATAGTTGGAATAATCTTGAGCAGCTGAAATCAACGAGGGATGAGAAATAATTACAAAAGCAGAATCAACCTGTGCAATTGCAAAGTTGGTAAAGAAGCCATTATTTGCGACTGGAGTTATTGAACTGATAGCTTTTATGGATTCATCGGTTACAATCATGCTCCTGTATTCATCGTCTCCAAAACTATTCTCGAGCAAACACGAAAGACCATTTTCTGTGGGAACAAATAACGAACGTTGAGCATCATTACCCAAGGTATACACCCGTGGATTTGTACCTGACAAATCGCTCAGTTCATATCTTCTAGACCCCAGAACAGCATTCAGATTGTACAGAAACTCGAAACCATCTGCCCCGTCTAAATCTGTCGTTCTTGGATAGGTGAGTTCCAGAAAAGCCAAGGCTTGATAATCACTTGGAACACCTAAGACATTCGCTACCTGATGAATAATTGGGGTAGTTTCGGTGCCGATCGATGCGTTAGGAATATCAAAGCTAAATCGATTTACCTCGTATCCTTGGAATTGGTGATTAATAGCCAGTACATTCTCATCGCCATACCTAATTTGCAACTGATGATTGGGCCCTGAACCTGAAGCTGCATTTGAAACTCCTGCTGAGACTGAGTTTACCCTTGCATCGGGAGCACCAGCTTCCTGATAAACCTGATCGGTGACAAAAGTGGTTGTACGACTCAAACTCCCGCCCGGAAAACCAAATCTCGAACTCATCCATCCTTCTCCTTTCGTGTAAAAAGGAACTGAAATTCCAATTGCATCTAGCTGCCCTTGGTAATAAGAGTTACTGTAAACTTCCCTAAGTCTCACCAAGAGGAATGGCTCGGGTGTTATACTTTCGATACCAGTCAGATCGTTTTCCTGGAATCGCCTGCTACCTCCCGAATTGTTCCAAGTCAAAAAATAGTTCAGCGTATCATTATACAAGCTATAAAAGGGATTGGGTTGATCGTCAGGGTTATTGTAAAGTGAGGACTCACTTTCCCCGGTATTCTTCAATCCGATAAACTCAATGTAATCGGTAGAGTTGAACACTCCATCTTCATCACCTTGTATGAAGATAGCGACTTCCTCACCCGCTGCAAATAGTTGAATATTGTCTGGTTCTATCCCTGAAACAGGGATTCCCGCGTTCGCGAGATCGTTGAATGTGATTCGATAGACTCCATCTTCCCAAACAGGAAGTTTGTAGTACTTCTGATTAAAGTCTATCCACTCATTGCCAAATGGTTGCCCATGAACCACGGCAGAGATCAGGATAAAAAACAGAAGAGACTTTAGTTTCACTTGGCCTGTTTGAAAATACTGAATCTCAGACTGAATACGTTAGAGTACAAAGCTTCAGATTGATTCCCTATGTCAGTTATGGCATAATCAAGGAAGAAATTACCAAGTTTCAGACCTACTCCCAAGTTAGGTTGGATACTGTATTCCTCGGTTCCTTTAAATGTTTTGATTTTCTGAATGTTTCCAATACCCGCTCTCAGAAAGATCAAATTGAGGTAAGCAGCTTCGATTCCAATTACAGGATCTACGCTCACAGGATCTGCGCTAATAAGAACATTTCGCTGTCCATCAGTTGTAAGGGTAGCATTGATTTCACCCATAATACTGAACTTGTTCAAATCACGCTTGTAGGCAGCTCCCAGAACCAATCTCGGGAGGGTAATTTCAAGTCCGTTCTCGGGTAATTCGTTTCCGGTCGCCACAAAAACTTCTTGGGTAGCGTCATCGAGGGTGAAGGTCCAAGCATTGTAGGTGGAGGTTAAATCTCTCGCCATCGCCGCAAATCGCCAGTTTCCCTTGCGGTAAATGGCACCAAGGTCGATACCAAAACCCCAGCTAGTGGCAAAATCTCCAATGATTCGATGAACTACTTTTACGTTACCTCCAATTGATAATCCCGGTACTTTTAGCTCCTTGGCATAAGATAACATGAATCCATAATCGACGGCGGAAAAGGTGGTAATTCGATCGTAATTCAAGCTACCGTCAGCATTTATCAGTTGAGTCGTATTGGGAATATCATCAACGCCAAACCGAATTACTGACAAGGCAAGCACAGAAGTACTATCCAATGGCTTGGCTACCGCACCATAGTCGTATTGAGCAATTCCAGCGAAGTACTCAGCGTGCATCCCTGCGATATCGAGATCAGCTTGGATGTCGGTCAACCCCGCTGGGTTCCAATATCCCGCAGTAACATCAGTTACAGAAGCAATGCCCGCACCTGACATACCCAATGCTCTGGCACCTACCCCAATGTTCAAAAACTCATTGCTGTACTTACGCGTTTGAGCACTCAGATTGAGTTGGGCAAAAAGAAATACTAAAGTTGCCGCTACTAACAGAACTTTCCTCACAGAAAAAGCCATAATCTAAAGTAAACATCGATTTCGGGGTAAAACTTAAAAGGACCGAAAAAATTGCACGAACGATAGTTAATTTTGGACTCATGTCTTTAAAATCTCAGATTCCCAATAGCCTCACCTTGAGCAACCTGATCTTGGGGGTTGTAGCCATTTGCTTCGCTTCGATGAATCGAACAGATTTGGCCGCTTGGTGTATTTTGGGCGCAGCGGGATTCGATTTTTTGGATGGACTGGTAGCCAGGGCTTTAGGCGTGACAGGCGAATTAGGAAAACAACTCGATTCGTTGGCGGATATGGTCAGTTTTGGAGTGGCACCGGTTTTTATCGCCTTGCAATTTAACGGGGTTTTTAATTCAACCTTAGATTTCAGTTGGAATGCTATAGTCTTGTTCACCCCCGTTATTATGGCAGCCCTTTCGGCTTATCGATTGGGAAAATTCAATATTGACACCAGGCAAGTAAGCGGCTTTCTGGGAATGCCTACCCCTGCTAATGCACTTTTCTGGATAAGCATTGCCCTGGCGGGACAGGGAGGAATTTTCGAGTTGGCTATTTTGGATAGTGCTTTAATCTCCTTCAGAGAATCATCTGTATTGATTGCGGTAATGTCAGTTATCCTAGGAGTACTAATGGTATCTGAAATCCCTCTTATTGCGCTCAAATTTGGAGCTGAAACGGATAAGAAAAATGTTAAAATCGGACTGGTTTTTCTCAGTATGGGTTTATTTATCCTTTTGTCGTTTTCCGCCATCCCGATTATCTTACTTTTGTATCTGATTCTATCATTCGTTAGCAAATAATACCATGAACTTCACTGCCGAAATCGATATTATGCCTTTAGACGCTTTACTTGACCCTCAAGGAAAAGCGGTAACAGCAAGCATGCAAAACCTTGGCTTAGGAGAAATTACCAATGTTAGAATTGGTAAGCACATCACCTTACACGTGGAGGCAGACGATAAAGAGGCAGCTGAGAAAAAAGTGGACGAAGCTTGTCGGAGGCTTTTGGCAAATCACATAATGGAGAAATACAGCTTCCATCTGGAAGAGAAAGAGATTGCCTGAAACTTTTTCGTGTCTCCTATTGTGCGGTGGATTTTTCGATGAATGGCTACATGAGTAGATCCTTTTTGTTGTTCGGATCATCAATCACATAACCACAAACATTACAGACGGTCTTTTGGACCATCGCCGGTTTTCCACCGGCCATCGCGTCCATTCCCTCGTACTTATTGGTATGAACCTTAGGCTCTTCGGTAATCTCAATTTTGAATGACCTGCATCTCGGGCATTGATTAGGGGCAATTGTATGCACCAAGCCATTCTCCTGCCTAACGATGCTGTCCAAAAAGTCTTTTTTCAGATAATTTTCATCCAGAAAACCGTCTACTATTTCTTGGGTTTCTTTGCGAAACGATGGATATCGATAGTGATGAAGGAATGCAATTTCCCTGGTGGTCAGAGACTGCAAAAAGTCTTTGGTTCCTTCTTTTGAAAAACGGGATCTTTTCAGTTCAAAATGCTGACCCAAATAAAGTTTCCGCACTTCAGGATCATTTGCTAAGTCTTCAGCAACTCCATCTTTTAAAATCCTTCCTTCGTAGAGGAGGTAGGCACGATCCGTGATAGAGAGTGTCTCTTGAACATTGTGATCGGTGATCAAAATCCCAATGTTCTTAGTTTTTAATTGGGCGACAATAGATTGAATGTCCTCAACCGCTATTGGGTCGACACCTGCAAATGGTTCATCCAAGAGAATAAAGCTCGGGTCTGTAGCCAATGCTCTGGCGATCTCTGTTCGACGTCTTTCACCTCCTGATAAAAAATCACCTCTGTTCTGCCGAACATGACCTAAACCTAGCTCTTCAATCAAGGCCTCGAGTTTCATCTCTTGTTCCTTTTTCGTCTTTTTTGTCATTTCCAAGACAGCCTTGATGTTGTCTTCAACACTCAACTTTCTGAAAACACTGGCCTCCTGTGGAAGATAACCCACTCCCATTTGGGCCCGTTCATACATCGCCCTTTCAGTAATGTCCTGCTGATCGAGAAATATTCTGCCATCATTGGGTTGAATCAATCCAACGATCATGTAGAAGGTCGTGGTTTTTCCTGCACCATTTGGACCTAGTAGACCAACGATTTCACCTTGCTCCACTTGAACGGAAACCCCCTTTACTACGACACGCTTTTTATATTTCTTGACCAGGTTTTGAGTACTGAGAATCATTCGATTTAGAATTGAATATCAAAGCCGAACAAAAGTCCAAATTTTTGGGTATTCGGATTATCCAAATAGGTCAGACGCCAGATTGCGTCAACCCTGAAGAATCGCAAAATGTTTTCTACGCCCAAATAAGCTTCTGCAAAAGGGCCATCCGTAAAGGTGAATGTTCGATCAGGTAATAATAACTCATCAGAATTTCCTTCATCAAAGCCTCCATAAATGGCATTAACACCAACTATCTCACGCCATTTCAAGCGTTGAAAGAGAGGGATTTTATTTAGAAAGAACCCTTCAAAATGGTGCTCCGCTCTAAACGAAACATACCTATCACTCACGAATTCGAAGAAATTCATGGTGTTAAAGGCTTGATCATTATAAAAGAAACTTTCGTTACCTGAATGCACAAATTGGAGGGGGTATGGAACACTCTCCCAAGTCTTCCCTCCTTCTACTTGATACTTCATCGTACCAAAAGGTCCAAGAGGTATCTTATCGGTGGCATTCACGGTAATCTTGCGATACTCATAATCGCTATCAAAAACTCCTTTAAGACCTATATCCAAACGTGCACTCACAATTGGCCATTGACTACCAAGCGACACTCGTGTAAATTCCCCTTCCACAAAATTCTCTCGGTAAGCAAAACGAACTCCTAATGACACCTCCGAAGTAATGATGTTACTCACATCCACCAATTGAGGCTCACCATTGATTGTTTCAATCCTTTCAAAATTCCAAGCTCCGGCTGATGACAAATCTCGCCTGCGAAATTCGAGAAGTGTTGAAAAACCCGTGAACCACTCTCGCTCCGTAAATACACGCGCCTGTTTATTATAGATAAGCCGATCTTGAGGGTTTCTTACAGTTAATATCTGGATGAAATGATCTCTTGAGAAATAGTTCGGAACCTGCCCTATAAGCTCATAATCCTCGGACATATAAGCGCCGACACTTTGCCTTGGTTTCTTACTGAGAAAGTACGTCCCACCCAACATGTATTTAAATCGTTCATCTTTGGTTCCATAAGCCGCATACCCCTCCAGCATCAAACGATTGCTGAATTCATTTGAGGTTCTTAAACCAAACTTCGGTCTCAACCCTTCAACGGAGTTGTAGCTCAAAAAAGTAAAAACAGGGCCGTATTCAATTTTACCGTCAACCCAATATCCCAAGACTAAAAAGTTAACGATATCGACATAAGTCATAAATACCCTATTCGTCTTCAAACTATCTACCATGTCATAAATAGCCTGTTGATCAGCAGAGATTTCCTCGTGCCTTACTTCTTTCCAATAATCCTCAGGCTTTTCGTTCACCTGACTCTTAATTATCACGTGTTCAGCGCCCGAATAGAACTCGGCATCCTTTGGCTTATTGATTACAAAGTCTTTGTATGTGGTAACCTTATGTCCATAAAAGCCAACTTCAGAATCTACGACGCTAAAATCAGCAAGCAACTCGTCTCGCTTCAACATCCAGACTTCGGGTTCCACCTCATCGTATTCATGATGAACTTTGAGATCTTCAATAAAGTTGATGTTTGCCGAAGCGAGTATGCGTGCATCGATTTCTTTGATGGCATAAGTTGTATCATTCACCCAAAAATGACCTTCGAAAACAAGTTCATTTTCATTCTTAGGTAAAAAATCAAGCCGGTAGCACCATTTGTTCTCGATGAAGGCACTATCCACCAGATAATACTTGTAGAAAACCAATCCGTAATCTGCGATTGGACTAATGAAGTTTTTGCCAAAAATGCTCAACGAGTTCTCATAGATGTTGACATCCTGATACATCTGACCCAAGAATTGAGAAATGCTCTTGTTATTAATCCCGGATACCTTAGTGGCCTGAATAATCTCTTTTCTCCCTTTCGGACTGCGACGGTAGTAATAATCACTTATGGTCTCGGTCATAAAGAACGGAAGAGCAACCTTCTCTCCCGTGGAATCGATATTGTCAAAAATGAAATCGAAAGACTGAAATACTTTTCGCTCAGTAAACTTCTCGGAGAGATTATTAAGGTCAAACTGAATCTTGTTATAAGTCTCATATTCATATGAATCTAGCTTCGCCTTATTATTAATCTTCTTGTTTTTGATGATCTTCTTGAGAAGCACATGAGCGGGATTCTCAAAATCTTTTGCATTCACTACTATCTCTTTAAGGCTAACAGAACCTTCTATAAGGGCAAAATTTATTTCTTGCTCCTTGTCAATTCTTACCTTTTTTGCCAAAGGCTTATAGCCTACGAAGGAAGCCATGAGCGAATCTGCCGCATAATAAGTCTCTATGCGGTATTTCCCATCCAAATCAGTCGTTGTACCGATTTTGGTGCCCTTGAAGGCAACATTCACAAATGGAAGTGGTTCTTTGGTCTCAGCGTCGAAAACACTACCATAGACTATTGTTTTTTGAGCAAATGAATTTGCACAAATCAGAACAAAAGCGAGGAAGATAAAACCTGATTTCACTCTCCGCATGGACCTTATGAGGGCTTCTCTTAGCATGGTTTCATAGCCTAGCGCACTGCGATTCCCTACGCTGGAGATTCTTGGTTGTTTCGGTTACGTACTACGATTCGGGCAATATGAATACTGATCTCATACAAGACCAATAAAGGTAAAGTTACCAAAATCTGACTGGTGATGTCAGGCGGAGTAATTATAGCGCTTAGGAGAAGCACAGCAACAATCGAATGCTTACGATATCTCTTCAAGGTTTCGGGAGTAACTAATCCAACCTTTGCCAAAAAATAGACAATAACAGGGAGCTGAAAAACCAACCCTCCTGAAAGGGTTGTCATCGTGACTGTTGTGATGTACGAATTCAATGCGATAATATTATCCACCTGATCGCTTACGGTATAACCGCCCAAAAATTGTACCGAAAGGGGAGAAATTAAAAAATAGCCGAATGATACTCCCAAAAGGAAAAGGAATGTAGTAGCCAATACGGCTCCCCTTGCATTTGAGCGCTCCTTATCCTTTAAACCGGGAACAATAAAACTCCAAAACTGATAGAAAACAAAGGGAAAGGCGACAATTAATCCCACAACAAATGACACGAGAATATGAGAGGTAAACTGGCCACTCATTGTGATGTTTTGGAGTTCGAAGGTAGAAGTCAAGCAAAGGCTATCATCAAGCCCTAACTTTTGCGACATAAAACAAAAGAACCTATACGTTATGAAATCAGAGTTCTTTGGAGCAAATATTACTTTATCAAAAACGAAGTCCTTGAAGACAAAGGCTGCAATCGCAAATACGAGAATAGCAATGATAGATCGAATCAATCTCCAACGCAATTCTTCCAAATGTTCCAAGAAGGTCATTTGATTAGGATCACTCATGAGTCGGTGTCATTTTTCGCATTCGCGAGGCAAAGCTAAAACAATTCGGAACCGCAGTTGTCTTTTCTCTGAATGGACACAGCCCTGAATTGTTCTAAACTTGGGAAATCAGGGCTTTAAAAAGCTTTTTGGAGGCTTGCTAATTTGATCGATTGTCGTAACTTGAACTGAAAATTCACCCACAAATAGACCAGTGGCGTTCGCACGGTAGGGAAAATTGATAAACAAAGCATGTTATCTGACATCTTAAGGCCAAAAGAGGCGCTCAATAAGTATTTCGGATTTTCTTCTTTTAAAGGACAGCAAGAAAAAATTATTGAAAACGTACTCGAAGGAAATCACACGTTTGTGATTATGCCTACAGGGGGAGGTAAATCCTTATGCTATCAACTTCCCGCATTAATGAAGGAGGGAACGGCAATAGTCGTTTCGCCTTTAATTGCCTTGATGAAGAACCAAGTTGATGCGATAAGAGGAACGAGTGAAAATGACGGGATTGCACACTTTCTCAATTCTTCTTTGAATAAATCGGATGTACAGAGAGTTAAAACGGATGTTCTCAATGGAACAACCAAATTACTCTATATGGCTCCCGAGAGCCTAACCAAAAATGACTATATAGAATTTCTGAGATCAGCAAGAGTCTCTTTTTTCGCTATAGATGAGGCTCATTGTATTTCTGAATGGGGCCATGACTTCCGACCTGAATACCGAAGGCTCAGAACCATAATTGAGGAAATTACAGAAGTTCCAATTATCGCCCTTACGGCAACAGCCACGGAAAAAGTTCAACAGGACATTCAAAAGAACCTAGGGATGACGGATGCGGTTGTCTTCAAAGATTCTTTTAATCGCCCCAATCTTTACTACGAAGTAAGGCCTAAGAAGGATGTTGTTAAAGAGATTATCAAATTCGTCAAAAGCAAAAGTGGGAAATCGGGAATCGTTTACTGCCTCAGCAGAAAAAAGGTGGAAGAGGTTGCCGAGTCGTTAAAGGTCAATGGCATCAGTGCACTTCCTTACCACGCTGGAATGGATGCAGCCATGCGATCTCGACACCAGGACGCTTTCCTGAACGAAGAGGTTGATGTAATTGTCGCGACCATTGCATTTGGAATGGGTATTGATAAACCGGATGTGAGATTTGTTATTCACCATGATATTCCAAAAAGCATTGAGAGTTATTACCAAGAAACAGGAAGAGCAGGAAGAGATGGTGGTGAAGGACATTGCTTAGCCTTCTACAGTTATAAAGACATCGAGAAACTCGAAAAATTTCTTCAAGGTAAACACGTCTCCGAAATGGAAATCGGCAGGCAACTGTTACAAGAAATCGTTTCGTACTCGGAAACGAGTATTTGCAGGCGCAAGTTCATTCTTCACTACTTCGGAGAGCAGTTTGATGCCAGCAACTGCACTAATATGTGCGACAACTGCAAGCATCCCAAAGAAAAATTTGAAGGTAAAGAAGAAGTCAGACTCCTTTTAAAGTGTGTCTTGGAATCAAAAGAACGGCACAAGGCTTCTCATCTCATCAACATTCTCACCGGCAATGACACCAGTGAAGTGAAGACGTATAAGAGTGATTTGCTTGACAGTTTCGGGAAAGGTCAGGATCACGATGAAAAGTTCTGGAATGCTGTTATCCGTCAGGCGACTCTTCTGAATCTGTTGCACAAAGAAATCGAGTCTTATGGAATTCTAAAGCTAACCCCTGAAGGAAATTTATTCATAAATAACCCTCATTCCGTTGAACTTCTGAAAGAACATGACTACAGCGATGTTGATGCTAGTCCTGATCCTTCTTCCGCGGGAAAAGGAGCTATGGATGATAAGCTCTATCAAATGCTGATTTCTTTAAGGAAGCAAATCAGTAAAAAGAAGGAATTACCGGGCTACGTTATCTTTCAAGAGCCTTCACTTCAGGAAATGGCTTATCAATACCCCATCACATTTGAAGAGCTCACCCATATTGTTGGCGTAGGTGCAGGTAAGGCCAAAAAGTTTGGAGCACCTTTCATTGAGCTTATCAAAAAATACGTTGATGAAAATGAGATCGACAGACCGCAAGATTTGGTTGTAAAATCTGTTGTAAACAAATCCGGATTAAAAGTTCATATCATCCAAAATATCGACAGAAAATTACCATTAGAAGATATTGCAAGCGCCAAGGGAAAGGAATTGGAGGATGTAATTGATGAAATTGAGGCCATTGTTGGATCAGGAACCAAGATCAATATCGATTACTACTTGAATGACATGCTCGATGAAGAAGAGCAACAGGATATTTACGACTATTTCTTGGAAGCAGATTCTGACGATATCGGAATGGCTTATGACGAATTCGAAGGTGATTTTACCGAAGAACAGCTTCGCTTAATGCGAATCAAATTCATGAGTGAAGTAGCCAATTAAAGCTCCTCAAGAGCTTTACATGCTAGGGTAGCCATCATTGCCGATCCAATTCTCAAAGCATCTTCATCAATATCGAATTTACCCGTGTGTAAAGGAGCTCCAATCCCTTTTGGTGTATTCGAGGTGCCCAATCGGTAAAAACATGAAGGCACGGCTTGCGCGAAATACGCGAAATCCTCCCCTGCCATGCGAATATCCAAGTCGTGAACGGCACTCTCGCCCAATAATTCAATAGCTTTCGATTTTGCCCAACGTGTAAGATCAGGATCGTTGATTAATGCAGGAAATCCTTTTCTGACTTCCACGTCGGCAGAACCTCCCATAGAGTTGCAAATTCCCGAAACAAGATCCTTAATCAAATCGTGGAGCTCTCCCCTCCATTTTTCATTCATGGTGCGGATGGTTCCTTCAAGTTTCACTTCATCGGGAATTACATTGGTAGCCCCGTTTGCGATAACTTTTCCAACGGAAACGACCGTTGGCATGCCAGCCACAGCTCTTCTGCTAACAAGTTGCTGAAGTGCCGTAATCACGTGAGAAGTAATGAGTACGGGATCAATGTTCTTGTGTGGAAGGGCAGCATGACCTCCTTTTCCTTTTATGGTGATATATAGTTCATCGGCCGAAGCCATATACTTTCCCGGCCTAAATCCCACGTTACCAACTTCCATATCGGGATATACATGCTGACCAAAAACCAATTCAACATCCGGGTTCTTCAATACTCCATCGGCAATCATCAATGATGCTCCCCCTGGAATTCGCTCTTCAGCAGGTTGGAAAATAAGCCGTACCGTACCGTTAAGATCTTTAGCTTTTTCCTGTAGAATTTGCGCCACCCCCAAAATACAAGTGGTATGTACATCATGACCACAGGCATGCATGACACCTGTATTCTTCGATGCGTAAGAAACTTCGTTGAGCTCAACAATGGGCAGGGCGTCCATATCACCGCGCACTGCAACTACTTTTCCTTCGGGATTACCAACTATATCGGCTACAAGTCCATGGCCGCCAATACCTGTTCGATGACTGACTCCAAGGTCCGTCAATCTTGAAGATATGTATTTAGCCGTTTCAATCTCGTGGAATGAGAGTTCGGGGTTTGCGTGTAAGTGCCTCCTAATTCCAACCAAATCGCCTAATGCCGCATCTGCTCGTGCGGCCAACTCCTCAAGATGAACCATTCTAAAACTTTCTGTTAATGGGGATTAAGGACTAAAAGTCCATGGCTAAAGATATGTAAAATACCCTGTCGAGGACGATGCCATCATCTACACCCCAAGCCCAATCAGCGCGAATGAAATAGCCAAGTATTTTACTTCTCAATCCGAATCCATATCCGTAGACAACAGGATCACGGTTGTTTTCAATCTCAATCGTCAGATTACCCGTGTTGATAACGGTATTGTTGAAGCTGTTTTCGTCAGAATATGGAGTAGGACCTGTCCAAGCTGAACCAACATCGAAGAATCCAAGAATTTGGAACTTTTCCAAGAAGTCGCTTTTTAATGGTTTTCTGAAGAAATAGCTGAAAACAGGCCAACGGATCTCGTTATTGATAACGGCGAAACTGTTACCGTTTCTGGCATTGGCGAAGAAACCTCTCATAGGTGCACCTCGCGTCTGAAACTGATAATTCTGTTCAGGATCTAGTGGAATCGAATTGTCTTCTCGTGGGTTCAATACATTGTCTACCGATCCTAAGAAAAAGGCCAATCTTTCTGCTCCAAGTGAGGTGCTCCAGCCCAATCGGCTAGCGAGGATGAGATTTCTGTGAATGCGCAGGTAATTTCTCCAATCAAGACCGATAGTCATAAATGTTCTGTCGGTGTTTGTAGGATCCTGATAGTATTCGCCCCAAATCTTCCACCTCATACCTCGACGAAGATTTAATCCCATCGGAAGTGTATTGTCGAATACAAGTTCTCCTTTCAGACCCGCATAATGGGAAATCTCATTTGATCTACCGGCACTTGCTCTATCCGTAGCGAGGTCTACAGATTCGTCAAAACGGTACATCGCAG